>NZ_FMIF01000008.1:0-3845 GCF_900095615.1 Sporanaerobacter sp. PP17-6a | reverse complement strand
TTTTGGCTAATGGCTGTGTACCTTATTTATTTTAGGCAGTACTTTTATAGCTGTTAACGAAGATATTACGGTTTTTAAAGCATCCCCCGGAAGGAATATTATACACCCTGTTTTAAGAATAACCGATGTCGGAAGATTTTTTGCCATGATTTTGTTCAATATAAACGCCATATAGGGCAATCCGAATAGATAAATTACTATGGTTCCCGCAAAGGCAGCAGCCAAAATTCTTTTCTTATTTATTTTTTCTCCCGTATTTGCTATTTTGCCTACTATAAAAGCCGCAAATATAAATCCGATTAAGAATCCGAAGCTGGGTTTTAATACCGACTGAGGGCCTCCCGTAAAGTTGGCGAATATGGGAATACCGATCAAACCTAATATTACATAAATGATTTGGGAAAGAGCAGCTAATTTAGGCCCTAAAATAAGTCCCGACAGAATAACAAACAATGTTTGTAATGTAATAGGTACATCACCTAACGGAATACTGACAAATGCTCCTATAGCAGTTAATCCGGCAAATAAAGCCACTAATGTTATTTCTTTTGAAGATATCTTCATCATGTCATCTCCTTTGTAAACCAATATTTTAAAATAAGTTTACATTAATAATAAATCAATATGGATTTTTTGTCAATAAAATACATGAAAAGTTTGCTAAAAATATATTGACAATTAAGTTATATAATTATATACTGTACATATATTATATATACAGTATATACAAAATAAACAGTTTATTTTAGGAGGATTTCTATGAAAATTATAGTATCCAATTCGTCTAATGAGCCTATATATGAACAAGTTGTCAATCAAATAAAGGAAATGATAATAAAAGGAGAACTGAAGGAGGGAGAAGCTTTGCCTTCAATCAGAGGATTGGCGAGGGATCTCAGTATATCGGTCATTACTACCAAAAGAGCCTATGAGGAATTAGAAAAAGAAGGTTTTATAGAAACCGTTCAAGGGAAAGGCTCCTTTGTAGCATTACAAAACAAGGAACTTATAAAGGAGAAAAAATTACAGATAATAGAAGAAAAGTTGTCCGAAATAGTTAAAGAAAGCAGGCTTTTAGGGATTAGTTATGATGAAATTGAAGAAATGCTGAAAATATTGTTTGAGGAGGAATAATTATGGATTATATTTTAGAGGTAAATAAATTAAAGAAAAATTTTAAAAATTTTACCCTAAATGATATCAGTTTTAAACTGGAATATGGGTATATAATGGGATTTATAGGGCCTAACGGTGCGGGGAAAAGCACTACCATAAAGCTTATAATGAATTTGCTTAAGAAAGACGAAGGAGATATTAAGATTTTTGGAATGGATAATATAAAAGATGAGAAAAAAGTTAAAAACAGGATAGGGTTTGTGTATGATGAAAATTATTATTACGAAACCTTAACCATAAATCAGATGAAAAATATAGTATCAAGTTTTTATAAAAATTGGGATGAAAATCAGTTTAAGCATTATTTAAAAGAATTTGATTTAAATCCGAAATCCAAAATCAAAACATTATCAAAAGGGATGAAGATGAAGTTTTCTCTTGCCATAGCTCTGTCTCATAATGCGGATCTGATACTCATGGATGAGCCTACTTCCGGTCTTGATCCAGTTTTCAGAAGAGATATTCTTGACATCCTTTATAATATAATTCAGAATGAAAAGAGAAGTGTGTTCTTTTCAACTCATATAACTACGGATTTAGAGAAAATAGCTGATTATATAACATTTATAAATAAAGGAAATATAGTATTTTCGAAATCAAAGGATGAAGTCATGGAAAATTATGTCCTGATCAAGGGAGGAACTGATCTCCTTGATAAAGACATAAGAAAAGAATTTATAGGAATTCGTGAAACATCTGTGGGATTCGAGGCTTTGACCAATAATGTTGAAAAGATGAAACAAAAATTCGGAGACAGCATACTTGTAGAAAAGGCAAGTCTTGAAGATATAATGGTTTATACGGTAAGGAGGTAAAAAGATGACGGGATTGATAAAGAAGGATTTAATGCTTGTATTTTCAAGCACATGGGAAAAGATATTTCTGATATTTTATATACCGCTGATGCTCTTTGTAATTGAAGCCAGCCAGACAGAATGGTTGTATTTTATTTTAATCAGCAGTTATTCTTATCTTTTATGTATAACATCATTTACCTATGATGTAAAGGGGAATACTGACAGAATGATTAATTCCCTCCCTGTATCGAGAAAAGAAGTAGTCTTATGTAGGTATATGGAATTGATTATATATTTTATATTTTCAATTATATATGTAGGAATTTATTTGTGGATAATTAATATGTTGGGCTTGTATAATATTGGTTACTTTAATATTTCTATGATTAAGATTGCTTTTCCGACATTATTGATTTCTACGGCAGTTGTTTTTCCCTTTTATTTAAAATTCGAACCAAGAATTGCTCAAATAGCATACATGGCAGTCTATATGGGAATATTTCTTGTTGCTTCTAACAGTGCCGGAGGAAACGGCCTCTTTTCAAATTTAATAGTTGGGAAAGAAATAAGTACAACTGTAATTGCTCTGATAATATGGATTATATCATTGATTTTATCCATCAAATTATATGAAAATAAGGATTTATAAGGGGTGATTATATGATTAATCTGATAATTAAAGATTTAAGGCTTTCCCGTAATGTTAATATATTTGCCGTTATATATGTCTTATTTTTGGCGGCTATGGGATTGACACAGCCTATAAGTGTAGCAGTCCATGTATTGTATATTATGTCCATCTGTATGATTACTTTTGCTGTAATCATATATGTCAACGGATATGACGGCAGAAACAGTACAGAAGCTATTTTAAACAGTTTACCTATCGACAGAGTTGATATTGTTAAAAGTAAATACGCATCTTCGCTGATCTTTGCGGTTTTTAACGGGATAATTATGTATATTTTTACTAATTTAATAAAATTATTTGTAGCGGGGGTTCAAGGAGAGCCCATGGCTTTGTGGGATATATCTATTTCAGTAATTATTATTCTCATGTTTTATTCTTTATATTATCCATTTTATTTTAAAATGGGAGAAGGGATGAGGACATTTAATATGATTTTATGGGTTTTCATATTTATATTGCCGTCTATAGTAACAAAGTTAGGAAAAAAATTTCAAGGAACGGCGATTTTAAAGAATATATCCGAAATTGATCCAAATGAGGGCATGTTTATATTTCTGGCTGTTTCAGTAATAGTATATATCATATCTTTAACTATATCTAAAAAATTATATTTAAAAAGAGAATTTTGAAGTAATTTTGCTTGACATTTTATTAATTCCAATGTATACTAAACACAATATAAAAAATCAAGTTTATATGTTTTACAAACAATTCTTATCGAGAGAGGCAGAGGGACTGGCCCGATGAAGCCCGGCAGCCTGAATAATATAGAATATATTATTTAAAGGTGCCAAATCCTGCAAACCATGATGGTTTGAGAGATAAGAAAGTATGCCAGTTAGATTATTAACCTACTTTCTTATTAAGAAAGTAGGTTTTTTAATTGTGAAAAAGGCTTCTATTGAAGTACTAATAAATTGAAGCGGCCTTTTTTGAAACTAATTTAAGGTTAAGTTTACGTTAAGGCAAAATAGGATTTTCCTATGGGTTATGAAAAGTTAATTTTGATTCTTATCGAGAGAGGCAGAGGGACTGGCCCGATGAAGCCCGGCAGCCTGAATAATATGAAAGTATATTATTTAAAGGTGCCAAATCCTGCAAACCATGATGGTTTGAGAGATAAGAAAGTATGTCAGTTAGATTATTAACCTACTTTCTTATTAAGAAAGTAGGTTTTTTAA
>NZ_FMIF01000022.1:0-21012 GCF_900095615.1 Sporanaerobacter sp. PP17-6a | reverse complement strand
TATAAAAGCTAACTTGCAAAAATAGGCTGCTACAAAATTAATTTTGTAGCAGCCTTCTCTATAGTATCTTATTTCCATAGTGATCTGTAAATTTTAACTATATCTTCCTTTTGAGGGTTTCTTCTCGTGTTTTGCGGACTTCCGCTTTGTAGTGCGTCTTCTGCCATTTTATCCAAACTTCCAAAATATTCATTTCTATCTACTCCAAACTCTTCAAGAGTCTGGATATTTAAATCACTGCATAGTTTCCCTACTGAATTAATAAAAGACTGCCCACCTTCCAATTCGGTCATCCCTTCTTTATATGTTCCTATGGCCTTTGCTAAATCGCAAAATCTTTCAACTGCTCCTTTTAGTGCAAATTCAAGGCAATTATTAAGCAGCATTGCATTAGACAGCCCGTGAGGAATATGAAAAAGGGCACCGATAGGTCTGCTCATTCCATGAACTATCGTCACGGAGGAGTTGTTAAATGCAATACCTGCTTCAAGAGCTGCTATGGACATTTCCCTTCTGGCATCAGTATCCTTTCCGTTATTATACGTTTTTAACAAATTTTTAAATATTCTTTTTACTGCGGAAACTGCAAAGATATCGGATAAAGGCTGAGCTTTTTTCGATGTATAAGCTTCAATTGCATGAGTCAAAGCATCCAATCCGGTAGAAGAAGTCACTTTAGGCGGAGCAGACAATGTAAAGAACGGATCTATTACTGCTAATTTCGGAATCAAATAATGTCCCTTAAGGAGCATCTTTATATCCCTTTTTGTATCAGATATTATTGTAAATTGAGTAACCTCAGAACCTGTTCCTGCCGTTGTCGGTATAGCAACTAAAGGAGGAATCGGATTCGGTATTATCTTTCCAAGATAATCATTTATCTCTCCTTCATTTGTTATCATAGCTCCTACTGCCTTAGCTGTATCTAAAGAACTTCCTCCTCCAAAGCCTATGATAAAATCGCATCCATTTTCTTTATATTTTTTTATTCCCTTATCTACCATAATATCGGTAGGTTCTCCGTTTATTTCGCTGTATGTTTCATATTTAATTCCTATTTTATCTAATAGATTAGTCAGTTTCTTTATGCTTCCAAATTTAATCACTGTACTCCCCGTAACAATAAGTGCCTTTTTGCCAAGTTCTGATATTTTTTTCTCCGCAAGGTTCAAGGCGTCATCGCCTGTATAAATATATTCAGGCATCATAAATAAATCTGCCATTTTGTTGCCTCCCTTATTTAGTCAAATACAATTTAAACTTTATTGCATAATTCCATGGAGGAATCATACAATAAAGTTCAAAATTAATTATAATAAATTAGTAGTTAAATATACAGTACAAAATTTTTCTTATAATTTTAATTTATATGCGGTTTACAGACTCAAACAAATACATGTAATGCTTTAACATGTTTTTATACCCTGTCATTCCTTCTTTATAAATAGATTCCATTGTTGAGGATTTTTCTTTTTCAATATGATCTTTAATATATTTTGCTCCTTCAATAAGTAAATCGGTAAATATGTTAACTTTAGTAATTCCCAATTTTACTGCTTTCTTGAGGTTATCGTCTCCTGTTGAAGAACCACCGTGTAAAACCAGAGGTATGGATACTTTCTCCTTTATGCTTACCAATCTGTCAAAATCTATTTTGGGAACTCCCGTATATCTTCCGTGGGCAGTACCTATGGCTACGGCAAGGCAGTCAACCGAAGTTCTGTTGATGTATTCAACTGCTTCTTCAACCCTTGTTAAACCTGCATCTCTATCAATATCGTAACTTACGCCTTTACCTACATGACCTAATTCAGCCTCAACCGATACGCCGACAGCGTGTGCTATTTTAGCAATTTCTGCTGTTTCTTTAATATTTTCCTCAAAAGGAAGCTGGGATCTGTCCACCATTATTGAAGTAAATCCATATTTTAATGCCTCTACTGCTGTTTCAAACTTCAAACCATGATCAAGATTTGAAGCAACAACAACCTCAGGATACCTTAAACTGTAAAACTTTATAGCCTGTGCTATTAATTCTAAGTCATATCTCGGCGGACAATTTATTATAACTGGAGATTTAAGTTCGTCTGCTACTTGAAATATTCCTAAAACCGTATCGACATTAAAAACATCTGCTGCTACAACTCCATACCCTTCTTTCTCAGCCTTATTCAATATATCACTCATTGGCAATAACATTCTTCATTTCTCCTTCCAACCAAATATACAATATTAGATAAGCATACGATTACCACATGGATACTGAAACACGATAATTACCCGGAGTAGCTGCAAGCTCAAAAGCCCTCTGAACTTCATTAATAGGAACTTTATATGAAATCATTTTATCTACTTTTACAAGCCTTTTGCTGAGCAAATCCGCAGCTATCACATAATCCGAAAAATCCGCTCCATAAGTTCCTATAAGCTCATATTCGTTATAATGAATCTTATTTGAATCTATATTAAGTTCCGGAGTGGGATAGCCTGATGCAAAGAATAATATTCTTCCCATTGTTGAAAGCAATTGTATCCCCTGGTCGTTGGCTTTAGTATTTCCAACTGCAAGTATAACCGCATCCATTCCTCTTCCCTCTGTTATTTCTTCAACTCTTTTAGCTATATCCTCCTTAGACGGATTTATAGTCGCTAAACCAAGGGACTGGGCTATTTTACATCTTTCTTCATTAATTTCACTTACAAGTACATTCCCTCCGTATATTTTCGCCACTTGTGCATTAACAAGTCCCAAATTACCTGCTCCTATTACAAGAACATTATCATTTGGCTTTACTCTGAGCCTTTTTATTCCATGAACTGCTGTGGAAGTAGGTTCTAAGTAACCGCCTTCCTCATATGGCAAATCGTCCCCCAACTTTAAAACTCTCTTTGAATTTACGACAAAGTATTGAGCCATTCCAAAATATCCTTCAATACCATCAATTTCAATTTGTTTCGGCTTATTAAGGCATCTGCTAGTATGCCCCATACGACAATAAAAACATTCTCCGCATGCTCTGCTTCCCTGAGCAATAAATCCTACATGCATACCTACTTTCAATTCAGGCCTTACATTTTCTCCTATTTCTATTATTTCTCCCGACATCTCATGGCCGGGCACCCACGGTAACTTTCTTCCCTGAGATTTACGAAGTCCTGCCCATGTCTGCCAATCCGTCGTACATATATTACATTGATAAATCTTCACTAACACTTCTCCCGCTCCAACTTCCGGCACATCCATTTCTTTTACACTCATCTTTTTTATATCTTCCATTACTGCTACTTTCATCTTCATAATTTTAATTCCTCCTTTTATTCCAGAAGTAAGCCTTCTAAAATATTAATTCCCATCTGTGAAACAAGTTTGCCATAAAGTTTTAAAAAATTCCAATTGCTGCTCCCAAGATACTTATTAAAAGTATCCCAAACAGTATTCTTACAAACTTAGGACCTACTTTTACTAAATAAGCATAGATGCCAAGAACCGCTATAAGGGGTAAAATCCCCGGTGCTATTTTATCTATTATTCCTGATTGTACAGCTAATTTCTGTTGCCCTATATTTATAACTGCCGGAGTGGATAATTTAACATAAGTAGAAGCTAGCGATCCCATCATGAACAATCCAAGAACCTCAGCGCCTACCATTAATTGCTGTATTTTCCCTGACTCAAGTATACTTGTTATGGATTTACGTCCAAGGGTATATCCTTTATACCACAATACATATCCTATAACCATTGTTATTGCAGTAATTATAACTATAGGAGCTAATGCAGCTGCTACACTTCCTTTTAAAGCAAACGGAATAAAAAGCCCTAATATTATAGGTTTCAATGTACCCCAATCCAGTGTATCTCCTATTCCGGCGAAAGGACCCATAAGCCCTGTTTTAATTCCTGTGATTGCCTCTCCCGTGACAGATTCTTCACCATTTGCCTTCTCTTCTTCCATTGCTATAGTTAATCCATGGATTACTGCGCCCCATGTTCCCTGGGTATTAAAATATACAAGATGTCTTTTTAAGGCATCACTCAATGACTCTTTTGTCTTATATAATTTTTTTAATATGGGGATCATAGATGCACAAAAAGCCAAGCTCTGTAGTCTTTCAAAGGAATTCGACATTTCAGTGACTATATACCAAGTGAAATATGATTTAGTAATATCCTTTTTAGTCAATTTATCAGGTTTATTTGACAAATCATTATTTTTAATTTCATTAGACTTTGATTCGGTTGTCATTATGCTTCTGTCCCTCCTTTATTAGGTTGAAATTGGATATGAATAAATGCTGCACATATCCCAAATATTGCTGCTCCTATTACGCTGATTTTGCTATATTGAACAAGGAAAAATCCTACAAAAAAATAGGGGAGTAAATTTCTCTTTCCTATTACATTAATAGTAAGAGCAAATCCTAAGGCCGGCATAATTCCTCCTGCAACAGTCAAGCCATGAGTGAACCATTCCGGAATAACTTTCATAAATGCTTGAACACCTGTCGGTCCATATAAACTTGCCAAGAATACCGGTATACCTCTTAACGGAAGTTGAAGCAGAAGAGGATAAATGGTAGCACATTTCATAATCTTAGAAGTATTTGCCTCTTCAGCATATTTATCAGCCATATGAACCCATGTTGCATTAACAGTTCTCCTTACATTATCTATAAGAACTCCTAACATCCCCACAGGTACTGCCAGGGAAACCGCCATCTGAGGATTCATTTTCATCTGTATAGCTATCGGTATAGCTATACAGGCGGCTAACCCTTCATCACTCGGAATATTGTTCCCAGCCGGCACTATTCCCATATAAATCATCTCAAGGGATGCCCCTATTATTATTGCTGTACGTACATCACCCATAAGAAGCCCCAATGGAACAGCAAGAGTCAAAGGCTGTCTCAATATCATCGAAAACGTATACCCTATTCTACTCCAAGCAAGCCAATAAATAATAGCTATGATAATAGATTTGATAACCATAATTTATAATTCATCTCCTTTAAAATTTGAATTTTTTCAGTATTTTTTGTAATTCCGCCGGATTGTCTTCAGGGACAGTCTGAAAAAATACCTCTACACCTCCTTTTTCCATTTCTGCTAAAGTATCTGCATCCTCCTTATTAAGAGTTATCTGACTGTATACTACTTTTCTTCCCGGAGCAGAACCAAGTCCTCCTATCTGAATTTTGGAAATCGGAAAACCCTTTTCCCATGCGGAAAAAGCATTGCTTACATTTTGAAATAAAACTAAAAGCTTACCCTTTCCCATCTTGTCTTTATTCCATGAATCCACAGCATCTCCTATTGTAAGCATTTCCACCTTAACGCCGGGAGGTGCTGCCATTACGTATATTTTACTCATGAAAGGGTCTTTTGAAAGTTTATCATCTATTACTTCTATACGATCTGCATTTGTTTGTTTCATCCATTTTGTTATTACCTGACCGTGTATAAGCCTGTAGTCTATTCTTATAAGACTAATATCAGCCATTTATTTCCCTCCTCTTTTATTTTTATTAAGCATGGTTTTTAAACAAGGTAGTTATCTCTTTACATGCTTCTTTACCTACATTTGCTACTGCCACCGCTAATTCTTTTCCGCAGACTCCGTTTTCCCTTAAGGAATCTGCTTCTATCAGCATAGCAATATTTAAGCCGCTCACAATAGAAATATCATAATCCCTTGAAAGTGCAATAGCCACATTAGATGGAGTCCCTCCAAATAAATCTACAAATACTAAGGTATCTTTTGGTGCCTTTTCCAAAACATTTTTTATGTCATTAGTGAAATCATTCAAAGACATATTGGGTAGTAGTGAAAAAGTATAAACATTCTTTAATTTTCCGAGAATCATTTCTGCACTCTTTACTAATTCTTTTCCTGCATCTCCATGGGTAAGTATTATTATCCATGGGTTTGTCTGCTCTTTAATTTTTGCCACCTCCCCTGTGATGATTTATCTGTTTATTACCTTTCGTATATTAAATTAAGCAATTAACATGCCAACTCATGTATTAAATTTTTCAGCCTGTCAACATAAGAAAAGAACAGCTTTTTTCAAATATACAAAAAGCTGTTCTTTTCTACTTGATATATGTTTAAAGTGTATTAATGTGTATCGTCAAAATGTGTATCAATTAAATCCATTATATATCCGATTTCTGTATCGGGAATTTCCATGCCGAAAGTTTCTTCAACTATCTTTAATGATTCCTTTATATTCTTGTAAAGCATGGGAGCATTTCTTATAGATTCATCAATATTGTCATAGGAAAGGGGTTCTTTTTTTAAGGCTCTTTCAACCATACAACAGCTATGAAGCATGAATGCTGTTTTAAAGTCATCTCTGTCCTTTACCTCCAACAGTTTTATAAGTTTACTATAAGAACTGCTTATGGCATTGTAAGCCTTAACCGGATTTAAAAAATTAAGAGAATTTTCTATCATCTTTACGGTTAAGTTAGGAATTTGTATATCATTTTCTAATTCCATCCTATGATAAATATTTCCTCCTTCTATGATATTATTAATATCCATAAACCCATTCCCAATTAATATCTCATTTATCGGTATATAAGGAACATTAGGAATTTTTAAATCAACGCTTCCAACAACTGCAATGATATTTTCTTCCTCATCTATCTCTATATTATTCACATTATAGATATTCATTGGTTTTATGACAATATTATAAGCTGTTATAGCCGGTAAATTATTTTTTAGAAGGTCCGCAAGTTTTACTGCCGTACCTTCTCCTGTCACACAAGTTGTAATTATAATTCTTGTTTTCCTGTTATCTTTTAACAAGCTGCTCAAGCTTCTTCCCATATAGGGAGTAGAATATTTTAAATCTTCTACCAGTTGTTTGAGAGTCATTTCCGGAATCATACATTTTCTTACCGCTTCAAGTACCACCGGTGTCGAAATTGTTTCCACAGCTCTTACATCTATATTTGTCTCCTTTTTTATTATTCCTTCAAAGGATACAAGAGAACCCATGTCAACTAATATTAAAACTCCCTTCCCCTGATTAATCTTTTTTACCATTTCAATTGCCTTATTCAATATACTATCCACTTTTTCATCAAGAGGCATATCTATCGACTTACAATCGTCTGTGTCCAAAAGACTATTAACAACATCTGCTATGCTGGAAGCCGTGTGCTTTCCGTGGGCTAAAACTATAACTCCTATCTTTTTATTTGAATTCTCCGAATCAATCGCATATAAAAAGATTGCTATAAATCCTATTTCTTCTTCCGGTATCTTTATGTCTAATTTATCCTCCAAAAGTCCTTTTACTAATTTAGCCGTATCATATTCATCGGGATGATTGACTGCTATTTCATTTAAATTTTCGTTATAAGCTACCTTACCTTCTGAGATTCTTTCTATTAAAGAACTTATATGCATTGATAAAGCAATAGTAACATTTTTACTGTAATGCTTTTTTAATTTCCGTTCTGCAATGTCAAGAGCCACTTCTACGGCATTATAAACTCTCGGGCTTACAATTTTAAATATCTTATTTTCATCTGAAATTTTTCCCTGTATATCAATTTTCTTTAACAATCTTCTCAAATATTTTTCTATTATTTCATTCATTTTTCTGTTTATCTCTGCCTCTGAACACCCCTGATGATCATAAAAATAATATTTGTTGTTTATTTCCTTATAAATTTTATCAGAAACATCATATTCATCCATGGAAATGAGATCTTTACTGTTATTCTGAGTGAATTTATAATACTCTCTATTATCAATATCCAATAAATCTTCAAGTTCCTCTCTTTTATCTCTGCTGTTTAAAAGTCCGTGGTATACGTTTTCGGGAACCAAAGGTGTGTCTATTTCAACAACTTTTTTGTGATATGTTTTATATTCTAAAAAGCCTCTTGCACACATCAATTGAATATCGGCTTTCAACTGCCCTATATTTCCCGTACAATCATATAATAATAAGGCTTTTATTACATCTTTATAAACTTTTATGGGAACATTCATACATTTGACTTGATCACCGAAGAACTGCTTTATTAAACGATACCTCTCTGCAAGAGGCCTATCCGATAAAGTCGGTATTTTTATTACCATAGGAATCCTTCTAAGAAAAGTCTTTAAAAGGACCGAATCCGCATCTTCCGTTGTGGCTGCTATAAGAAGTACATCGGCGCTTCTCGTATTTTCCGTCTCTCCCAATCTTCTGTATATATTCTTATCCATAAAATAAAACAGCATTTCTTGACTTTCTGGGGAAAGCCTGTGAACTTCGTCAAGTAATAATACTCCACCGTCAGCTTTTTCGATTAATCCGGGTTTGTCCTGGTCTGCACCGGTAAATGCACCTTTAACATGTCCGAACAATTGGGATAAAATTAATTGAGGATTTTCAGCATATTTAGCACAATTAAAAACTATAAATTGCGCCTTTGGTTTAACCTTTCCTATTTGTACAGCATATTTATACATCATTTCTGCGAACATGGTTTTTCCTACTCCCGTAGGACCGATCAGCAATGTATGCATTCCTCCCGACGGATAAAGAATGGCAGCCTTTGCTTGTTTTATAGGAACTTCCATACTCTGATTGGCTCCTATAATATGTTCAAAAATATCGGAATTTTCTTCAATCTCTTTATCATCAGAATTATAATCAGGTTTTAATAATAAATCTATAGACTCTAATTGTGTTATATTTCTATTAAGTTTTTTCCCTAAAATCTTTTCAATTCTCTTTTTATCTATATAATGAACAGGTTTTCCCATAATTTTTATAACTCTATTTTCTGAAACCAGGATATTTAATTCTTTACTCGCATTGTTTCTGAGGATATTTAATTTTTCTCCTATTTCAGTTGCATCAAATCCACAATTGCCATTTTTTAAATCTTTCAAATTTATATTTTCGGATAATATCTGCAATATATTATATACTTTTTCTTTTCTGTTCATATCAAAACTTCCTCCAATTTGACCCAAAATAATATAAATTTATAAAAACAAATACTCAATTCTTTTATCCGGACAAATATTTATCTATAATTTTAATTCATATGAACTTGCATTATCTCTTCTGTCAACTTCTACAAATCCCATGGATTTAAATAAATTCTGTGATCTGTTATTATAAGAATAAATATCCGGTATGTATATTTTGGTTAATCCTATAGATTTAGCTCTTCCTATGAGTTTTCCAATAACTTTTCTCCCTATTCCCTTACCCCAATATTTTTCGTCGCCTATTACTATAGGCATATTTTGTTCAGATAAAGTAACGTCACCAATAGCCTTCCAAATATCTTTTTCATATACTTCAATAAAATATAGTTCTCCGATACTGCTTAAATATCCGTACATCCTATTTATTATATTCATATCGTAAGTTTTATCGGTGATTCCCTCGGAGTAATATAATATCTTTGGATTCTTATACCAAGGCAATGCTGTCTCCCACTGAAGTCCATCGGGGTTTCTTAATCTTAAACCTTTATCTATATTAATGACATCGGGTTGAACAATATCTCTAAAAGGCATTTTTTATTCCTCCTTTTATTCAATAAACATTTATAATTATTATATTTTTTACCGTTTTTAGACCTTTTACAATCATTTTTAATATAAGTCGACTTTTTTCTTATCATCAGTATACCACAACTCTTTTCCTTTTGCTAATTCTAATGATATCGACGTAGTTTAGTTAATATATGGTGGCTTTTTATGTGAAAAAAGTGTATGATATTTATGGAAACAATTTTAGGAGGTTTAAAAAAATATGAAATATGATTTAATAATTGTAGGAGCTGGACCTTGTGGAATATTTACAGCTCTTGAAATGAAAAAATTAAATCCAAAGGAAAAAATTTTATTGATAGAGAAAGGAAATTCTATTGAAAAAAGAATATGCCCGAAAAGAAAAACAGGGGTATGTGTAAATTGTACTCCATGTAATATTACAACCGGGTTTGCAGGAGCCGGAGCATATTCCGACGGAAAATTATCCCTTTCTCCAAATGTAGGCGGAAATCTCCCTGAATATATTGGTTATGAAAAAACCATGGAATTAATAAACTATGTTGACAGCATATATTTAAATTTTGGAGCTGATAAAAAAATTTACGGAATCAACACAAAGCATAAAATTGACAAAATACGCAAAAAAGTTATTATCAGCAATTTAAAATTGGTAGAATGTCCTATAAGACATATGGGAACTGAAGAAGGCTATAATATTTATTTAAAAATAGAAAAATATTTAAGAGAAATAGGTGTTGATTTTTCTTTCAGAAATCCTGTAAAGGATATAATTCTCGATGATTCAGGCAAAGTTAAGGGAATAATTGCTGATAAAGAATATTTCTCTGATCTTGTAGTTATAAGTGTGGGAAGAGAAGGTTCAGATTGGTTAAAAAACTTGTGTAGCAAACACAATATAGAAACGGAAACAGGCGATGTAGACATCGGAGTAAGAGTGGAGACCAGAAATGAAATAATGGAAGAACTAAACGATGCTATGTACGAGAGTAAATTAATATACTATACCCCTACTTTTGATGATAAAGTAAGAACATTTTGTACCAACCCCGGAGGAGAAGTTGCTACAGAATATTATGACGGAAATTTAGCCGTTGTTAATGGTCACAGTTATAAATCCGAATCTTTAAAAACCGAAAATACCAACTTTGCGTTATTGGTTACAAAACATTTTACAAAGCCTTTTAATTCTCCTATAGAATACGGAATGCATATTGCAAAGTTAGGAAATATGTTATCAGGAAATAAAATATTGGTTCAAAGGTACGGTGACTTTAAAAGAGGAAGAAGAACTACCGAAGAAAAATTATATAGAAATAATATCATTCCTACGTTAAAAGATGCTGTACCCGGCGACTTAAGTTTAGTACTTCCCTATAGATTGATGAAGGATATAGATGAAATGCTTGCTGCTTTAGACAATGTTTCACCGGGAATTGCCAGTGATGAAACGCTTTTATACGGAGTTGAAGTTAAATTTTACTCAAATAAAGTAAAAACAAATAAAAAATTTGAGACAAATATAAAAGGACTATATGTAGGAGGAGATGGAGCCGGTATTACAAGAGGCCTTATGCAGGCCAGCGTAAACGGAGTGGTCTTGGGAAGAGAACTATTTGAAATTTAATTAAAATACGGATTTTTAGTTCATTCTTTTGGCATGGAGTTCATTACTCATGATGCCAAAAATGAACATATACATAGATTTGGACATAAAACTCCAAATCTTTTTTATTATGACTCATGGAAAGGCATTATTTTTCTTTAATATATATTTCCCGTTAAATGGGTTTCAAAAAAGGCTTCCTCAATTTATTTCTTCTTTATATAGAAGCCTTTTTTATAATTCTGAAACTACCCGATTTTAAAGCATCTCATGGAAACACTGCCATTTTGGATGGACTCATGAACATATTCTATTTTATCATCCTCTTTTACCATGCCCAAAGAGTAAATCATAGGCAGATAATGTTCATCCGTCGGGACGGCTTTTCTTGACAGATCCCCATATTCCTTATAACTAACTAAGCTCTTAAAATTTTTTTTATTAATATCTTCTTTTACAGCATTATCAAAATCAATAGCCCATTCATACGGTTTAGCATTTTCTTTAAAGATAGCCGCTCTTAAATTATGAACAATATTTCCGCTTCCAATAACTAATATTTTCTGCTTTCTTAGGGAGTACAATTTTTTCCCTAACTCATAATGTTGAAAAGTATTTTTAGTTAGATCTAAACTCATCTCCAATACAGGAATATCTTCGTCCGGGTATATAAATTTTAAGACTGCCCAAGCAGCATGATCTATTCCCCTGTTTTCATCTATTTTTATATATTCTTCTCCTACCGTGCCTCTTATAAATTCAGCCATCTCTCTTGAACCGGGTGCCTGATATTTTATTTTATACAATTCCTTAGGAAATCCATAAAAATCATATATCTGTTCAGGAGCTTCGGAACCCGTTATATAAGTTCCCCGGGTAAGCCAATGAGCAGATACTACTAAAATAGCATCCGGAACCGGCAAATCCTTTTTTAACTTTAGAAGATCTTTTGTATACTCATTATCACTTATTATGTTCATAGGTGAACCATGCCCTACAAACAATGCAGGAAACATATCAATTCCCCCTTTCATAATTATTTAACATTTTAGTCTATACCCAAAGTATTCTACATATAATAAAATATTAAAAAATAATAATTGAATTTTTTTTAAATAACAAGTATAATAATAGATGTCATTAAAAATAAAAGGAGGTCGCGAAAATGAAAAGTATCAGTATAATTTTAAGCATAAAGAAGTTTGTCTTTGGCGGCAAAGATTTCATGTCACGGCCTATGCCTATTTTTTGATGATTACATAATTTAGATCAAAAAAGCCATAGGTGTGAAATTCCTATGGCTTTTCAGCTTTTATAAATAAAAAGTATTTCATTATTCCTTTATCAGTTCAATTTACTTTTTGTTGTGAATAAATGCTTAAAACCATAGGATCAAAGTTTATCTGTTCTATGGTTTTTTTATTCTATTTATAACAGGAGGCGATATGTTGAAAAGTATTAAATCTTTATGGAATTTTATGAAAGGAAGCAGAACCATATATTTATTTGGAATTATAAGTATAATTCTTGCAACATTCTTTACGGTATTAACTCCTCTTTTTATCAGAACTACTATTGATTCAATTATTGGAGACACCCCGATAAGTTCTGTTTATATAATAAAAATAATAAATTTTCTGGGAGGCAGAGAATACCTCAAAGAACACCTTTGGGTAATGGGAGGATTTTTAATATCATTAACACTCCTACGGGGAATATTTTTATACTATAAAAGTACTCTATCCAGCAAGTCATCTGAAAAAACCGCTAAAAAAGTCAGGGACGAATTATACGATCACATTCAAAAACTTCCCTATGAATACCATGTAAAAGCTGACACAGGAGAATTAATTCAACGGTGCACTTCCGATGTTGAAACCGTGAGGAAATTTCTTGCCGTTCAATTGGTCGAAATAGGAGGTTCCATATTTACACTGATTTTCGTATCTTATATAATGTTTAATTTGAATGTAAAAATGACAATGGTATCAATGATCGCAGTCCCCATAATATTTGTTTTTGCAGTAGTATTTTTTTCAAAAGTTAAAGTCGCTTTCGAAGCAAGTGATGTGGCAGAAGGAAAAATGTCCACTGTCCTTCAGGAAAATTTAACGGGGATCAGGGTGGTTAAAGCCTTTGCAAGAGAAAAATACGAAATAGGAAAGTTTGATGAAAAAAATAAAAATTATAAGGATTTAACATATAGATTGATAAAACTTCTGGCTTGGTACTGGGGATGTTCGGACTTTTTGTGTATGATGCAAATTGGCGCGGTACTAATAGTGGGAAGTCTGTGGACATCAAGGGGCAATATATCTTTAGGGACTTTGGTGGCATTTGTCAGCTACGAAGAAATGCTCTTATGGCCTGTAAGGCAAATGGGAAGAGTCCTTACAGATATGGGTAAAGCTTTTGTTTCGTTAAAAAGGATTGGTGAAATATTTTCAAACCCAATTGAAATTATGGAAGAAAACCATGAAAAGCCAAGAATAGAAGGAAATGTATCATTCAATAATGTATATTTCGAATATGAAAAAAACAAACCTATTCTTAATAATATAACTTTTGATGTTAAGAAAGGAGAAACGGTTGCCATATTAGGCCCCACAGGTTCAGGTAAAAGTTCTCTTGTTTATCTTCTTGCAAGGCTCTATGAGTATAAAGACGGTTCCATTACCATAGACGGCATAGAGCTTAATAAGATAGATAAAAAATGGATAAGAAAAAATGTAGGAATAGTACTTCAAGAACCTTTCCTCTTTGCCAAAACGGTTAAAGAAAATATTAAATTATCCAATCCAATGATGGACGACAGAAAAGTCTTTGAAGCAGCAAAAGTAGCAAGTATCCACAAAGATATTTTATCCTTTGAAAACGGATACGAAACTGCCGTAGGTGAAAGAGGGGTATCCCTTTCGGGAGGCCAGAAACAGAGAATCGCCATTGCCAGAACAATAATAAACGAATGTCCCATAGTTGTATTTGACGATTCTTTAAGTGCCGTAGATACGGAAACGGATATTTCAATAAGAAAATCTTTAAATCTTAGGAGAAATTTATCTACTACTTTTATCATTTCACACAGGATATCTACCGTCTGTGAAGCAGATAAAATTATAGTATTGGATAAGGGAAATATTGTTCAACAGGGAACCCATTATGAGCTTTTAAAAGAAGACGGATTATATAAAAGAATATATGATATACAAAGTTGTCCTCATGAGAATTATGAATATGAGATGAATTTAAAAAATGCATAAAAGAGGTGGCACTTAATGGAAAATGAAAAAGACGAAAAGATAAATATTGCTCTTTGGAAAAATTTTATTTCCTTTGGCAAACCATATAAAAAAGAATTTAAGATTTTAATAATTGTAATGGCTTTTGTAGGAATAATAGATGCAGTTTTTCCTCTTATGACAAAATGGGCAGTTGATAATTTGATAACAAACATAAGCACCAAAAAATTTGTTAATTTTTCAGTTCTTTATGCTTTATTAGTTGCAATACAAGCCATAAACGCTTATCTCCTCATATCTACCGCAGGTAAAATAGAAATGGGAATGGCATATAATATAAGAAAAATCGGATTTGAAAAGCTTCAAATACTCCCTTTGTCTTATTATGATCATAAAGCCGTAGGATGGTTAATGGCAAGGATGACTTCAGACATTGCAAGATTAAGCGAAACAATTTCCTGGGGACTTGTAGATTTTATATGGGGTATAACTTTGATGGGTACTATAATGGTTGTAATGCTTATAATGAATTGGAAATTGGCACTGATTACTCTTTCCGTAGTACCTCCCCTTATTTTAATAAGTCTATATTTTCAAAAGAAAATACTTAAAGCTTATAGAAACGTAAGAAAGATAAATTCTAAAATAACTGCCTCTTTCAATGAAGATATTCAAGGTGCTAAAACTACAAAGACCTTAGTCAGAGAAGAAAAAAATTTAGAGGAATTTTCTGATATCACTAATAAAATGAAGGTCAGTTCTATTAGAGCCGTGACATTATCTGCCATATATCTTCCCATAGTATTAACTCTGGGAAGTATAGGAACCGCCCTTGCAGTAAATTTTGGTGGAAAAAGTGTTATGAATAACGTTATGAGCTACGGTACCCTGATAGCATTTATGTCTTATACCATACAGTTCTTTGAACCGGTAAGACAATTGGCTGTTATATTTGCAGAACTTCAATCCGCTCAAGCTTCTGCAGAAAGGGTTTTCTCCCTTGTTAACGAAACGCCCGAAATTATAGACAGACCGGAAATAACTGAAAAATACGGAGATTTCTTTGAACCTAAAGAAAAAAATTGGCCTTTAATTAAGGGAGAAATCAAATTTAAAAATGTTTCTTTTTGTTATAAAGAAGGAAAAAAGGTATTAAATAATTTTAATCTCCACGTAGAATCAGGAGAAAACATTGCTCTGGTAGGAGAAACGGGTTCGGGGAAAAGTACAATAGTTAATCTCCTGTGCAGATTTTATGAACCTACGGAAGGAGACATCGAAATCGACGGAATCAATTATAAAAGTATGCCTCAAATATGGGTCCATGAAAATTTAGGATATGTTCTTCAATCCCCCCACCTTTTTAGTGGAACCATTAAAGACAATATCAAATACGGGAAATTGGATGTAACTGATGAGGAAATTATAGAGGCAAGTAAGCTTGTAAATGCTCATGAGTTTATATCCAATTTAGAGAAAGGATATGAAACTCCCGTGGGAGAAGGAGGAGGACTTCTTTCAACAGGGCAAAAGCAGCTTATCTCTTTTGCAAGAGCGGTAATTAGAAATCCAAGAATATTTATATTAGATGAAGCTACTTCTTCAATAGATACGGAAACTGAAAAAATAATTCAGAATACTATTCATAAAGTCTTAAAAGACAGAACAAGTTTTATAATTGCTCATAGACTTTCAACCATTAGATCTGTAGACAGGATTTTGGTTATTAGTAAAGGAAAAGTAATTGAGGAAGGAAACCATGAAAATCTTCTTAAGAAAAAAGGATATTACTATAAATTATATACTAATCAATTTATAGAAGAGCAATCAAATGCATTAATGAATTAAAACTTCAGTAGGGTTATTCCCTGCTGAAGTAAAATAAAAAGATTTTTATTTTGCTGCATAGCTGTAGAATATTATGTAATACCGAGGAGAAATTAACTTTGAAGGAATTAGAAATAGCAATTAAATTGAGGAAAGAAGGAAAGTTAAAAGAATCAAACGAAATTTTAATAAACCTTGTAAACGAATATCCCAATGATTCAATGATTAATTACCAGTGCGCATGGAGTTTTGATTCCTTGGGTTTAGAAAAAAATGCAATACAATATTATGAAAAAGCCATTTCCATAGGACTACCCGATAAAGAATTGCGAGGTGCTTATTTAGGCTTGGGAAGTACCTACAGAACATTAGGTCAATATGAAGAATCAAAAGAAGTGTTTAAAGGTGGATTAGTTAAATTCCCTCAGGATAAAGCCATGAAAGTTTTTTACGCAATGACTTTATACAATTTAAAAGAATATTCTAAAGCAATGGAAATTTTACTTTATACTATTGCTCAAACATCTATAGATGAGAATATTAAAAATTATAAAAAAGCAATAGAATTTTATTCTGATAAGTTAGATGAAATATGGTAATTTAATGCACATAATTATATATTTGAAGTAAGCAATGAGACCTGTGGAATCATATTTGAAAATCAAACTTATGGGCTTTGTGACAGCAATCCGGACTGTCACAAAGCCCATAAACTAAATAAAAATTATTTTCTATTTAAATCTATATTCTTTATTTCAAATACCCTCAGAGAACTTTCTATATCTTTTTCCAAAGCTAATTTTCCATACTTGTCCACTTCATTTTTATCTTTTGGACCATGATGAAGGCTTGCCGGACCTGCAATGCATCCTCCCTGACATGCCATTCCTTCTATAAAGTTGCCGTTAAGCCTTTTTACCTTTGCCATTTTTAATGATTTGTCGCATTCTTTCAATCCGTCACAAGGAACAGGCGTGAAATCTACATCCAACTTTTTAACTTCTATTACATGTTTTATTGACTCAGTTACTCCTCCGCTTCTTGCAAATATTCTTCCGAAATATGAAGCATTGTTTAATTCTCCATCCCCACATTCTGCTAAATTTATTTCTGCGGCATCCAACATAGCTGCAAGCTCTTCAAAGGTTATAACAAAATCAACATCCTCTTTCAGTTCTCCTTCCGTTATCTCCGCTTTTTTGGCAATACAGGGCCCTATAAATACTACTTTTGCCTTATCGTCTATATCCTTTATAAGCCTTGCCGTAGCTATCATAGGAGAAACGGTATTTGATATTTTATCTGCAAGCTGAGGATAATATTTTTTTATATAAGAAACAAAAGCAGGGCAACAGGATGAAGTTACATATCCCTTTTCTTCAACAGTTTCTTTAAATTCTTCTGCCTCATTAAGAGCTACCATATCAGCTCCCAAAGCTACTTCTACTACATCATGAAATCCAAGTTTTTTAATGCCGCTTACCACCTGTTCAATTTTCGCATAGGTAAACTGACTTGATATGGCTGGTGCTATTATAGCATATACATGAATATCTTTATTCTTTTTAGATTCATCGAGAATTTTTATTACATCAACTATAAAAGATTTGTCCATTATTGCCCCAAAGGGACATTGTATAACACAAGCTCCACATTGAATACATTTATCATTATCTATTACTGCTTTCTTGCTTTCATCATTACTAATTGCTCCCGAAACGCAGGCTTTTCTGCATGGCCTCATTACATCCGCAATAGCATTATAAGGACAAGCTTCTTTACATCTGCCGCATTCAACACATTTATCCTGATCAATATAGGATCTTCCTCCTACATGATAAATAGCACCTCGCGGACACGCTTCACTGCATCTATGAGCCAAACATCCTCTACATGCTTCCGTTACAAAGAACCTGTTTATGGGACATCTGTCACATGCTATGTCGATAACTTCCACTATATTCTTATTTTCTTTATTTCCTCCCATAGCAAGCTTTACTCTTTCCTTAGTTATTGCTCTTTCCTTATATATACAACACCTGGTCCTTGGCTCTGGACCCGGATCTATAATTAATGGAATAGTATCAAGTTTTTCTTCAAGGGTACCCTCCATTGCAAATCTTGCGACCTCTCTTAGAACCTCATATTTTATAAGTTGTACATCATTTTCAAACTTTCTCACATTTTGCATATTGCCTTTTCCCTCCATTATACATAAATTACGTTAACTTTTGTACCCAATGCTTTCATTTCAGCCACCAATTCCTGTACCACTTTCAGTTTAATACTTAAGTCTGCGGGAAAATCAGGATTTTGATGAGCGGGATTTATGGCCTTTCCTACCCACAAATTTAAATGAGTACAATCCTCAATTAATAATCTGACCAACTTTGAGGCTCCATCATTTTTATTAAAACTATAAAAAAGATTGTCCTTATATGGAGAATTAATATACCTTTTAATTTTCTCCACCGCCTTACTCAATGTTAAAACCCCTTCTGTAACCAAATCTATCCCCTCTATTTCCGCTGTTGGAGGTACTTCAGGATCGATAAAATCCATATTGGTTATAATTTCCCTGTTAAGTTCCCGTGCAACAATCTTTGCAGCAGTACCCCCACAGACAACTTTTTTTCCCTTTCCATTCATTAAATTTTCCACGGTTTTAGCATCATTTGACGAGTCCTTAGGAGGACCAGTAAACAGATCTACTATTTCAGGCTTTCTTACCTTAGCAATAACAACCGTAGTATCATCTCCTGGTTTGTCTCCATATAAATATTCACATGTATCAATCAAGGCTTTAGATATTTTACCTGCACTTTTTTCTTTCAATGCTACTTTACATAAATACTCTCCGACATTTTTCCACTGCCATCCGAGATTCAATATGCCTCCTACTCCTGCATGAACCACTCCATCACTAACTATAGCTAATAAATCATTTTTCTGCAAGGTTAAATTACATTCCCGAACTACAGTATTACTAATTTGAGTTTCCCTTCTCTTTAAATCAACAAGTTTTCCATCTCTAATTAAAAATATCGGAGGATTATCATATTCAGCAATATATGTCCTTCCATCTTCAAATATTTCAGCTATGGTAAAAGTAGAATAGGCTAATTTTCTAACTTTACATACAGGAAGAGTATGAATAACAGTATCTACGGTTTCATAAATATTAATGCCGCCTTCAAGCATTGAAATTACAATTTTGGAAGTAAGAGTTGAAAGAATATTGGCTTTCACCCCACTTCCCAATCCATCTGCCATAACTATCATATTTCTATTATCTTCTCTGATAATTTCTACTTTGTCTCCGCACAGCTCTTCTCCATCTTTATTTATGCTGCGATAAGCTATATCTACAAAATATTCTTCGCTCACTTCACATCACCATCTTTAAGAACCAATTCCTTCAATTTCGTCAGAACAACTTTTGTTTCTGCAGTAGTTTCTCCCAAAAGCCCTGCTATTTCTTGGGCAACTCTCATCTGTTTCTCAATAACATCTTGTGCTGCTTGGAGAGCATTCTCTTTTATTTTCACCAGCTCTTCTTTACTTTTCTCCTCATCTGTTATATCTGTCATTATTACAAGAAGAGCATTTTCCTTTTCTATTAAAATAATATTCTGCAGGAACAACATTCCATACTCTTTATAATAAACCTTTTGAAGTATTATGTTATCTTGAGTTTCTATTACCTTACGAAATATTTCATCATCCAATATAACCGATATGGGTTTCCCCATTATTTCCCCGGATTTAATATTGAATATTTTTTCACATACTTTATTAAACTCCACTACCTTCAAATCTTCGTCAACAACAAATATAGCATTAGGACTACTTTCAAAAATATGATTTGAAAGCCTTTCTGCTCTGCTCTTCATATAAGGCATGCACATACTTTTTTCTGCCATCCCTTCATATACAGCTTGTACCTTTTCTCTACACGTAGAATATCCACAAGCACCGCAGTTTAATTCATCCTCAGGCGTAAACTTATCAATAGACCTTAATATGGACTGTATTGTAGCTTCGTCAGCTTTAGGTCTATAGAAAGACTTATCCACGAAAACTTTCCCAAAATCTATGTCTTCAGGGATATCTATTTCATCTGTCGTAAAATTTTCATTTTCATAATTAACATATCTTTTTACTATCCTCTTTCTTTCATACTTACCCAAACTATCTTTCGGAACCCCGGGCCCATTAATGCATCCTTCCCGACAAGCATTTAATTCTACACATAATCCTTCAGTATCATCTTTCATAAGGGTATTTAACATATCAATGCACTCATCTATTCCATCTATATTCATGACGTCATATTTACTTCTGATATGATCGTCTAAAAAACTTCCAAGTACACCTCCCTTTAAGGGAAAATTTCTGCCCCGTTCCGTAGAAGATCTATCAAAAGGTGTATATTCCATATTATCTATGTCCAATTGGCTCTCATAAACCCATTCTTTCAATTCTTCAAAAGTCATAACAGCATCGATTACATCATCATGCTGAGCTTCCTTAGCTTCTACCTTCTTAGATATACAAGGCCCTATAAATATGACAAAGGTATCCATTCCATACACTCGCTTAATAAGCTTTCCATGAGCTATCATAGGAGATACTATAGGGAACATATACTTTGTCAATGAAGGAAAATATTTCTCTATCAAAAAATTAGCAGAAGGGCAGCAGGTAGTAATAATATTTTTATAATTTTTTTCTTTTAATTTCTTTTTATATAAATTAGCTACTATATCAGCACCTACCGCTGTTTCTTCTACAT
>NZ_FMIF01000002.1:0-339618 GCF_900095615.1 Sporanaerobacter sp. PP17-6a | reverse complement strand
TTTTAAAAAAGTTGAATAAAATTTTTTGTTGCTTTTGATAAAACATTGAAAATGTTTATTAAGAATTGAAACCATATTTAGTAAGTTCACTGAAGGCTAAGGTGGAACAGACAACTCTTCAAAAGTAATCGATTCAGTCCTTCAGACTGTTACGTACGCACTACAAACATATGCCTATATCTTCAAAAATCTTCAAAAAGAATGCAGCACTCAATTACTTACCAAAGAAGCAAATAGATGATCGCGGACATGTATGGAACTTAACAATATAACTCGATATAAACATAGAGCAGATCGCTAAGGAACAAAAAAATTTTTATATTGCCGCATCAACAGAATGATAAAAAGCCACCAGATATTTTTTATTTGATATCCAGTGGTTTTTTATTTTATAGTGTTTGATATAGTAATATAGATATAATTATTGAGGAGGAAGACAATTGGTAAAATAAAAAAATATGATATAATATCCCAAAATTTCCAGAACACATATATCTTATCCATTTATATATAAAAGATAGACAAGATATCGCCAAAACTATGCTAAAAGAATAATTAAAAACATTTTTTAATTATAGCTTTATAGATTTTGTCATTTACTTCTAACAAACTTTTTTTGCCATCCTTAAATTGGATAGCAACGGTATAAATACCCTTGGACTTAGCAGATAAAGCACCCCCCAACATTCCAACAGGACCAAGTAATGCTCCGCCTACTATTCCACGTCCAATACCACTTTTAGCGCTTTTTCTGTGTTCGTCAGTTACAAGTTCATAGGATTCAACTGTACTATTATCCAAATTAATAAATTTAGTAAAACTTGTTGAGATCGAAGCAATCCCAAGAGAACAAGACACTAATTTTCCTTCTTAATCTCCTGCAATAACCTTATTTTTAGCACCCATAATTATAACCTCCTTAAATTTATTCAAACTTTAAATTTGACGTGAATAGCTCTATCAAGAATCTTTATATATCCAGATTTAATCTTTTTCTTATTAAAAATCATAGAACTATATTTAGAATTTTACTGCCGAAGAATTATTGAGTTTTTGGCTTTTAAAGTAGCTTCATGTCCGTTTGCTAAAACAATCGCTATATTACCATATCTACATCTGATTGTTTTTATGTAAGCTAAATATTTGTCATGGGCCATTGCATCAATCGTACTGTCGCTATTTACCCGTAAATAAGAAGATTTACCCTTATCAGCCTATTCATAGTTTTCAATATTTGCTGGTACAAATATAGGTTCTCCGGCTTTTATAACACCAAGAATTGGGATAATAACAGTTTAGATTTTTTCCATTAAGTCGAATTTAAAATTTTTTAACCCAATACATAATCTGTCGGCTTCCTTAAAAATCAGTAATAATTTGTAGAGCGTCTGAATTTGGTTTTTCTTGACCAGTCTAATACGTAAAATATTCCTCCTCTTTCACTTAAATAATATCACCATAAGTAAGCAAAAACAATAATAAATAAATGATATCGTAAAAAGTTATTACACAAAAATATTAAATGATATGATAAAATATATAGTTAGTTAAATAAAAACAGGGAGGGGGAGGAATACAATGAAGAGAATTGCTGAAATATGCTGCGGAAGTTTGGAAGATGCTCTGATTGCACAGAAAGCAGGTGCCGATAGGATAGAGCTGAATAATGCCGTCTATTTGGGAGGATTGACTCCTTCCATGGGGACTATAAAGCTGACTGCCGAAAACTGCAATATTCCTATTGTAGTAATGGTAAGACCACGCCCGGGTGGCTTTTGCTACAATGACTATGAATTTAAAACTATGATATCAGACATAGAAGCTATGGGTAATTATAATATAGAAGGTTTTGCCTTTGGTTGTTTAGATGAAAACAGAAATATGGATAAAGAAAAAAATAAAACAATAATAAGTACTATTCATAAGTACCACAAAGATGCCATATTTCACAGAGCATTTGACTGTGTTAAAGATCCGTATGAAACAATGAAGATCTTGATTGATTTAGGAGTCAAAAGAGTTTTAACAAGCGGATTAAAGCCTAAAGCAGCAGAAGGAGCAAATTTATTATCTGAACTTCAACATATGTACGGAGATAAAATTGAAATATTGGCAGGCGGTGGTGTTAATGCATCAAACTGTTCTTATTTAATCAACAAAACCGGAATTTCTCAATATCATAGCTCATGCAGAATATGGAGGGCGGATCCAACTACAGTAAGTAATGTGTCATATGCTTATACTCAATCTGCTCATGAAGAATGTTATGAAATAGTAAGTTATGATAAAGCCCTTGAATTTATAAAGGCAGTAAGGGAAGGATAGAATATTTTATTATTACGTGGAGGAATGGGAAATGCATAAACGTTATATTGACATGCTTATATGCCCATCGTGTCATAACGAATTGATATGGAATATAGAAGATGAAGATGAGGATAGAATAATTAATGGGAATGCGGTTTGCCCGTCTTGTAAATCGGTATATGAAATTAGGAATGAAATTGCAGTATTTTTGACTAACGATTTATCGAGAAATGACCTTTGGAAGCATGGTGAAAGTGAGTTGGAAAGATATTTAGGAGAAAACCCTGGTATTTATGATAAGCTGATGAATACACCGGAAGGAGAAATGAATGGAGCCGATTACTGGTTTAAGGCTTCATATTTTGAATCAAAAAATGACTTCAAGACAAGCTCTGGGATGTTTAAAAATGCCTATAAAAAAATATATACCCAAGATTATATTGATGGTTGGAAAAGTCAAATTGACTTTATAGTTAACAATATTAAGTCTGATAGACCTATAATAGACATAGCAAGCGGCAAAGGCTATCTTGTTGAAAAGCTGTTAAAGGAAAGGAAGAACTATGTTGTTGCTACGGATTTTAGTCCTACGGTTCTCGAAAGAAACAAGGAATATTATAAATACAAAGGCTTATATGATAAATTGAGCTTGATATCATTTGATGCAAGAAAAACTCCTTTTAAAGATAATTCAATTGAAATATTGACCAGCAATATGGGACTTCAAAACATTGAATGTCCCGGTGAAGTAATAAAAGAGATGAACAGAATAACAAAAGGTACGTTTATGTCTGTTATGTTTTTTATAGACAAAGAAGATAAGATTCATATGGATTTATTTAATAAATATGGAAATGCAGCTTATGTTACAAGGGATAACGCCGTTGATACATTTAAGAAAGCAGGCTGGAATGTTAATATCGTTAATTCGTTTTTAGCAAATATCGAGCCTACGCCTGAAGGCAAAATTTTAAAGGGTGCAAGTGTTGACGGATTTCCGATAGTCGATACAAGAATTGAGTTTTGCGTAATTCAGGCGACAAAATAATGAGTTAGCAACAATTGTTAACTGGCGGCATGAAATTAAGCACATAGGATAGAAAGGAAGTAATTCATGGTTTTTATAGTTTTTCTTCTATTAGTTATTTTTGTTTTAATTATAAAAGGTACGAATTTTGTAGATATCAGGAAAGTAAAGATACGTGACAATAAGATAAAGGGATGTATCAGAATAGCCCATATATCGGATATTCATGGAAAAACCCGGTATTTAAACGGCAGTATCAGCAGTATTATTAATAAATACTGTGTCGATTATGTAATTTTGACAGGGGATTTATGCAATAATTCCGTCCAATTGGAAAAGGTTATGGAAGAATTAAAGAAAATAAAAGTTAATAAAAGAATCTTTATAATATTAGGAAACTATGAAAGGACGGAAGTAAGCTATTTAAGGAAAAAGGAAACTGATATTATCAAAAAATTAGTTGGCTACAACAGCAATAAAATAAAAGTTCTTATAAATCAATACGAAGTTATGGAAGATTCGCATAACAAAATACTTTTCTATGGTTTTGATAATTCCGTTTACGGCAATGAATCCTATAATAATGCTTTAAATGAAGAAAAATTTACATACAGAATCCTCTTTGCTCACTCCCCCAATATTATTGACTATATTGAAAAAAGGGGCATACCTTTTGATATTATTTTGGCCGGTCATACTCACGGAAACCAATGGAACATTCCTTTTGTCTGTAGAATATGGAATAAATATCCCCGATTTCCCAGCGGAGTGAATGAATATGACGGAAAGTATATAATTATATCGCGAGGTTTAGGCACTTCCAGGATACCGATACGGATAAACAGCAATCCCGATATTTCAATATATGATCTCTGCGGAAAAGAATGCAGATAGGGGGACGTTACTATAGTGATGATAAATTAAGAAAGATAATAAAAGAAAAATATAATATTGCTAACTTGACGGAAATGATTCCGGATAAAAGAAACGTAATTATTAAATATGTTACAGCGTGAAAGGTACAATGTCAGACAGTTAAGCAGGATATCGGGGTTAGGCAAGACAAAACGTCCCTGTGTCCATGGAAAATCTGAAGATTATTGAATATGATCCGTCCTACGCAAAAGAGGTTGCAAGGATAAAGATGTCATTTCAGTTAAAGCAGACCTTGGACTTGCCTCCTTTGAGAGAAAGGCTTTGGTTTTTAAAATAGGAGATGCGGATTGTATTCTTTAAAATATAAAGGCCATCAATGGCTTAAATCCACGTTTCCAAATATAGAAATCAGTTCCGATTATAATCCTTGGTTTGGCGGAATACAGACTTTGCCCGAAGATTGGGATTTTAACTCAAAACCTGTATTGAAAGAGAAAATCAAAACGGATTTTATTGAAATCTCCGATAGCTGCGGTAACATATGGCATGGAATAAATTCAAGGCTTTTAATTAAAGAGTATAACGAATTCAAAGGGCTTGAAATAAATGAATACTTTTTAATGCTTCCCAAAGTTCCCGTATTATGCCACGTTATTGAGGTATCTCAAGATATGAAGATATTTATGAAGGATAGAGCATTTATCACGAAAACATTTTTTAATCTGAATAATGACCTTACCAAAAGCTATGTCGTGGCGGAGAATGAAGAACATGATTTTATAAAATATAGAGGCGGAATGGGGGAATGCTTGGTATTGTTTAACCCATCAGCCATTTTTGAAGGAGAAAATTTAAATAATAAGCTTCAATTTTACTCAAACTCCCCATGGGATAATAAATACTGCAACATTAATAATGACGGAGTTGTACTTAAACATAGTTACAGGTTGAGTCTGGAAAACGGTTCGAAGGCTTTTCTGAACCCAAGGTTTTATATTATGATCGATGAGCATATATCGGATAAACTTCTTAGGTGTTTGGATAATATAATGTTCTTTTGATCTAACTTTCAGTTAATAAATATTTTATGGCAACCGCACTAATAAAAAAGAATAACAGTATTTTTCTCATAGGGAGGATATTTTTATGGGGAAATTTGTATTGATAGGAGGTGTAACCCCTCCTTTGTCTTTGGATATAATTGATGAAGAGATAATCAGATTAACAGACAATAAAAAGCCAAAGGTACTTTACGTTCCGACAGCAGGAGGGGATGACCCGGATTATTGTGATTTTTTTAGGGGGATATATGAAAAAAGGTTTGGATGTGATCTTGACATACTGTATTTGGTAAGAGAAAATCCCACAGAGTATGAGATTAAAGAAAAGATTTTTTCATCAGATGTCATTTATGTTGAGGGTGGAGATACTCAAAGGCTTATGGATTATTTCAAAAAATATAAAATGGATGAGATTCTTCTAAAAGCATATAAGAATGGAATAGTTTTGGTAGGGAAAAGTGCAGGTGCTCTTTGCTGGGGAAGTTATTATTTTGAAGATGAAGAAGCAAATGATTTCAAGAATTATATTGACATTGAATGTCTAAAATTTTTAAATTTTATTATCTGTCCACATTATAATATGGAAGGTTACAGCGAGAAAATGGATGCCATGATAAATATGCATGGCGGCGTTGGAATCGGAATTGAAAATAATTGCGCTCTGGAAATAATTAATGACAAATATCGCATAATCGCATCAAATTGTGATTCTAACGCCTATAAGGTATACCAAAACGGGACAAAGATATGCCTGGAAATCATTATTAAAGATAGTAATTTCAGGAGTATGAAAGAGTTGATTCAGATACCGAGTTAATAGAGAATTACATATACCGTTTTGATTTGATATAATAATATAAAAGACACTAAAAGGAGAGATTTGTTATGACTTGGAAAGAGGTAAGGAAATTATATCCCAATCAATTTGTTAAGTTTAAAATATTAAAATCTCATATTGAAGGAAATAAGGAATATGTTGATGAGGTTAATATTATAAAATCTATTAAAGATGGTAAAGAAGCAATGAAAGAATTTATTCATTGTGGAGAAGGACAGTATGTTTATAGTACTAAAAATAAAGAAGTAATAATCGAACTTGTAAAACATATAGGAATTAGAAGGAGTATATTAGAATTATCTGTATCTGAAAGGAATAATTCTAATATACATCTGAATGGAAATTTCAAAAAGGTGATTATATGAAATTTATAATAAAATTCATTCATATCATTTCAAAGATTAAGTGGAAAATCATTAAGCCTATTACAATAGGAGTAAGAATAATATTAATTGATAATAACAAAATTCTTTTAGTCAAACATACTTATGACAACTACTGGTATTTGCCGGGAGGCGGAGTAAAAAAAGGGGAATCCTTTGAAGAAGCAATTTGTAGGGAATTAAAAGAAGAGTTAGGGATAGAAATTGATGATATGAATTTATTCGGAGTTTATAACAATTTCAGTGAAGGTAAAAATGATAATATTATTATATTTGAATCTGAAAATTTTCAAATGAATAATAAAAAGAGTATAGAAATTGAAGAGTTTAAGTTTTGTGAGATTGATGATACATTAAAAGGATTATCTCCGGGAACAAAAAGAAGATTAAAAGAATATTTGGAGGGCAATAAACCGTATTTTGGTATGTGGTAGGGATAGATTGGTAAAAACAAAGTACTTGTTCTCTTTTCAATAACAAGATTATCACTGGGGGATTAATAAATAATGAATAAATTTGGTGTTCAATATTTAAATGAAGCATTAGAAAAAGAATTAGGGGAAAAAGTTTGCATTAGTGATTTAAGAGCTGAAAATAAGGAAATCAGAAAAACCCTAAAAAAATTTCAGCAAGGCTACACTAAAAGAAATTTGGAAGAAATAGACTTTTTTATGAAAAAAATTTTTATAGATTCACACGAAACATCTATATTAGGTACCGGAACCGGTGAGTTAGCTTTAGGGATTGATGAAGTAAGAAATTTAATCGAAGATGATTGGAAATATTGGGGAGATATAAATATAGACTGTGAAAATGCAAATATATCACGTTTTGAAGATGTTGCGTGGGTTTCGACTAAGGGATCAGTTAAATATATTTTTGAAGATACATTAGAGAGATATGATAATTATCTTAGTTTTATCAAGGACAAGGTTCACGATGATACACTTACGCCCAAACAGAAGGTTACTTATATTAATTGGGTTTTAGCATTAACTTATCATCAGCGTTTACAAGGAAAAAGAGAATATTTATGGCCTTTAGGTTTAAGCGGAGTTCTATTAAGAGATAAAGACAGATGGAAGTTTAAGCATATTAAATTTTCTATTCCAAGGGCTAATTTTCCGGGTGAACGTTTTGAAAATTCTAAACAATATACAGATAGTTATAACGAACAAAATAATAAAGCTAATGAATACAAATACAATCAAATCACGCCCCAAATAAAGGAGCTTTTAAAAAGTTTTCAAGTAGATATTTTAGGAATTGAAGATATTACAAAAGAGATGATAGAAAAATATTTTGTAAAATCAAAAATACCATATATTATTGGTCCTGAAAATCAATGGTATTATGGAATTGATCAGATCAATGAATTTTTTAATAAAAGCGATAAATTTAACGTAAATTTAGATATAGAACATTCAATTGCATCCACATCAGGCGAAATTACTTGGCAAGAAAACATAAAAATGGGGCCCTATCATATAACCATGTAAACGTTATTCATAGCAACATAGAGGAAATGAAATAACTATTATTATAAGGAGGCAAATATATGCACTTAGGTTCGATTTATTTAATAGTACAAGATTTTAATAAGTCAATTCAATTCTATGAAAAATTATTAGAAATGCCAGTAAGTGCTCAAAATATGCAAAGATTTGCTCAGTTTGAGTTTGAAGGAAATAATATTTCCATTATGAATGGTTATTTTGATGCCATGAATCCGAATTTAACTGTGTGTAAAGGAGAATATATAGAGGAATTCGATAATTTGGTTGCAATGGCAGAAGCTGAAAATACACATAAATTTGTATTAAATTTCTGGGCCGAAAACCTGGAAAAAGAAAGAGAAAGAGAAAGAATAGTGCAGTTAGGTATTAGCGATAAATTGACCAAAATCAAATATGTTAATAATGTAAAACCATATTATTATTTTCAATTTACAGACCCAGATGGAAATATTATCGAAATAACAGGTCAATATTCTCCAAAGAAAGGAGAATTTGATGAATGATAAAAACGAATTGGTACTCAAAGGATACGGTTGGATGCTAAAGTCATTTTCACAAGTAAATAAAGGGGAAGTAATTGATTACCTAATTAAAAATCACAAGAGTATGCCGAGAATTTCTTTTAGATATGCAATAGAAAAAATGGATAAAGAAAGCCATTTATATCTTATGGAGTTATAACATTATTTTAATATATAAATTGGAAGTTATAAATGGATATCTTTTATATTTATTAAAATGGGGGATTTACAAAATGTTAATATCAAGAAAAACAGGAAAAAAATATATACAGAATAAATATGAACGTATAATAGAACGGTATAATCCAAGTATGAAAAGCGATATCATTTCATTCCATTATCAAAATCCAAGAATTATTGACGGGTTAATTGAATGACTTGAAGAAAGTCCTGAGAGTGCATTAATTTTAAGAGAAGATAATATAAATAAGGGCAGTTGTTATATATGAACAAGGGGATTGTGCAGAAAGAGATATATGGATGTTTGTAGGAGAACAATATAGGAACCATGGTATAGGTTCGGAACTATTTTTTGCAATTCTTGAAGAAATGAAATTTGCAGGAACACAAACAGTTTTTTGTGACTTCGTAAGGAATGATATAATACATAATTTTTTATCCCAAAATGGGTTTGAGCATTATTGTTATTCTGTTTATATGACTAATGAAACAATTTTAAGTAAAGAAGAATTTACTGGTATTCGTCATGAGGATAAGGACTATATCGAAACTTTTGAACTTGTTTCAAGAGCGTTTCATAATATGAGGTTGTCAGTTGGTTTAAATTCAAAATGTGATGAATCAACTGATAAATCACGAAACCAATATGCAGATAACAGCAATGATTTATTTGTATTAGAAAGTGATGGTAAAATTGTTGCCAGCTTGCTTTTAAATAAAAATTGCATTGAAAATGTTGCAGTTAAGATAGATTGTCAGAGGCATGGTTATGGTCGGAAAATGATTAAATTTGCGTTAAGCGAATTATATAGGAGAGGATATTCTAAATGTTTACTTTGGTGCTTAGTAGGCAATCCTGCTGAGTACCTATATAAAACAGAAGGTTTTGTAGCAGAAGATTGTTATGAGATTATGAATATGTTACTAAGTAATTGTAATTAGTATATAGGCGCTATATATGTGATTAGAAGTATCGGGGGAGGCTAAAGATGAATATTACTTTTAAAAAAGTTGACAAGGAAAATTGGGAAGGGTGTACTGATTTAAGTGTTGAGGCCGTTGGGATGGAATAATTAAGTGTATTGCCGGTAGTAGAGGAGGAAAAGTTAATATGAAAAAATCTTTATTAAAAAGTAGAACTATTCTTCAGTTAGAAGAGAGTATTAAACAGCACGGTGATAGTGTAGTAAAAGAATTTTTATGTTATCTAAGAAAGAATGGAACTCCTATAATAGAAGAGTTAAAAAATGATACGGAAAACGATTTAGTTATTTTTATATACAAAGGGGACAAGAAATGCAAAAGTGTCTTGTTTGTACCTGATATAGGAGTAGACAGATATAAAGATAATTATAAGGACTTTCGGATGGAAAGGATAATGGGGACGGATTTATGGTATATTACTTATGAAATAGAAAATAATATACGGTTAATGTACTATTTTTCGCCTAACGATCCCCTTGACAATAATTGGTATGATAGGTACATTAATAGAGTTGTATATGATAAATTCTGTAAGAACATATTAATTGAATATGATGATGGAAAAGAAGTAAAATGTTCCTATATAGTAATGCCGGAGGCACCAAAGCATGTTTGGGCTAAAAAAATAGATGGGATACCGGAAGGTAATATAGATGAATATAAATTTAAAAGTAAAAATTTAGAGGACAAGCGCAGGATTAGAGTTTATACACCTTATGAATATGATAAGAAAGGAAAACCATATGGATTCATAGTTTTGACCGATGGACAGGACTATATTGATACTCTTATGGCTGTAGAAACTTTGAATAACCTCATAGCTTCCAAAAAAATACCCCCAATAATTGGAGTATTTATTGATTCGATAGAACAAACAAGGGAAACAGAGCTTAATTGTAGTGATGTATTCCGCGGATTAATTGTTGATGAGATAATTCCATGGATTAAAAACAATTATGATATCTCTGGAAATCCTCGGGAAGCAATAATCGGGGGACTTAGTTCAGGAGGTTTAGCAGCATCATACATAGCTTTAAGTCATTCCGAAATTTTTGGAAATGTTCTTTCTCAATCAGGATGGTATTGCTATAAACCGGAAGGGTTTATCACCATTAATGAGGATTGTTTTATGAGTACAAAGTTTAAAGAAAGAGATAAACTTCCTATTAAATTTTATTTAGATGTAGGTATATTAGAAAATAGAGAGACAATGATTGGCACAAACATAAATCTGAGAGATACCTTAATATCTAAAGGATATCATGTTGATTTCCAATGGTTTAACAGCTCTCATGACTATTTATCATGGGGAGAAACTTTAGCACATGGTTTGATATCTCTTATCGGAATAAAATAGATTTGGTATTTAACAATTAGTAAATTGACAATTAAAGAAAAGAGGGTTTAAGTAATGACGGACATGGGGACGTTTGAGATCAGTGAAAAAGTCCGATTTTTAAATTTTTTATATCCACAAATCTGCATTTTTGCTGGAGTAATTTTTAAAAGTAACGACTTTATCAGTGGTCCCGTAACGTCCCTCTGTCCACACAAAACTTTTAGAAAGGAATTATAAAATGAAAATACAAAGAAAAAACCATTTGAAATTTATTATAAAATATTTAAAAACACAAAAATTTATGGTGTCTCTGCTTATATTAATATCGTTGGCTAATATAGGTATGCAACTAATAAATCCTCAAATATCACGATATTTTTTAGATGAAGCAACTAAATGGAAAGTAGGCAAAAATTTAACCATTGCTGCTTTAATGTTCATATTGGTTGCGTTTTTTGCACAAATATTTAGTGTTTTAGTAAGCTATATCGGACAGAAAGTAGCTTGGAAGGCTACCAACGATATAAGAGTAGACTTAATAGAACATTGTATAGACTTGGATATGTCTTTTCATAAAGAGCATAAACCGGGGGAGCTTATAGAAAGAGTAGATGGAGATGTATCACAATTATTTGATTTGTTTTCGAATATAATAATAAATATGATGAACAACTTATTACTTCTTATAGGAACTTTAATAATTCTTTTTAGAGAGAATTTGCTTATTGGGTTTAGTTTAACTGTTTTTTCAATCTTTGCAATATATGTATTGTGGAATGTAAAGTCAAAGACTGAAGGGGATTGGGTAAAGGCAAGCGAAGCAAATGCGGAATTTTATGGATTTATAGGAGAAAGTATTTCAAGTACGGAGGACATTTCATCCAGTGGAGCTGGAGAATATATAATGAACAAATTCTATGACATTAGCAGAAAAATATTCCCCATAATTCGTAAGGCAGATTTAACCTGGTCTACTTTATGGTCGGCTACATTAATTATATTTTCAGCCGGAACTGTTATATCATTTTCAGGATCTTTATATTTATGGAAAAAAGGACTAATAACAATAGGAACAGTATATTTAATATTTAATTATACTCAGACTTTAAAAAGGCCGATTGAACAAATAAGAGTTAATATTCAGCAGCTGCAGTCAGCCGGTGCAAGTGTAGTGAGAGTAAGCGATCTATTTAATGTGGAGTCAGAAATAAAGTATGGTAAAGAGAAATTAGAAGAGGATAAACCTTTAAAAATAGAGTTTAATAATGTAGATTTTCAATATGAGAAAGGCGTAGATGTTTTAAAGAATGTTTCATTTGAGGTAGAAAGAGGTAAAGTCCTTGGAATATTAGGCCGTACCGGAAGCGGGAAAACTACATTAGCCCGTCTTATTGTCAGAATGTATGATGTGAAAAATGGTGAGATTTTAATAAATAATAAAAATATAACTTCGATAACGGAAGAAGAACTCACAAAGAACATAGCTTATGTAACTCAAGATGTTCAAATCTTTACAGCTACTGTTAGAGATAACATAACAATGTTTAAAAAAGATATTAATGATGAAGAAATCATAAAGGTAATATATGATTTAGGATTCAAGAAATGGTATGAAGGTCTTAGTAATGGGTTAGATACTAAATTGGAAATGGGTAATAAAAGTTTATCGGCCGGTGAAGCGCAGTTACTAGCCTTTGTTAGAATATTTCTTAGAAATCCAAAACTTATAATTCTTGATGAAGCAACATCCAGGATAGATTCCTTAACTGAAAAACTTATCGAGAATGCTTTAGATAAATTACTACAACATAGGACATGCATTATTATTGCCCATAGACTTTCAACACTTAACAGAGCGGATGATATTCTGCTTCTTAATGATGGTAAGATAGTAGAAACAGGAGAAAGAAAAAGTCTTTTGGATGATGAAAGTTCACAATATTATAACCTAATTCAACAGGGTATAAGAGAGGTGCTTGTTTAATGTATTATATATGGAGTTTAATAAAATATAAACCTTTTCTTTATATACTTACAATTGTATTGAATATGTTAATAGGATTTATACCATTAATAGAAGGTTTGGTTATAAAAGAATTTTTTGATATTATCAGCGGAAATAAAATATCAGTATTCTATCCTTATCAGTTAATAATATTAATAGCAGTAATATCATTAATTCATATTTTGTTAATGAGGATATATTTTGTAAAAAGTAGTTCTCATAATTTTTATATAAGCACATTGTTGAGAAGAAACATGCTGAACTCAATATTAAAAAGGCATGGAGGGAAGGCAATTGATAGCCTTGTAGGACAAGTTATAAATTCTTTTAGAGACGATGTATCACAGATTCAAACGAGTATTTTTTGGATTTCCACACTTATAGGGCAAATCATACGTGCTATCGGGGCCGTGGTTATTTTACTATTTATAGATGTAAAAATTACTTTAACTGTTTTTATACCATTAGTTTTAATAATCAGGCTAGCTCAAAAATTGGAAAAAAATATTGAGGAGAACAGGGAAGAAGGAAGAAAGGCAACAGGAGCTGTTAATGGTGCTGTTGGAGAAATATTTGAATCAATATTATCAATTAAGGTATCCGGTGCCAAAAAAGATCTGATGAATAATCTAAAGACGTTAAACGAGAAGAGAAATAGGGCAATGATTAAGGATTCAATGTTATCCCAAATAATAGACTCAATATACAACAATATAATAAACATAGGAACAGGAGTAATATTATTATTAGGAGCAGGAGCTATAAGCAAAGGAAGGTTTACAGTAGGTGATTTTAGTATATTTGTATACTATTTGGCTTCTGTAACCGACAGTGTTGAATCCTTTGGAAATTTTATGGTTTATTTTAAACAAACGAAAGTAGGATACAGAAATATATTAAATCAAATTAATATGAAAGAAAATCCGGAAAATTTAGTAAAACATAAGAATATTTATTTGGATAAATACCCCCAAGAAGAAGCTCATAACGAAAAAGATTTAGGAAAGTTATCCTTAGATAATGAGCTGAAAACATTAGAGATAAAAGGATTAACTTATTTATATAACCAATCAGAAAATGGAATAAAGGATATAAATTTTACATTGAAAAAGGGCGAGGTTTTAGTCATTTCCGGACGTACCGGTTCAGGGAAAACTACACTGTTAAAATCTTTAATCGGACTTTTACCTAAAGGAGAAGGTGAAATTTATTGGAATGGTGAAAGAGTCGAGAATGCGAAGGAGTTCTTTATACCGCCAATAAGTGCGTACACTTCACAAGTGCCCAATCTTTTTAGCGATACTGTGAAAAATAATATACTTTTAGGTCTTTCGGAAAAAGATGTTGATTTAGATGAGGCAATAAAAGCTTCTGTTTTTGAAAAAGATCTTGAGGAATTAGATAATGGACTTGACACAGTAATAGGAACAAAAGGTGCAAAATTGTCAGGGGGTCAAATGCAAAGGGTTGCGGCTGCGCGTATGTTTGTAAGAAAACCACAATTGCTTATTCTTGATGATATCTCCAGTGCCCTTGATGTGGAGACGGAAAAATTACTTTGGACAAGGCTGCTTTCTGATGATACAGTAAGCTGTATAGTTGTATCTAACAGAAGCTCAATATTAGAAAAGTCAGATAGAATTATTGTTTTAAAAGATGGGAGTATTGAATCACAAGGAACTTTAAATAAGCTGTTAAAAAGTTCCACAGAATTCAAAGAAGTTGTAAGTTAAAGTTTGTGGACGTGGACTATGGACGTGGGGACGCTTCAATTGTCTTTTTTGCAAAATATTAAAAAATGGTTTAATAAAATTTGATGTTAATTGCGGAAAGTTAAGCAGTTTTATTCTAACATCTACTTAATTATATTGAGAATAAAAGTTCGTTAAAATAGTGGAAAATAATTTTTACCGATGTTATAATAAATGTAACAAGACCAAAAAGTTGGTGAAAAGGTGAAAAATGAAATAGTTAATAAACATGATGCCGTGTTTAAGGAAGTATTCAGTCAAAAAAGAATAGCAAAGGACTTTATAGAAAATAATATACCTAAAGAAGCATTGGATATAATAGATACAAACAGTATGGAGCTAATAAAAGATACATTTATAAACAAAGAATTACAGGGAAGTTTTTCTGATTTAATATATGAGGTAAAAATAAATAACAGGGATGCATATATATGTTTTCTGTTAGAGCACAAATCCTATAGAGATAAACTCACCATATTTCAATTAAATAAATATATACTTGAAGCATGGACGGCAGTGATACAAAAAGAAAACAGAGAGGAATTACCGATAATTTTACCTATAGTAGTTTATCATGGGGAGAAAGAATGGAGTATAAAGACGGATTTGAGAGATATGATACCTGAATTTTACGAACTGCCGGAATACTTTAAAGACAGGATACCGGTATTTGGATATGATTTAATAAATATAGGGAAGAGCGGAAGAATTGATTTTAAAAAGTTCAACAAATTAACGGCTCTGATGTTAACTGCATTCAGAGATGCCTTTGAAAAGGATTTAAAGACTGTATTAAGAGAATTTCTGTTAGCAGTGGAAGAAGCGGAAAAAGAAGAAGGAGAAGAAGCAATAAGGTATTATGTTGAAATATATATAAGATATATAGAGAATATTCACAGAGATTTAACAGAAGAAGACATAGAGGGAGAAATTGAAAAATTAGGAGGAAAGGGGGCTGTTACTATGAGTATATTACAAAAAAGAGAAGAAAAAGGGAAACAAGAAGGAAAAAGAGAAGGGAAAAGAGAAGGAAAACAAGAAGGAATAAAGGAAATAGCTAAGAATTTGTTAAAAGAAGGAATAGAAATAGCCTTTGTAGCGAAGACTACAGGTCTTTCAAAGAGTGAAGTAGAAAAATTAAAAGAAGAGATTTAGGGGACGGTAGGGACAGATTTTACCGTCCCATGCTTTATTTTGAGGCCGAAACCCTGATATATGCAAAGCTTCGATAGAAACCCTTGCCGAAGCAATCGGGCCAACTGCACGGAAATATGGCATCGAATTTCAAAGCTGTTGCGAAAACTATGATTTGACCGCATTTGGCATTCATCAAGGAGGGTGTATTGACCTGTCAATGATTGAAAAGGTTTGTCATCAAAATATCTTTATCTTTCAACATATTGATGTTATAATTTGATTTAAATAGTAATATATGTTTTTATAATAATATTAATGAGGGAATTCTATGAAAATCTATGCCGTGAAAATTTCAGATATTAATGAAGAAGAATTAGACAAGCTGTGTCTATCGATTGATTCGGAGAAAAGACATAGAATTGAGAGATTTATCAATAAAAAGGATAAGCTCAGAGCATCAATCGGAGAAATATTGATAAGAAGTATAATTATCAGAGAACTGAATATTGAAAATGAATATATAAAATTTGGGAAAAATCAATATGGAAAGCCGTATCTGCAAGGCTATCCGGATTTCAATTTCAATATATCTCATTCAGAAGATTTTGTAGTATGTGCGGTTGACAGCAAACCCGTGGGGATTGATATTGAAGCTGTTAAGCGTATTGAATATAAGGATATAGCCAAAAATTTTTTTACGGAAAGGGAATTTAATTATATAGTTAAACAAAAATCGGATATTCAATTGAATAAATTCTATGAAATATGGACACTGAAAGAGAGTTATATGAAGTGTATCGGGAAAGGGTTTTCAACACCATTAAAATCCTTTTCTGTTTGTATGGATAAATATGAGGACATCAGAGTAATTATTGATAAACAATATGAGAATTACATATTTAAAATATTTGATATAAGTATGGACTATAAAATGGCTGTTTGTTCGCTAAATAGGGAAATTTCAGATAATATAATAATAGTAGACCAAAACAATTTAATCAACAACTATTTTGACTTATTTCAAGGAGATGAGGTTTATAATGGAAATCAATAAAAGAAGCTATTACAATTTAACTCATCCGCAGAAAAGAATATGGTACATAGATAAGGTGAATTTGAATTCTCCCGTTCATAATATCGGGGGCTGTTTAAATATAAAGGGAAATATAGATGTTGAGAAGATGAAGGAAACAATTAACCTCATAGTAAAGGGAAATGAGGGGTTAAGGCTGAGAATCACTGAAAAAGACGGACAGCTTGTTCAGTATGTAGCGGAATTTAATAAGGAAGATATAGACTTTGTGGATTTCAGCAATTACAAAGAACCTGAAAAGGAACATGAGAAATGGGTGGAAGGTCTATTCGAAAGAAGTTTTGAATTGGAGGACAGCCGACTATATTATTTTGCAGTATATAAAATAGATGAAGAAGAATATGGGGTACTGTTGAAAATTCATCATATTATAGCTGACGGATGGTCAACGGCATTGATAGAAAAGCAGATATGCGAAATATACACCAAATTGGTAAGAAATGAAGAGGTTTGTCTTGATGGATATCATTCATACATAGATTTCACAGAAGAAGAGAGAGAATACTTAAATTCCGAGAAATTTATAAAGAATAAAAATTTCTGGCGGGAAAAGCTTAAAAATCCGCCCGAAGAATTTTTGTACAATACTTCAAATGAATTGGAAGGCAGAAGGCTGTCATTTAATATTGACAATGATTTATCGAAGAAAATAAAAGAATTTTTAAAATATAACAGATGTTCTTTAAATACCTTGTTTATAGGGTTACTCCTTATATATTTAAGGAAGACCACATATAAAAACGATTTGGTAATAGGAACTCCCGTATTTAACAGGATTGGCAGGAAGCAGAAATCAATGGTGGGTATGTTTACAAGTACAATGCCTTTCAGGTTCCTGTTGGATGAAGAATTAAAGGGGAAAGATTTAATAAAATCGATTAATCAGGAGCTAAAACTTTGTTTTTTGAATCAAAGATATCCTTACGATATTTTGGTCAAGGATTTGAATTTGAGCAGAAAGGGATATGACAGTCTATTTAAGATATGTGTGAATTATTATAATTCCCAATATATTAACGATATCAACGGCATGGCAGGAGAAGTTCGGGAATATTACAGCGGAAGCCAAGGGGATTCCCTACAGTTGACGGTTAAGGAATGGAAAGATGATAATATAACTTTGAATTTCAATTATAAAATAAGGGAATATGAAGAGGAAGAAATTCAAGGCATGTATAAATCCATGATTAATATCTTAAGGCAGATAATAACTGATGGAGACATTAAAGTCAGAGATATAAAGCTGGTTGATGAAAAGGAACTGAATTATAAGATATATACATTAAATTCAACGGATAGCCCTTACCCGAAAAAGACAGTATCTGAACTCTTTGAGGAACAGGCAATTAAAGTTCCTCATAAAATTGCTTTGGAGTTTAAAGATAAGGTGATGACGTATGAACAGTTGAATGAAAAGTCAAACCAATTGGCTCATTACCTGAGACAAAGTGGCATAGGCAGGGAATCTGTCCTGGGAATCATGATGAACCATTCCATGAAGTTGGTTATAGGGATATTGGGAATTTTAAAGGCAGGAGGAGCATATCTTCCCATAGATCCGGAATATCCTCCCGAAAGGATAAGTTATATGCTTGAGGACTCAAAAAGTGCTGTGCTCCTTACTGATTTTAAAGCTGGGAGAGATATTGAATTTAAGGGAAGTATAATTGATATAAAGGATATAAATTTAAATTTATATGGGAAGGAAAACCTGCCCAAAGTAAATAAATTAAATGATTTGGCTTATATCATATATACCTCCGGAACGACGGGAAAGCCCAAGGGAGTCATGATTGAACACAGAGGATTGACCAATTATATATGGTGGGCTAAAAAGATGTATTTGAAAGATGAAAATGAAGCTATGCCTTTATATTCTTCCATATCCTTCGATCTGACGGCAACATCCGTATTCACTCCTTTAATTTCCGGTAACAGGATTATAATTTACAATACCGATGAAAATGAATTTGTTTTATATAAGATATTGAAAGAAAACAAGGCAACGGTTGTAAAGCTTACCCCTGCTCACTTGACACTGCTAAAGGATATGGACAACAGAAGTTCTAATATGAAGAGATTTATTGTGGGAGGAGACGACTTAAAAACAAGCCTGGCACAAGAAATCTGCGAAAGTTTCGGTAAGAATATAGAAATATATAATGAATACGGTCCTACGGAGGTTACGGTAGGCTGCATGATACATAAATACGATAGGGAAAAGGATAGAGGCATATCCGTACCAATAGGCAGGCCTGCTGGTAATGTACAGATTTACATATTGGACGGAGATTTAAATGTTGTTCCCGCAAATGCAACAGGAGAAATATATATATCGGGAGACGGAATTTCGAGAGGGTACCTGAACAGGCCGGAACTGACGGAAGAGAAATTTATTGAAAATCCATTTATTAAAGGAAAGAAAATGTATAAAACGGGAGACACGGCAAGGTATTTAAAGGACGGTTCCGTAGAATACAGAGGGAGATTGGATAATCAGGTAAAGATAAGGGGATATCGTATCGAGCTTGGAGAAATAGAAAAGCATTTATCGGAAAATGAGGCCGTAAAGGATGCAGCTGTGGTGTTTAAGGAGGATTCATCCGGGAATAAATCACTAAATGCTTATATAGTTAAAGAAAAAGAAATTACGGAATTAGAATTGAAAAATTATCTTTTGAAATTTTTACCTAGATACATGATTCCGGCTAATTTTGTTTTTATGGACAGGTTTCCTTTAAATTTAAACGGAAAAGTGGATGCCGCCAGTCTCCCCAATCCCGTCAGGGTAAAAAAAGAATTTGTGAAGTATAAAACCGAGAAGGAAAGAAAATTGGTTGAAGCTGTAGAGGAGATATTGGGAATAGAAGACGTCAGCATGAATGATAATTTCTATCAGCTCGGCGGAGATTCCATAAAGGCAATTCAAATTTCTTCGAGGCTTAAAAATGAAGGATTGGATATTAAGGTTAAGGATATATTATCCTGTGATTCTGTTGAAGAGATAGGATTCCATATAAGAGAAAACCAAAATATCGGGATGATAGATCAGGGACAGAGTCAAGGTGCTATAGAAAGGACACCTATTACAGAATGGTTTTTCAGCCGGAATTTTTCTGATGAAAACCGTTATAACCAATATGTGCTGCTAAAATACAACAAAATTTCGGATATCGATAAAATCAGAATTGCTGTGGGTAGATTAACAGAACACCATGATACTTTGAGAATTAATTATGACATAAAAAATCATAGATTATATTACAATAACGATAATTCAAAGAGCTCATCCTGTGTTAAATACGTTGATTTATCCGGATACTGCGGCTCAGAGGATAATATGAGCGTTAAAGAACTGATAGATAAAGCAGAGATTAATTTCGATATAGGAAAGGGTCCTTTGTTTAATGTAACTATTTTTGATTTGAGTGGCGGCAGGCAAGCTTTGTTATTTACAGCACATCATTTAACGGTGGATGGGGTTTCATGGAGAATAATATTGGAGGATTTCTTGACTGCAATGAAACAGCTTGATAATAATGAGGAAGTAAAACTGCCGGCGAAAACCCATTCCTTCAAGGACTGGGCAAAGGTATTGAAAGAATACTCCAAGAAGGATTTTGGGGAAGAAAGACGTTATTGGCAGGAAATATTGGATAAAAGTTTTGTTTACCCTACGGATTTTGATAAGGGAAAGGATACTGTGGGTACATCCGGTATTTTGATTAGAGATATAGATGAAGACATATTAAATAAACTTTCAAAAAAAACCGGAGAGATTTATAATACGGAATTCAGTGAAACTTTGATAATTCTATTGGTACTTACAATAAGCAGTATGACAAATAGTGACGAAGTAGTAATAGAATTGGAGGGACACGGAAGAAAGGACATAAACGATTATATTGATGTGAAAAGGACGGCAGGCTGGTTTACTGTTATGTATCCCGTATATTTCAGGATAGAAGACGGGGATTTAAACTTAAGGATTAAATCATTGAAGGAACAGCTTAGAAATGTACCTGACAACGGATTTAATTACGGTATTCTCAGATTTTTAAATAATGAGTTGGAGGAAAGGGAAGAGAAATATATAAGATTTAATTACCTTGGGGATTTCGACAATATCATAGACAACATACCGGATATTGAATTCGGATTGGGCAGTGATGAGGAGAATTCATTAACATCCCTGATGGATATAGATGCTTTCATAATAAAAGGAAGATTAAAATTGAAAATTACCTACAGCAAAAATAAGTTCAGTGAAAGTACAATTCGGAGATTTGCCGACAAATATACGGAAACAATAAAATCCCTTTTAAATCAATGCATAAAAAATGCTTCCAAAGAATTCACCCCTTCGGATTTCGACGCTGCGGATATATCCCAAGAGGATTTGGACTCTCTTTTTAAATAGAAGTTAAAATTGATATAAGGAGAACATTAATATGAAAAATTTTAACGGATTGCCGGCTGTACTCATCATATTTTTATGTATGATACTGCTGCCCTTTAAAACTTATGCTTTGACCGATGATACAAATATAAAAATAGAAAAGTTTATAAAGGAAAATATGGACAAAGGTAAAATTCCAGGATTGTTCGTCACTGTGGTTAAAGATGATAAGACTGTTTATGAAAAGGGGTTCGGGTATTCCGATGTTGAAAAAAAAGAAAGGGTTACTTTAAAGTCCCTCTTTGAAATAGGTTCCAACAGCAAGGCTTTTACTGCCTTGGGTATTTTGAAGCTGCAAAAAGAGGGGCTGATTGAACTAAACGATGAAGTGACGGACTACATACCTTGGCTGAAAGTCAAATACAAAGGAAGAGAAGTTCCCGTAACAATAGAACAACTGCTTCATCATACAAGCGGAATACCTTTTAAGACAATAGATAATATACCTGTTTCCAATGACGATAATGCAATTGATGAAACGGTCAGAACATTGATCGGCATTGAACTTGACAGTGAGCCCGGGGAAAGATTTCAGTATGCCACAATAAACTATGATGTTTTGGGGCTTATAATTGAAAAGGTAACGGGTTCAAGCTATGAAGAATATATTGAAGAAAATATTTTAAAACCCATGGGATTAAACAATACTTATCTCTACAGGGATGAAGATATTGGTGAAAATGTGGCGAAGGGTTATAAGATTGAATTCTTAAAACCTGCTCTATATGATGCACCTACCTACAGGGGAAATAAACCCGCAGGATATATTATGTCCAATGGGGAAGACATGGGGAAATGGCTCAAAATCCAGATGGAAACATATAACAGCTCCCGGTTTGACAGAGAACTCATTGAAGAATCTCACAATCCCAACCGCAAGGTTCCGCCTTTGGAAGATGGCTCCTCCTACGCCGATGGGTGGTATGTCTATCAAAGAGGAGGAGGGGAAATCTCCCACGGAGGGAATAATCCCAATTATTCGTCCTTCATATTGTTCAGGCCGGAAGATAAAGCAGGTATTGCGGTACTCGGCAATACAAATTCCGAATACGTGGGTTATATTGCCCGGGGCATCAACGGAATACTTCAGGGAGAAGATTATTATGAAGATGTAAATGACTTAAATAAAAATGCGGACATGATTTCGGTTCTCCTTATACTTATTTCTGTCTTAATAATTGCCGGCACATTATTTTTTACGGTAAAAGCACTAAAAGAAGTGCTCAGGAAAGAGAGGATTTTGAACAAGAAAGATTCAAAGGGTATCTTTAAATTTATTTTTTCCTTGATTTTCATGATAGGGTTAAGTTACTCCATATATCTTATTCCAAACATTTTATACAGAGGGGTGTCTTGGGATTTTGTATTCGTATGGCTTCCCAAAACCGTAAAGACAGCGCTTTATTTAGTTTATATAAGTATTTGGGCAGTATATGTATACTCGGTATTTATAAGCCTTTATAAAAAGGAGGGAGACAAATCCATACTGATATTATCGGTATTAAGTGTCCTCAGCGGGTTCGGCAATGCTCTTATAATTTTTACTATCAACATGGCTATAAGAAGCGGTAATGATGAAAAGGTTAAGCTTTTGATGTATTTTATCCTCGGTATAATTTTATATGTCTACGGTCAGAGAATTATGAGAATAAGGATGATAGAAATAACGAACGGGATAGTGTATTCAAAACGGATGGAGATTGTAAAAGGCCTTTTAAAAACCCCCTATAACAAATTTGAAGAAATAGATAAGGGAAGAATTCAGTCTACTTTAAATAATGATACGGAGACCATAAGCAGATTTGTAAATATTATAATCAGCGGAGTGACAAGCGCCATAACTCTTATATGCTGTTTTATATATTTAGGATTTATAAATATATATGCTTTGCTCCTTTCGGTAATAATAATATTGTTTATCGCAGGTATATACTATTTGGTGGGCAGGTATGCCAACAGGATTGGGGAGGAAGCAAGGGATCTGCAGAATATATTCTTTAAATTTATTAATGATTTAATAGGAGGATTTAAGGAATTAAGCCTTAACGGAAAGAGGAAGGAAGAATTTCAGGAGGATTTGGAAGAAAGCTGTGACAGGTATAAGGTTAAAAGAGGGCAGTCGGCCCTGGCGTTTGCAAATATGTTTGTGGTGGGAGAGCTTTTGTTTACTCTTGCAATCGGTGCCGTAGTATTTATTTTACCTCTAATTTTAAAGAACTTAAAGGAAGTCATCCTTGAAAGCTATGTTTTTATACTCCTTTATATGACGGGTCCCGTTCACGGCATATTAAATGCGATACCCAATGCTATTGAAGTCAGAATAAGTTTAAAAAGAATCAACGGTCTATTGTCCCAAATATCTTCTTCGGATGGTAAAAATAATGATAGTGGAATAAATAAAAAGGAAGATAAAATTATATTGAAGTTAAAGGGCATAGAATATGTTTATGATAAAGACGGCGAAAACAGTTTTAAGGTGGGGCCCATTGACTATGAGTTTAAATCGGGCGAAATATTTTTTATTACAGGGGGCAACGGCAGTGGAAAGTCAACCTTGGCTAAGCTGTTAACCGGTTTGTATGTACCTTCCAAGGGCTATATAACTTTGAACGGTAACAGGGTTTCGGGAAGAGAATTGAGTGAAAAATATTCCGGAGTTTTCAGTGATTTTTATTTATTTGACAAACTTTACGGCATAGATTATAAAGATAAAGAAGAGGAAATACGGAAATATTTAGAGATACTCCAGCTTGATAATAAAGTGCGGATAAAAGAAGGAAAGTTTGATACAATTAAATTGTCAACCGGACAGAAAAAAAGATTGGCTTTATTGGTGGCTTATTTGGAGGACAGGCCTATATACATATTTGACGAATGGGCGGCAGATCAGGACCCGGAATTCAGATTATTCTTTTACGATACCATTCTGCCTGAACTTAAAGAGAGGGGCAAATGCGTTATAGCCATAACCCATGACGACAGATATTTTAATGTTGCCGATAAGATTATAAAGATGGATATGGGAAGTTTTCAGATTTAAGAAAATAATTATTATAAAAAATAATTTAAAATATTAGGAGGGTGAAAAAGGATGATAAACATATTATTGAGTCAATATAATTTCCATGATAAATGGGCTAATGGTTCGGTACAAAAATATATAGATACTGATGATAAAGTTGCGGTAATTCCCTTTTCTTTTAATGAAAAGCTAATCGGAAATGCTACTGAATGGGAAAATGCATACAATAAAAATTATGGAAAGTATTATCAAGAAATAGTTGAACCATTTTTGCAGCTTGGCATTAAAGAGGAAAATATTACTTTACTGAATTTTTTTGAAGATAAAGAGGATGATATGAAAAGAATAATAGAAGACAGTAATGTCGTATTTTTAACCGGCGGGCTTCCGGATATGGCAGCTAAGCGTATTTTAGAGAAAAATTTGCTTAAGCATATAGATAATGAGGACAAAGTAATTATAGGTGCAAGTGCGGGAGCTTTAATTCAATTGAGTAATTACCATATAACACCGGATAAGGATTATTCGGAATTTATGTATTTAAAAGGATTAGGCTTGATAAAAGAGAATTTTTATGTTGAAGTTCACTATGCGGAAACCGATCTGCAGAAAAATTGTATCCAAAGGGTATTAAAAGAGAAGACGGATACTGTTTATGCCATTAAGGATACCGGAGGAATAATTTTAGATAATAATATAATTACATTGCTCGGAGATGTGGTTACTTTTAAGGAGATGACAAGAATAAATGGAAATTCCGCAAGGCCTTCGTAGGGCAATAGAAAATCAAATAAGAGATATAGAACATGTTCGGATGAAAGATGATGCTCAAGCAATAAGCAGCAGATACAGGACTCAAAGCGGAAAGGGAAAGCGGCTTTTGACAAAAGAAACCGAAGCGGCAGCTTATGCTGTGGCAAGAATGCCGGCAACTTTTGGAGCTGTCTCCGCTGTGCTTAAATATGCTATTCCATATTTAAAGAATTGTCCTCAAACTTTATTGGATGCAGGAGCCGGCACAGGTACAGCTGCTTGGGCAGCGGATGCTGAATTGAAATTGAAAAAAATTATCTGCTTGGAACGGGAAGATGCAATGATAAAGATAGGAAAAAATATGATGAAATGCAGTTCGGAGCTATTATGCAATGCAGAATGGATTAAAAATGATCTGACTGTCGATGAGATTCCCGAACAAGCGGATTTGGTCATTGCATCCTATGTATTGAATGAAATGACCAGTGAGGAAAGAATGGAGACGGTAAAAAAATTGTGGGATGCGGCAAAGATGATGTTTTTAATTATAGAGCCGGGAACGCCCGTTGGTTTTTCTAATCTGGCGGAAATACGTCAAGTAATGCTTAAATGGGGTGCTCACATTGCCGCACCATGTCCCCATGAAAGTGACTGTCCCAAAGAAAAAAATGATTGGTGCGGTTTTGCTTGCCGTGTCAGCAGAAGCACGTGTACTGCGTCATCCCCAGATACATAAAGGATATGTAGGCCTTGAGATTTGTACAAAAGATGGCATTAAAAATATTAAGTTTTCCAAAAAGGATGGAGAGAGATACAAAAAGGCAAGAAAGGTAAAAGCAGGAGATGAGATATAAAATTATACATTTAGTTGATTGAAAGAAAAATTTTCTCCGGATATAATATATGTAAGAATGAATGTATCCAAATTAGCTTAAAATCGTGGGAGGGTGTTTTAATGAAAGTGTTGATACATGACTTGGACAGTGATGTTTTAAATGGTTTGTTTCCTAATATAAGCAAAGAAGTCAAAATAATATCACCAGAAAAGGAAATAAAGAAGTGTATAGGCTGTTTCGGCTGCTGGATAAAAACCCCCGGATATTGTGTTATTAAAGATGGTTATGAGAATATGGGAAAGCTTTTGTCGGAAAGCGAGGAATTAATTATCATAAGCCGAGTATGCTATGGTGGTTTCAGCCCTTTTGTAAAGAATGTATTAGACCGAAGTATCGGGTATCTTAGCCCTTTTTTTACAGTCAGAAATAAAGAAATGCATCACAAAAGCCGGTACAAAAGAAAGTTAAAATTATCTGTAATAGCATATGGAAAAGATGCCACAGAAAAAGAAAGAGATAATTTATCAAAGATAGTTGCAGCTAATGGTGTTAATTTTAATGCGATTGATCATTCTTTTTGTTTTGCAGACAATATTGATGATATACCGAAATTAAGGGGGGTTCTCTGATGAAAATTTGCATGATAAATGGCAGTCCAAAAGCTAAAGACAGTTGTTCCCGGTATTTAATTGATGAAATAATTAAATTGATGGATGATAAAACTGAAGTGCTTATATGTGACGGAAGCCATAAACCGTTTAAAGACGATATGTTTCAACAGATTTATAATTGCGACAAAGTAGTTTTTGTTTTTCCCCTATATGTAGATGCTGTTCCGTCGCATTTAGTTTATTTTTTGGAATCATTCCAAGAATATATAAGATTGCAACCTGTTAAAAATATTTCCGTTTATGCTGTTTCAAATTGCGGTTTTTATGAGGGAGAACAAAACAAATATGCTCTAAAAATAATTGAAAATTTTTGTGAAGATTCAGGACTTAACTGGCAATTTGGAATAGGAACGGGGACGGGTCCCTTTGTAGCTCAATCCCAGACTATTCCTTGGCAATCCTCTATAAAACGCCCTATATATCAGGCCCTCCTTACTTTAAAAAAAGGGCTGGAAGAAGGATACCAACCAAAAGAGAATATATTTGTAACGGCGAAGATGCCGAGATACATATATATTGCTTCAGCCCATGCAGGTTGGAGACTGTCGGCTAAGAAAAACAACTTGAGGTTCAGAGATATATGATATATGTAGATTGCACGTCAAAGGATAGAGTATGTAACAGTCTTTTAATAACTGAAGGGCAGTCAGATAATAGTAGAATCAAGCTGTGTATTGTTAACGAAGTATGTGGATTTTAGAAAAGTTACATATATTGTTAAGAATGATAAAGTGTAATATCTTGTTACATATTTTAAGATGGTTTCGCAGGATTATTCTCATTATGAGAACAATCCTGCGAAAAATTTCTAATTTTGAGAATATATTTTTTTGATACTCCTTTTAAATAGCCGAAATTTGACATTATGCATTTTGGAACAAAAATTGCAGTATTATAAGGCTGAAAACATAAAAGGAGGTTTTTATATGATAAACATTAAATTAATATCCCGAGAAGAAATCAAAGAAAAACTGACAATGAAGAAAACTCTGGAACTTGTAGAAAAGGTTTATGCCGCTCATGGTAACGGCCATGTTGTTATGCCTTCTAAAATCACTCTGGATTTAGGTGAAAGTACGGATTGGCCCCCCTATGGAGGGTCTTACAATGCGATGCCCGCATATTTGGGAGAGGATTTTGATATGTCGGGGATAAAATGGGTCTGGGGGTTTAATGACAACTATAAGAAAGGCTTACCCTATATAAGTGCTGTAATCATACTTAACGATCCAAGAACAGGGGAGGTTCTCTCCATAATGGATGGAAGTTATATTACGGACATAAGAACAGGTGCAGCTACCGGAGTAGCCGCAAAATACTTGGTATCTAAAAAAGCAAGAAATCTTGGCATAATAGGTGCCGGGGTTCAGGGAAGAATGAATTTGAGAGCTATGAATGAAGTTATGAAAATTGACCATGTAATAATTGGAGATATACGAAGAGAGGCAGCCGAAAAGTTCGCTGAAGAAATGTCAAAAGAATTGAATTTGGATATATCTGTTGCAAAGAACAACGAAGAAGTTTGTGTCGATTCCGATGCTATTATAACCGTTACAATAGCCAATGAACCCCTTGTTATGAGAAAATGGCTCAAGAAAGGATGTACCGTATTATCAGTCGGATCATTTCAGGAACTTGATGAAAGTATTCCCTTAAAAGCCGATAAACTTGTAGTTGATAATTGGGAACAAAATTCACACAGGGGAGAATTGCTTAAACTTGTTAAAGCCGGAAGAATAACAAAGAATAATATATATGCTGAGATACCTGAGATTGTTATCGGGGAAAAAAAAGGAAGAGAAAATGACGATGAGATAATATGTGCGTGTATCATAGGTATGGGTTCAACTGATATTGGGGTTGCCGCCGAATTATACAAAAGGGATTTTATAAACTATAATAAGAACACTGTTTCCTTAAGGTAAAATCATTATGAAAAATAAATATATATCTAAAAGATACTGGAAAGATAAATCTACTCCTATGGGGAAGGTTGATGAGCTTGCAAAACAATTTAACGATGTAATAGATTTGAGTCTTGGCGACCCCGATTTAATAACCCATGATATAATTATTGATAATTCCATGAGGGATGCGAAACTGGGATATACAAAATATACCGACTTCAGGGGTGATCCGGAGCTTAGAGAAGAAATAACAAAATTTTATAAAGAGGAATACGGTTTAACTATAAAGGATGAAGAAATATTTGTAACTGCCAGCGGATGTTTGGCAATGTATCTTGTTCTTGAGGCCATTTTAGATGATGGGGATGAAGTCATAGTTCAGACACCATATTTTACTCCATATCCACAACAGGTGGAGTTGGCAAGAGGAATACCTGTACCTTTGAATACCTATGAGAACGAAGACTTTCAGATAGATACGGACAGATTGGAAAAATTAATAACCGAAAGGACAAAGGCGATAATAGTTAATTCACCGAACAATCCTACAGGAAGTACATTGACGCCGAAAACTATTGAAGGCATCAGAGATATTGCGGTTAAATATGATTTAATAGTAATATCCGATGACATATATACATCATTCTGCTATGAAGAACCTTTTATTCCCATTATATGTACGGATGGAATGAAAGAAAGGACAATAATCATCAACAGTTTTTCTAAGAATTTTACAATGACCGGTTGGAGAATAGGCAATATTATAGCTCCCGATTACATCATAAAAGTTATTCAGCAAATAAATGAAAATGTGGTATTTACTGCTCCGTCAATATCCCAGAGAGGAGCGATTTACGCGTTGAGAAACAGAAAAGAGGTTCAAAAACCCATAATAGAAGAATATAAAAAACGTGTGTTTTATTCTGCGGACAGAATTAACGGAATACCAAATATGTCTGTCCTTAGTCCTAAAGGAACATTTTATTTATTTGTGAACATAAAAAGAACAGGATTGTCTTCGGCTGAAGCAAGCGATGCTCTTCTTAAAGAAGCTCATGTCCTTACTATACCCGGCATAGCTTTTGGAGAATGCGGAGAAGGATATATAAGGCTTGCATGTACTGTGGGAATCGAAAAGCTTAAGGAAGCCTTCGACAGAATAGAGAAAATGGAAATTTTCCATAAAAGTGGGGAGGATAAATTATGGAAGACACTAAGTTGAAAAAATCAAAGATGCCTGATCCATATGTTATTCTATTTGTATTAATTGTAATCATGGCATTGTTGACTTATATTATACCTTCAGGACAGTATCAGATGGTTAAAGCTCCAGACGGAAGAATGGTTGTAGATCCCGATTCATTTAAATACATCAAAGGGAACAAGGCAGGTTTATTTGATATTTTGAAAGCGTTTCCTAAAGGATTAAGCGGTTCGGAAAGCATAATATTTTTTATACTGATTATAGGAGGATCATTTAACCTGATTAATCAAACCGGAGCTATTATGGCAGCTATCTCTAAGATAGCCGTAAAACTTAAAGGCAAGGAAAATTTGATGATACCCATAATTGTTTTTGTTTTTTCTGTGGGAGGAGCTACAATAGGCATGAGTGAGGAACTGATAATTTTTGTTCCCTTAGGAATAGCTTTGGCAAGGGCATTAGGATATGATGCCATTGTAGGTACGGCTTGTGTATTGATGGGAGCTGTAGCAGGCTATACTTCGGGGGTTGTCAATCCTTTTAATGTAGGAGTCGCCCAAGGAATTGCGGGACTACCTATGTTTTCCGGAATCGGACTGAGAATAGTTATATGGATTGCAACGGTAATTCTTGTTTTGATATATATTTCGAGATATGCTAAAAAGGTTAAGGAAGATCCTAAAAATAGCCTTATATATGATATCGAACAAAAAGAGAAAAGTACGATTTTGGATTTGGAAACAATAGAACCTCTTACCAAAAAGCAAATACTTGTATTAATTATATTTGCATTAGGTATGATTACATTGCTAATCGGAGTATTCAACTTTGACTGGTATCTTACAGAAATATCAGCTGTATTTTTTGCAATGGGTATTATTTCCGGTTTGGTATATGGCATAAAACCAAATGATTTGGTAAAAGGCTTCATTGATGGAGTAAAGGATATTGCCTATGGGGCAATGATAGTAGGTTTGGCAAGGGGTATTCTTGTTATAATGCAGGATGCCATGATTCTTGATACTATAGTCCACGGTTTGGCATCGGTAATATCATTTTTCCCGAGAGCTGTATGTGCGCTTGGAATGCTCTTTGTTCAAACTATACTGAATTTTATAATTACATCGGGTTCAGGGTTGGCGGCAACGACTATGCCAATCATGTCTCCTCTTGCGGATGTTTTGGGATTGACAAGACAAACTGCGGTTTTAGCCTTTCAATTTGGAGATGGAATTACAAACTATATAGCGCCTACATCGGGTATTTTAATGGCAAACTTATTAGTTGCGAAAATTCCCTATGAGAAATGGGTTAAATTTATCTGGCCTTTGATAGCAATGTGGACCCTGCTGGGAGCTTTATTTGTAGTATATGCATCTTTGATAAATTATGGGCCGTTTTAAGATTCCTTAAATGTAAGTTGAATGGAAAAAGCACTCTGTACAAAGATAAATAATTTTTACTTTGCAGAGTGCTTTTATGCATTTCCTGAAAATATCCTTGAAATTGTTTTCCATTAAATATAATATGTATATAAGAAAAGATTCTATCAGAACATTATATTATAATGAAGCTTTTCTTGAAACTCATTTAAGGAAAGTTCCTTTTAATCAATATTTATGAGTGAGAGCTTTCCTATTCGTTATAAAAAACGATATATGCTTTATTTTGATAGGGAGTGATGTTGACTTGTTTGAGCTTGTGAACATACAGGAATACGTTCAAAAAATGGCTGTAATTATAGCAACCGTATTGGATATGGAGGTGCTCATAGGTGATACTCATTTAAAAATACTGGGAGACAGTCACCTTCAGCCGAAATCGAAAGATTATTTCGGAAAAAACTCAATATCAGCAAGAGCATTGAAGGAGAAGAAGGTTATAATAATTGAAGAACGAAAAACGGAGACTGCTACCTGTAAGAATTGCTCCAAAAAGGAAAATTGCGATATATGTTCTATGATAGTTTTGCCCATAATGAAAGGGGAAATATTAATAGGAAGCGTGGCAATATATGCAAGTACAGAAGAAGACAAAAAGAAATTGATTCACAAGAGAAAATTTTTTATAGATTTCATAACTAAAATGTCTGATCTTTTAATAAGTAAACTTGAAGAAAATCATGAAAATTTGGAGCTTAAAGTATTCTATAAAAGGTTGGCTCTCTTAATAGAATATATAGATTTTGCCCTAATCGGTCTTGACGAAAATCATAATATTATAAATTGTAATTCAAAATTTAGGAAGATGTTTGGTTTTGGCGACAGAGAAATAAAAAATCTTAATGAAATATTTGATTATATTGATGAGGATGATTTTTATTCTCTTGTAAACAGAACCGTATTTGAAGAAAAGCAGGTTATTTTTAGAATAAACGGAAAGCAAGTTAGCATTATAGTGACCTGTGATCCCATAATAGCTGACGGTATATACAAGGGTTCTCTTATATATTTTAAAAAGACGGAGGAGCTTTACAAGCAGATAAATAAGGTATCAAGTAATGTTTCGGATTTTAAATTTGATCAGATAATAGGAAGTAGTGATGTAGTAAAAAAAATTAAAGAGGATGCACATACATTTGCCAAAAGTTCATCGACTATACTTATACAAGGTGAAAGTGGAACGGGCAAAGAACTGTTTGCAAGAGCTATACACAGCGAAAGTAATGTATCGAAAGGGCCTTTTATAGCCGTAAATTGTGCGGCAATCCCCGATAATTTACTTGAAAGTGAGCTTTTCGGGTATGAAGAGGGAGCCTTTACGGGTTCTGTAAAAGGCGGCAAAATAGGAAAATTTGAATTGGCAAACGGTGGGACACTTTTTCTTGATGAAGTAGGTGAAATGCCTATACATCTTCAATCTAAACTTTTAAGAGCTATACAGGAAAGAAAAATACAAAGGATTGGTTCTAATAGAGATGTGCCTGTAAAAATACGTATAATTGCTGCAACAAATAAAAATTTGAGTAAAATGGTTAAAACAGGTGAGTTCAGGGAGGATTTATATTATCGTCTTAATGTTATTCCTCTGTTTATTCCGGCACTGAGGGACAGAAGGGAGGACATTCCGGTATTCCTTGACTATTTTTTAAATACCTACAATAAGGCATTGAACAAAAATATTAAGGGCTTTGATAATAATGTCAAGGAGTTAATGTATAATTACAGTTGGCCCGGTAATATAAGAGAACTTCAAAATACCGTTGAATATGCAGTAAATATTGTTAAAGGAAACTTCATAAGTATAAAAGATCTTCCGCCAAGGGAATTCAGTTATGAGGAGGAACCAACGGAGACAGAATATGGCTTAATAAGACCTCTGAAGGAAGTGGAAGCTTTGTACATAGACCGTGCATTGAAAAAATACGGTGATACGTTGGAGGGAAAAGAAAATGCCGCTAAGGCTTTGGGAATAAGCAGAGCAACGTTGTACAGAAAAATTCAAGAAAAGAAAAAAGATTAAATAATATTATAATATAATAATAAAGGAAGTGGATAAATTGGAACATATAATCAAAACAAATAAATCCGACGAGATGATTAATATTACGGATATAGTAGAAAATGATATTAGGGAAGGTGGTATAGAAGAAGGTCTTGTTACCGTATTTGTTCCTCATACGACTGCCGGGGTAACAATAAATGAAAACGCGGATCCCGATGTGGTCCATGATATACTGGAAGGTTTAAGAAGGGCTTTTCCGGAAGACAGAGGATACCTTCATAGGGAAGGTAATTCTCACGCTCATATAAAAGCTTCTGTTATAGGTTCTTCATGTACTGTTATTATAGAAAAAGGAAGAATGAAATTAGGCATATGGCAAGGTATTTATTTTTGTGAATTCGACGGTCCAAGGACAAGAAAATTTTTTGTAAAAATGTATTAAAATTAAAGAGCAGATGGAGAGATAAGGATAATGGAAAATTTAAAATTAAGACTTGAAAGAGAAAATGACTGCAGAGAAGTTGAAATGTTAACGAGAGAAGCCTTTTGGAATGTCCATGTTCCCGGCTGCGATGAGCATTTTATTCTTCACAATATCAGGAATAGCGAAGATTTTATTCCTGAGCTTGATTTTGTGGCAGAAGTTGGAGGACGGATTTTGGGGCATATTGCTTATACTCATGGGGTCATAGAAAATGATAATGGAGAGAAATATAAGGTGATTTGTTTCGGACCTATAAGCGTACATCCGGATTTTCAGAAAAGGGGAATCGGTTCCGAATTGGTCAGGTATTCGTTAAATAAGGCAAAGGACATGGGATTTGAAGCCGTGTGTATTTATGGAGATCCCAGATACTACAGCAGGTTTGGATTTAGATGCGGCGAAAGATACAATATTAAAACTTCAGACGGAATGTATGCAGTAGCTTTGATGGCCTTGGAACTCAAGCCCGGAGCTTTACAGGGGATAAAGGGAAGATTTGTGGAAAGCAGTAGTTTTGAAGCAGAAAAAGAAGAGTTTGATATATTTGAAAGCACATTTCCCCATAAAGAAAAGAAAGAGACTTATTCTCAAACAGAATTCAAAATTTTATCAAGCTTAAGATATAAATAACGACACAAGGGGACACGAGGGGACGGTTCTTTTGTGCTGTTGCCGTGTAGTTATTATATTATAGGCAGAGTATTTAAAGTATTCTGTGAGAAAATAAATGAGTAAATGTAGAGGAGAAGATATATGGATATTATTGAGAAATGTAAAAATGTATTAATGAAATATGAAAATATACTTTTTGCGTATATCTTTGGATCATATGCCAAAGGAAATATGAGAGCGGATAGTGACGTAGATATCGGAATATATTTGAAAGAAGAGATGAACATAGAAGAATATTTGAAAATAAGAATGGATTTAACTAAAATATGTAAAAGACAAGTTGATTTGGTAGTATTAAATGCTGCTACCCCTTTATTAAAATATGAAATTTATAAAAATAATATACTGTTGTTTACAAGAGATAGAACCATTGAAAGCAATTATAAAGTAAAAATATTATTTGAATACAATGATATAAAAAGATATTTAGAAATGTCCTATAAGAAAACTATTGAAAGACTAAAAAACGAGGTGGATTTTAATGGTTAATATAGAAGTAATTAAACAAAGGCTCAATCAACTGTCAGCTTCATTGAATAAAATTGAAAGATATAAAAATTTGCCACTAGAAAAATTTTTAAAAGATGATATTGCACAAGATGTTGTAGAATATAATCTATTTATAGCTATAAATATGATGGTTGATATTGCAACTCATATTGTAGTAGATAATAATATGGGTAATCCTGAAACTCTTGGAGATGCATTTGAAATTTTAAATAATAAAAAATATTTAGAGGATAAAGAAACTAAAATCTATAAAAATATGGTAGGTCTTAGAAATATATTATCTCATGAATACTTAAAAATAGATAAAAAAATAATATATGAAATTTTACAGTATAACTTAACGGATATAAAGAAATTTATTATTTTTGTAAATGATAATTTTATTTAATCAATTCTATAAAGAATTTAGTTCGTGGGTAGAGGAGAAAATATATGGACAGTAGTAATACAATTATAATTTATAGTTCAAAATATGGAGCCACCAAGAAATATGCATGTTGGTTGTCGGAGGAATTGAATTGTGACTTGCTTGAAACAAAAAAAGCCACAATAGATAAGGTTGAAAAGTATAATATTATTATTTTTGGCGGAGGTATTTATGCTTCAGGTATTTTAGGTATTTCCTTTCTTAAAAAGTATTACGAAAGGTTGAAAAACAAAAAGATTGTAGCATTTGCAGTAGGTGCATCTCCTTATGACGAAAAAGCTATAGAGGCTTTAAGAAAGCATAATTTTAAAGATGAACTTGCCGGAATACCTTGCTTTTATTGCAGGGGAGCATGGAATGAGGCAGGTATGTCATGGAAAGATCGCATGTTATGCGGAATGCTAAAAAAGGTTGTTGCAAAGAAAAACCCTGAGAATTATGAACCATGGGAAGCTGCTTTAATGCAGGCAATCGGTTCTAACCATGATTGGACGGATAAAGACAATTTGAAACCAATAATTGAATTGATACGGAAATATGAAGCGGAAAATTAAAATCACACGGAATCACTTCAAATCATCCATTTGTAGAAAGTTTTTTACTTTAAAAATTCTACGGATTTTTTCAATATAAATTTTTTAAACAGCAGATGAGAAGTTAAATGCCCGGAAGGGAGCATATACCTTTTGGGTTTTCCCATTTTAGCCCATAAATCTTTGGAAGCATTTTTGGGAATAAAAGGGTCAAAGATGGCATTAATCATTAAAACCTTATTTGGATCTATTAATTTGGCAAACAAGGATGGATCATATCTGAAACAGATAGGCAGTTTGTTTAAATCATCTATAGTATTGAATTTTTCTGCTTCTTTATCAAATGTTTCGTGTAGTTTGCGACATTTTTCTATACTACAGCTTCCCTTATCTTCATAACGTACTCTCAAAACCTTGGTTGCAACACTTCCCCAAGTGATATATAAAAAATTGCCTCCGGATACAATAAATACAGCCTTGTCCAATCTTTTATCCAAAGCCTTGGCTATTGTTCCTATCATACCTCCAAAACTAAATCCCATAATGTGTATTTTTTTGATGCCCATATTTTCCAAATAATCAACGCAGGATAGAATATCTACAACTGACTGATAAAATCTTTTTTCGATATCAGCTGCAGTACCGGATAGGAAGTTTATTTTTTTATCTTTCGGCATTCTTTCAAAATGATAAGGCAATACAGGCATTATGGTTGTATAACCGTATTTAGCTAAATTTTCGGGATAATATTTTAAGTATTCAAAATTTCTACTGCCTAAACCATGTATAAATACAATGCCTTCTTTTCCATTGCCTTCATATAAGAAAGCTTTTCCCTTATCAACATATTGGTCACCTGAAGGAAACGCACTATTAAAATATAATATATTTTGGTTCTCTCTTTTAAATACTACATTTTTCCTGGAAATATTATACATATCAAATACCCTTCTTCTTTAAAATAAAAAGTACATATATATTATACACCATTTTTCCCATAAGAAGGCAGTTTTTTAGATATTTGTCCCGAATTAACACTTATCGGCATTAGCTGATGTGGTTGTCTTTACGTAAGTATTTTATTTTTTGATAATTTATGGTATGATAATTAGAAAATATAGTATATATTGGCGTTATAATGTAATACAAAATGGAATTTGACAGTATTTCTGACAATTTATATTAAAAGTGGGGTGAGTTTTTGAAAACGGAAAATAAATTGGATAGGAATAATGTAGAAAATATCATGACTTTAACGGATTTGCAGCAGGGGTTATTGTTCCATTATATCAGAAATGAACACAGCCCTATGTATCATGAACAGCTGAGTTTAAATATTAAAGGAGATTTAAAGCTAAATTTATTACAGAAATCATGGCAACATGTAATAGATAACAACGAAATGTTAAGGACGGTTTTCAGATGGAAGGGAATAGACAAGCCTGTTCAAATTGTTCTTAAAGAACATAAAGTACCTATTAACTACATTGACCTTACGGAAAAATCAGATAAATACAGTGAAATAGAAAATATTAAACTGAATGATTTAAATAGCAGAATAGATATAACAAGAGAAACTTTAAGAATTTATCTATGTAAATTAGATGAATATACTCATGAAATGATTGTGAGCAGCCATCATATTATATACGACGGCTGGAGTAACGGAATAATATTAAAAGAATTGACGGAAGCATATAATTACATCTACAAAAATGAAAATATTGAAAAGCCTAAGAAAACAAAGTTCAGCGAATTCATTAAATACATAAACAGCCTCAACAAAGATGAAGAGAAAAGGTATTGGACAGATTATCTCAGAGATTCCGACAATGAAAAGGACTGTTTCAGGTGTAAAGAGACAGGAAAATATAAAGAAATATCGTATAATATGGATAGAGACAAATCAGATAAGATAAGAAATTTTGCAAAAGAAAATAAAATTTCCTTATCGTCCTTGCTGTATGCCTCCTGGGGAATACTTCTTCAGAAACTTAATAATTCCGATGAGGTCATATTTGGAACAACAGTATCGGGAAGGCCGGAAAGCATAAATTATATAGATAATATGGTAGGCTTATTTATAAACACAATACCCCTTCGAATAAAAACAGAGAACAATACTGCCTTTATAAATTTAATCCGCAATGTAGACAAAGTACTCAGGGGAAGAAAGGATTTTGAAAACACATCATTAATCCATATAAAAAAATACTCCGGTTTAAAATCCGAGGAGGAGCTTTTTAATTCCATAGTAACAATAGAAAACTATCCGCTCAATTTAGATAAAAACAACATATTATCAATAGAAAACTTTTCGATAACAGAACAGACCAACTATAACATGACATTAGGCATACTGACCTTCGATGAAATCCAATTTAAATTTAATTTCAACACCAGAGCAGCAGACGAAAACATGGTAAACAAATTCGGAACTTATTTAGAAAGAGTCGTAGATGCTTTACTAAACAATCCAAACATTAATGTACGGGAAATCGATTTACTGTCAGAAGAAGAAAAGAATCAAATACTATATAGATTCAACAACACAGAAGCAGACTACCCTAAAGATAAGACGATACAGGAACTATTCGAAGAACAAGCAGAAAGGATACCAAACAATACAGCGGTAGTATTTGAAGACAAGAAATTAACATATAAAGAATTAAACGAAAAGTCGAATCAACTGGCGAGGGTATTAAGGAATAGAGGAGTAAAAGCAGACACCATAGTAGGAATAATGACAGAAAGATCAACAGAGATGATAATAGGGATAATGGGGATATTAAAAGCAGGAGGAGCATACCTTCCCATAGATCCGAATTATCCCAAAGAAAGAACAGAATATATGCTAAAAGACAGTAAAAGCAAGATATTATTAATTAAAGGAACATCAGCAGAAAACATAGACTTTGACGGCGAAGAAATAGACTTATCAGATGAAAACCTGTATATGGGGGATTCAAGTAACGCAGAAAAGATAAACAACTCAAACAATTTAGCCTATATCATATATACATCAGGGACAACAGGAAAACCAAAAGGAGTAATGACAGAACACAGAGCCTTAGTCAACAGATTAAACTGGATGCAGAAAAAATACCCCTTAACCGAAAGAGATGCCATATTACAGAAAACAACATACACCTTTGACGTATCAGTATGGGAAATATTATGGTGGTCCTTAATAGGAGCAAAAGTATGTATGCTCAAACCAAATGACGAAAAGGACCCAAAAAAGATAGAAGAAGCCATAAACAAATATAAAATAACCACAATTCACTTTGTACCGTCAATGCTTGATACATTCCTATACCATATGGAAGAAAAAGAAAGTTTAAACTTGCCAAGCCTGAGACAGGTATTCTGCAGCGGAGAAGCATTAAACTTCAAACAGGCATCAAGATTTTACAAGAGATTTAAAGATAAAAACCTCATAAACCTATATGGTCCCACAGAAGCAGCCATAGACGTATCCTACTTTGACTTAAGAAAAGGTGAAGAAAGAAAAACGATACCCATAGGAAAACCAATAGACAACATTAAACTGTACATTTTAGATAAATCGATGAACATAGTGCCCATAGGAATAACAGGAGAATTATACATAGCAGGAGACGGATTAGCAAGAGGATATTTAAACAGAGAAGAATTGACAAAAGAGAAATTTGTAGACAACCCCTTTGAACCAAACACAAAGATGTACAAAACAGGAGACTTGGCAAGGTGGCTTCCAGACGGAAACATAGAATATTTAGGGAGAACAGACAATCAGGTAAAGATAAGGGGATTCAGAATAGAACTGGGAGAAATAGAAAACAGGCTGTTACAACATGAAGACATAAAAGAAGCGGCAGTCACAGCAAGAGAAGATGAAGGAGAAAAATATATATGTGCCTATGTGGTAAGCGATAAAGATATCGCTACATTGGATTTAAGGAATTATCTAAAGAAGAGCTTACCGGAGTACATGATACCTTCATATTTTATGAAACTGGAAAAGATGCCTCTGACAGCCAACGGAAAACTTAACAGAAAGTCTCTTCCGAAGCCTGAAATAGAAATTAACCTAAATGAATATGAAGGGCCGAGGAATGAAACGGAAGAGAAATTAGTCAAGATATGGAAAGAAGTATTGGGAGCAGAGAAGGTAGGAATAAATGACAATTTCTTTGAACTGGGAGGGCATTCGTTGAAGGCGTCCATATTGTCAAACAGAATTTATAAAGAATTAAATATTGATATACCCATAGGTGAGATATATAATAGACCTACTGTAAAAGAAATATGTGAATTGATACAAAAAAATGAGGAGTTGTCACTTCGTTCTATGAATATAGACCTTAAAAACAAATTTTCTAAACCCTCGATGATTGTTAAATATGATACGGAATTGACGGAAGAGATTGTACTCCACACTGATGAAGATATTGAGAAAGTATTGGATTATATTAAAAATAATTCCAAAGAAAGCATCGATATAGATTATATTACAGATTATAGCTCCTTAGAGGAAGGTCCGATAATTCAAAAAATCAATACGGATAAGTTGAGCAGGAAACTTAAGTTAAAAAAAATTGAAGAAAACAAAATTGATAGGATATTGAAAGAATTAAAGGCAGATTCGGATGAATTAAGGGAAAATATATTTTTAAAGAAAAGAGTATATAAATACGATATGGGTTGTGTGGCTAATGAAAATGCGAAACTTTGGGATCGAAAAATTAAAAGGAGCAAGATAAGATTTATAATTCCCTTTAAAAATAAAAATTTTCAAGACAATAAAAATGCGATATTGTTAAAACTGATTAATGAACAGCCGGTACTCAGGTCATCTATATGTTTTGAAGAGGGATTATATAAATTTGTGGAATATGGGAAATTAGACAATATTGATTTTAACATTATAGATATTTCCGAATATGATTATAGATCAAAAATAGAAGCTATGGAAAGAATTATGGATTTCATGGAAAAGGCCTTAAACGAAGAAGGAGGTTTAAATAACATATTATATTATTTTGCCATAATAAAGTTAAGTTTAAATCAATATTGTTTTTTGCTGAACATTGCCCATTTAATTTCCGATATTAATGCCAAACGAATAATAAGAATGTATTTGGAAGAAAGATGTGATAAGAACTATGCGATTTTGCCATTCAGCCATTATATAAACAATATCCTTTTATGTGACAAAGAAAAGAAGTTTGAGATATTCAACAAATCTTTAATCTTAAAGGAATATAAAGCAGCAGCAGACTTATTTTGCAAAAAATATCCCTGCTATACAACAGGAAGTCCTATTAGATTTTCCGAACCGTTTGTGATAAAATACAATTCTGATTTCAAACCGATCCTTGAAACTGCAATATATATTGTATCAAAGATATTGTATATCCAGTTTGAAATTGATTCTATTCCTCTAGGAATATTGAGCAATAAACGGATATGGGAGAAATATAAATATTATAATACCATAGGAAATTTTGTTGACAAGATTCCCTGTACTTTTAATGGCGTTTCCCATAAAAATTCTAAATTTGATTATTATAAAAAATATCTGGAAACAGATGCCGAGCTTTCAAAGGACAATATTGTATTAAAGGAACTAAACGGGGATATAGAGTTCACAAAGTATATTTATATACTTTCACCTTTTTCGTTAAATTATCTCGGGGACTATACGCCTTTTGAGGACGAGCAGTATTTAAAGGGGATAAGGAGAACATTCATACAGTCATATCCCGTAAATTCCTATTCCGTAGGGGGTTCGGAATTAAGAATTATATTTATCAATGGTGTGGAAAAGGATCGGCTTCCGTCAATTGAAAAATTTATGGAAGAGTTAGGCGGAACATATGAATGGAGATATATTTAGGAGGGATCTTATGCTTCACAAATTTGACGGATTAAATAAAGATATTTCTACACAAATTAATATGCTTGAAAATATTATCATGTTGAATTCAAATTTGAAAAAAATCTTAATAAAATCAAAAGAATTAAATATTACAGATTATTATATAGGAGCCGGATGTATTGCTCAAACTGTTTGGAATTTTCTTTCCGATAATCCCATTGACTATGGAATAAGTGATATAGATTTTGTATATTTCGATTTAAATTTAGAAGAATCCACCGAAAATTTAATGGCTCAGCGAGTGAATACTCTTTTTTCGGACATTAAAATCCCTATTGATGTTAAAAATGAAGCAAGAGTTCATCTTTGGTATGAAAATCATTTTGGGTATAAAATTGAACCATACAATTCTCTTGAAGAATCAATAAATTCATGGCCTACAACAGCTACATCTATAGGGTTAAGAATTGAGGAGGACAGATTAAAGGTGTATGCGCCTTTTGGACTTAACGACTTGTTTGGGGGGATTGTCCGGGCCAATAAAGTACAGATAACCGAAGAGATTTATAACAATAAAGTGAACAAATGGCATAATAAATGGCCTAATTTGACTATTATTCCATGGTAATAATTATTTAGTTCAATATGGACTTAGAAAGAGGGAATATACATGGATTTGGAAAAAATGGATGAATTTTTTAATAAACGTGTGAATATGTATGATGACCATATGTTAAATGAGGTGGAAGGCTGCAGGGAGGGCTATAAAAGAATGGCGGAACAAATTCCCGACAGTACGAAAAAGTTGTTGGATTTAGGCTGTGGTACTGGGCTGGAATTAGATAAGATTTTCAGACGTTTACCTGATGTGGAGGTAACAGGAATTGATCTATCAAAAGGTATGCTTGATAGATTGAGAGAAAAGTACAATGATAAAAAAATCAAACTGATTCGATCAGATTATTTTGACTATAATTTTGGTATCGGAATATTTGATACGGCAATTTCTTTTCAGACTCTTCATCATTTTTCCCATGAGGAGAAGACAATTCTCTATACTAAAATTTACAAATCATTAAATTCGAGAGGTTTATATATAGAATGTGATTATATGGCAAATACGCAAGAAGAAGAGGATTTTTATTTCGCCGAAAACAAACGGTTACGGTCAGAAATGGGAATTAAGGGAGGGTTTTATCACTATGATACTCCTTGTACAATTGATAATCAGATAAAAATGTTAAATACAGCCGGTTTTAAAAGAGTAGAAAAATTGTGGCAACAGGCTGCAACAGTACTTTTAGTAGCGCAAAAATAAAATAATTATATTGCCAGTTTTTAGATTAAACCATTATATCTATTTTGATTATAATGGTTTAATTTTTTGAAAAAATAAATTATATATTTTTTAATAATCTATTGACATTATAAAATAACTATATTATACTGTAATTGTTCATAAGAACACTATATGTTCAAATGAACAAAAAGAAAGGTGATTGATGAAAATGGATATGCAGCGGAGAATTTTAACGACTATATGTCAGATGTATTATGAACAAAATTTAACACAACAACAAATAGCAAATAAAACAGGCTTGACAAGAATGAAAATATCACGTTCTTTACAAAAAGCAAAGGATATGGGCATTGTCCGAATTATTATTGATTATAGCGGTTTATATTTAGAATTGGAATCTGAGATTAATAGTAAATATCAATTAAAGGAAACTATTATTGTTGACAGTTCAATGAATAATGATATGAAAAACCAAGTTGCCAGTACTGCTGCTTATTATTTAGAAAGCAATTTAACTAAAAATTCAACAATTGCAATTGGATGGGGATCGACAATGAGCAGAGTATCTAATTTTATTCAAGATATGTCCAATATGAAATTGTTATTTTCACCTATTATAGGGGGACACGGCAAAAGTGAACTTGATATGCATGCAACAACAATATCTTCTAATTTGGCAAAAAAAACAGGATGTAATTCATTATCTTTATTAGCTCCTGCATTAGTTAAGAGTAAAAAAGAAAAGGAACTTTTAATGGATGATACGCACATTAAGGAAGTTATTAATCAGACTAAACGCGCTGATTATGCTTTATTTAGCTTAGGTTCACCTTTAGTAAAGGATAGTAGTCTAAGCAAATCAGGATATCTCTCGGACGATGGCTTAAAACAGTTGAAAGATGAAGGTGCTGTTTGTGACATTGTTTCTATAGCGTTTTTAAACAAGGATGGAAACATTTGCTGTAAGAATATAACAGATAGAAGTGTAGGTATTAGTGAAAGTGATTTAAAAAATATACCACTGAAAATTTGTATAGTGGAGGGCGAAGAAAAACATGATGCTGTAAAAGTTGCTTTGAAAGCCGGATATATTAATGTTTTGATTACGGACAAGGATACGGCCAAGTTTTTAGTTCAATAAGCTTTTGACAATGCTTTCTTTAAAAGAAAACGTTGTTAAAAAATATATACCCAACTGAAAGGAGGTGGACATAATGAAAACCTATAAGATTCTTGTTTCCTGCGGTAGCGGCATTGCAACAAGTACGGTTATTGCAAATAGGGTAAAGAAGCTGTGTGAAGACAATGAAATAGACGTATCAATAAAACAAGTCAAAATAGTAGAAGTTGAAAAATTAGCACCTGATTATGATTTGATAGTTTCGAGTACAAGAGTACCAAATACAGTGAAAACGCCTTCAATATTTGCAATAAGTTATTTAACCGGAGTAAATCAAGAAGCAACAGATAAAGAGGTTGTATCTAAATTAAAACATATTGTAGAAAAATAGGAGGAATAGAAATGGAATATATAAAGATGGCGGACAACTTATACTTTTCAAGAATAGCTCTCGGATTCTGGAGGCTTTTAGATTGGAATTTGACTGATGATGAGTTAATTCGATTTCTTGAAGAATGTTTGGATTTAGGTATTACGACAATGGATCATGCTGATATCTATGGAAATTATATGGTAGAAAAAAAATTTGGAGATGCGCTGAAGAAAAGACCGGATTTAAGAAAGAAGATGCAGATTATTACCAAATGTGGAATTGTGTATAAATCTGCTGCTGCAAGGGTGAAATATTATGATTATAGTGAAAAATATATTATTCAGCAAGTAGAAAAATCACTTAAATATATGGGGACAGATTATATTGATACGTTATTATTGCATCGTCCAAGCCCGTTTATGGACCCAAAAGAAATAGGTAAGGCTTTCGAAAAATTATATAAAGATGGTAAGGTAAAGAGTTTTGGAGTTTCTAATTTTTTACCAGATGAATTTCGAATGCTAAAATCATATCTTACAGTTCCTTTAATTACAGACCAAGTTGAACTTTCAGCTTTAAATATGGGAAATATGGAAAACGGGGTTATAAACTTATGTTTGGAAGAAAGAATTCACCCAATGATTTGGTCACCGTTGGCAGGAGGAAGAATTTTTACAGGGACAGAAGAACAGGAAATTCGGTTACGTGAGACGTTGGAAATTATCAGGGAAGAAGTCGGAGCATCGTCTATTGATGAAATTGCTTTTGCCTGGTTGTTATCACATCCCGCACAATTGATACCAATTACTGGTTCAGGAGAAATCGGTTTAGTAAAAAAGCCCGTTAGTGCATTAAAATATAAATTGACACCTGAAGAATGGTTTATGATTTGGACAGCAGTTAAGGGACATAAGGTTCCTTAAATATAAAAATATAAAGGAGGAAATAAAATGGCGGCGTTAAATTGGATATTAAGTTTGGGAGCAGCAGTTATGTTACCTATTATCATCTTTGTATTTGGGTTGATAATGGGAGCCGGTCTTTCAAAATCCTTTAGATCCGGAGTTACAATAGGAATTGGATTCACGGGAATCAATTTGGTCATCAATTTATTGACATCGGAATTGGGACCTGCAGCACAAGCCATGACTAAAAGATTAGGCCTGAATTTGAAAATAATCGATATCGGATGGCCGGCAATGTCTTCTATTTCATGGGCCTGGGTTGCGGCCGGGTTAATGATTCCTATTGTATTGATAATCAATTTTATTATGTTAAGCCTGAAGCTTACCAAAACAATGGATGTTGATATATGGAATTTTTGGCAATTTTCATTTATTGGTGCGGCTGTAACGGCTACAAGCGGAAGTGTTGTCATGGGAATTGTGGCAGCCAGTGTAGCGGCTATCATTGCTTTGTTATTAGCTGATTATACGCAACCTTATGTGGAGAATTACTTTGGTATGCCGGGAATATCTTTCCCTCATTTGACGGCTTTGGGATTTTTACCAATCGTTATTCCTTTGAATTGGCTGCTGAATCATATACCGGGGATTAACCGTTTGAATGCCAATCCGGAAACGATTAGAAAAAAATTCGGGATATTTGGCGAACCTATGGCAATGGGGCTAATTATCGGAATTGCTTTAGGAATATTAGGAGGGTTAGATGCGGCTAGTATATTGAAATTGGGAATCGCAATGGCTGCAGTTATGTATTTGATGCCTAAAATGGTGGCGGTTCTAATGGAAGGATTAATTCCAATTTCAGAAGCGGCAAGAGAATTTATGGCTAAACATTTTGGTGACCGCCAGATTTTTATTGGTCTGGATGCCGCTGTTTCTTTGGGAGAACCTTCCGTTATTGCAGTAGGTTTGTTGTTAGTGCCGATTACTATTTTTTTAGCAATAATTTTACCGGGGAATCAAATTTTACCATTTGCTGATTTGGCAGTAATACCATTTCTTGTTTGCTTGATTACCGCTATGTCTAAGGGCAATGTTATTCATTCATTGATAATAGGAACAGTGGTAATGGCTCTTGTGCTGTTATTTGCTACAAATTTGTCACCTGCCGAAACAAAGATGGCGCTAACTGCAGGAGTAACTATACCGGAAGGTGCATCCCAGATTGGAAATTTGGATCGTGCCAATTTTATAACTTGGATTATTGTTAAATTGTTTTCGTTGTTCTAAATTTCATATTAATTAATTAAAAAATATTAGTAGAAAAGGAGATATTATCATGAAACTAACTAAAAGTGAATTTTTAAGACATGTTGATCATTCATTATTAAAGCCACAATTAACTAAACAAGAGGTTTTAGAAGGTTTACATTTTGCAAAGGAAAATCATTGTGCTTCAGTATGTATTAATCCTTGTAATTTAGATTTGGCTTATGAAATATTACACGGAACAGATGTTAAAATCGGAACAGTTATTGGTTTTCCTTCAGGAGCACATACCACTTTTTCAAAAGTTGCTGAAGCAAAAGATGCGTATGCCAAGGGTGCAGCTGAGTTAGATATGGTTATTGATATAGGGGCATTGAAAAACAGAGAAGTAGATAAAGTAAAAGATGATATCAACGCAGTTGTTAATGCAACTCCTTGTATTGTAAAAGTTATCCTGGAAAATTGTTTTTTAACAAAAGAAGAAATTGCACTGGGTTCTAAATTAGTAGAAGAGGCAGGTGCAGCTTATGTAAAGACATCAACGGGATTTGCTCCGGGGGGTGCTACTGTAGAAGACATTCGTTTAATGAAAGAATCGGTTTCTAAAGAGATGAAGATAAAGGCTGCCGGAGGTATTCATACCTTAGAAGAATGCCTGAAACTAATTGATGCAGGAGCTGACCGTATTGGAATTAGTAGGACACAAGAAATAATTAAAGAATTTAATTGAGGAGTTATGACATGAAAAAAGTATCAATATTGCTTGTTGGTGGAATACGAGATGAAAAAGCAGCAAAGATTATACAGAATTTAAAAAGCGGACTTTCTCAAAGAGAGATAAATGCTGACGTGCAATTTGTAAATACCTATAAAACTCAAGATTTATCTATTTTTGAAGATAAGATGGATATGGTTGTTACAGCAGGAACGGCAGCGATACAGACAAAATTGCCGGTAATTCAAGGATTATGCCTATTGTATCCTTGGATGGGAATGGATAAATTGTATCAAGACATTGAAAAGAATATAAAATGAGCTGTAGAATGGTAAATTTAGGAGGGTTATAAATGTATAAAAAGGAGGAAGTCTTTAAACGGGAATTAATCTGGTTGGATAAAAGTTTTCAAAGCCAAGATCAATTATTTTCAGAAGTTAGTGAAAAATTATATAAAGAAGGCTACGTAAAATCAGACTTTTATGAAGCTTTGAAAAAAAGAGAAAAAGTTTATCCTACAGGGTTAATGACCGAAAAATATGGTGTTGCGATTCCACATACGGATGCCGAATACATCAATGAAGCCTGCATTGTTTTTATAAGACTGTCGTCTCCGATTGTATTTGAGCATATGGGAGAACCGGAGAAAAAAGTAAAAGCTCACTTTGTGTTTGTGCTCGGAGTAAAAGATCCGAAGAAACAAGTGGGAGTTTTAAGTACACTTGTACAAATGATAACAGATAAAGAATTGATGAAGAAATTAGATAAAATGAAATCTATTATTGACATTGAAAGATTGTTAAACAGTTTTTTTGATGAACCTGTACAGGAGGTATCAAATGGTTAATAGTATATTAAAAAAGGAAATACTTTCGAAGGATCTTCATTGGCCCGAAGTTATCAATCAAAAGTACCCCTTTATACTTTCTATATTATCATATTTTATAGAGTTTTGTATACTATTTTGATATCTAAATTACAGGTCAGGTTATTTATTGGACTTATATCTTAATACCGGTATAAGTCCAATAAAATTTACAATTAGAAAAAATAAAAAAAGCGATAGAACTTACGAGAAGAGGAGAAGCAATAAAAGTGGTATTGAAGCCTTAAAGTGATAATATAGAAATACTCATTTTCCTATAAATTAAAAAGGAAGATGAGTGTTTTTATATTATCAGATCAAAGCAGTGGTGTTTTTTCTTAATAATGATATAATAAACCTATGTTAAAATACAAGTTGGAAAGAGGTGCAAAAATGATAGAAATTCCTGAATGCATTACAATTGCAAAACAGATGAATGAAACAATAGCAGGCAAAGCGATTAAAAAGGTCATTGCAAACCATTCTCCCCATAAATTTGCTTTTTATTTTGGGGAACCGGATACATATTCGAAACATTTGGTAGGCAAAAGAGTTGATACAATAACTCCTCTTGCTGGATATGTTGAAGTATCCTTAGGGACTACTATTATGTTATTTGGTGATGGTGTCAATATCAGATATTTTCCCAATAATGACTCACTGCCCCCAAAACATCAACTATTAGTTGAATTTGACGATTTATCTGTTATGGTATGTACGGTTCAGATGTATGGTGGGATGTGGGTTTTTACTGATGGAGAAAATGACAATCCTTATTATATTGCTGCTAAACAAGCTATATCACCATTATCCGATAAGTTTGACAAAATTTATTTTATGAAATTATTAAATAGTGTTTCCGGCACATCAAGTGTAAAGGCATTTCTTGCCACTGAGCAACGCATACCGGGATTGGGGAATGGTGTATTGCAGGATATTTTATTTAATGCACGTATCAATCCTAAAAGTAAAATCAAAACACTTTCTGACGTACAAATAGATAATCTCTTTGAATCTGTAAAGTATACACTAAGAAGTATGGCTATTTTGGGAGGGCGAGATACTGAAAAAGATTTTTTCGGTAACTTTGGCGGCTATGCTACTAAATTGTCGAATAAAACATATAAAAAACCCTGCCCTGTTTGTGGAAGAGAGATTATCCGCCAGCCTTATTTAGGGGGAAGTATTTATTTTTGTCCAACGTGTCAGCCTGTTTAAATCAAATTTTTTTTAATTTTGAGGTGATAAAATGACGATTTTACTTAAGCGTGGTGAAAATGGAGTAGAAAATATTCGAAGTCAACTAAAGGATAGAGGTATTTTTTCTTGTAATGATAATATCTATCTTCCCTCTATAAATGATATCGGTTGTGAAGTAGGAGATGTTATTGAACTGATTGATTCCCATGAAATATTTTATTGTAAAGCATATCGAAATCGAACAGTTTATCTTTCTCAGGAAGTCTATTTTCTGCTGAAAAATTGTCTGATTCGTCCATCCTTAAACGAAAAAAGCCAAATGATATACAGATTACTGAAATCCGGGCCTTTGGAAGCTAAATTAATTAAAGTTTTTGCCCAGATATCAGGTAAAGAGTATTCAAAAGCATTTTCGTTTTTACTTGAAAATTTATATGTAACAGCTTTTTCCAGGGGGAAAATACTTACGCCTAATTGGGCTACATTTGTTTATTCAACTGCAGAGGAATGGGAAGAACATGCAAACTATGATTTTAGTAAAGTCATTACAAAAGAAGAGGCAGAGAGGCGTCTAAGAGGGATCTTATCAAATACCATGACTTCACAAGAGATAGATCGATTGTTACGGATAAAGCATAAATAGGATTGATTATAAGTAAGAAAGGTTAGTGAAAACGGAAAATATAAATTAATGAAAATGGGATTTTCCTATGGGTTATAAAAAAGGCTTCTATTAAGGTGTTATACATTAAGGAAGCCTTTTTTAGGTTCATTTAAAGTTGAACAGAAAATGGCAGAAAAAGTGAAAAATTAAAATGGATAGAATAGTACTATATACAAATAATAATTACTGTAATCTAAGAAAGCCAAAAAAATAAATAGATAAAAATGAGAGGCTGAAAATGTGATAGAGTGGGGATTGTTAACTATTATTTATGGCTGTTTAATCTAATTTTAATAATTTACACAAAGCCTGCCATATTAGTTGTCACAAAATTTGCATATATAATTTTTATAACTATAGGGGTGATGTAATGATGAGTGAGATTGAAAAGATTATACAGAATGAAAATAAGAAAAATCCTCTGACAGATGAAGAAATTGCAGAAATACTAAAGATAAGCAGAGAAGATGTAACAAGGTACAGACTCCTGAATAATATATCAAATTCCAATGAAAGAAGGAAATCATATTTATATGATGACATAAAAAAAATTCTTAAGGAAAACAAGAATATATCTGATAGAAAGCTTACCAAAAGTTTAAATGAAATTGGATATAATGTGTCCAGGTTTGTCGTGTCTCAAATAAAAAAAGATATTTTAAGTATGGCATATGATGTGAAACCGGTTGAAAATGTGAAAGATGGCAAAAATGAAAAAGAGGTTGAAAATGTAAAGAAAAATGAAAATTCAAAAGAAGATGATGACCTAAAAAGCAGCAAAAAGTGGGAGAAAGCTGATCTACTGTCCTTTAAAGGAATAATAGGTTATGATGGCAGTTTAAAAGGGCAAATCAGTCAGGCAATGGCAGCCATATTATATCCACCTCATGGCCTTCACACATTAATTCTTGGTCCATCAGGAGTTGGAAAGAGTCAACTTGCGGAATCCATGTATGAATTTGCATTAGAGTCAAAGAGATTTACTAAAAAAAATCCTTTTATAGTATTTAACTGTGCAGATTATGCCGATAATCCTCAACTGCTTATGTCTCATCTCTTCGGATATAATAAAGGTTCATTTACAGGTGCCGATACATCAAAGGCCGGTTTGGTAGAAAAGGCAAACGGAGGAATATTGTTTCTTGATGAAGTGCACAGGCTTCCCAGTGAAGGTCAGGAAATACTTTTTTATTTATTGGATAAGGGAAGATTCAGAAGACTGGGTGAAACGGAGAATATGAGAGAATCAAGGATAATGCTTATAGCGGCAACGACCGAAAACCCGGAGTCATCTTTGTTGCTTACATTCAGGAGAAGGATTCCTATGGTTATTGAATTGCCTCCAATTAGTGAAAGACCATTTTCTGAAAGATACAGAATAATAAATTGTTTTTTTGCGGAGGAATCTTTAAGAATAAATAGATCAATAAAAATAAGAAATGACGTCATAAGAGCATTAATGCTGTATGATTGCTCAGGAAACATCGGAGAGATAAGAAGTGATATACAAGTTTCATGTGCAAGGGGTCTATTAAATACTCTTGATAGTGAAAGCAAAAATATAGATATAAGCTTATCATATCTTCCCAATCATGTAAGAATGGGACTTCTTAATGTCGGAAAGAGAGATCCCGAAATAGAAAAATATTGTGATAAGGATATGATAGTATATCCTGACAGAAGAAGCAGTTTATTTCCGAAAGAGAACAGATATATATTTCCAAATGAGATTTATCAGTTTATAGAAGATCGATTTAATGAACTTAAAAATCAAGGACTTTCGAAGAGTGACATATATAGAATAGTCGGAAGTCAAGTGGAAACAGAACTGAAAAGATTTGCTTATAGTACAAAATTAAATTCTACGGTTTCAAAAAAAGAGTTAAAGGAAATTGTAGGTGAAAAGATTATTTATGCTGTTGAGGATGCGGTCGACATTGCTAACCGCTATTACAGTAATATCAGGAAAAACTTTTTTTATTCCTTGGCAATACATTTAAGCGCTGCATATGACAGGCTTAAACACGGAAAAGCTATAATCAATCCTCAACTTGAAAATGTTAAAAAAGAATATGCCAATGAATATAGAGTAGCAAAAGAAATGATAGATAAAATAAACAAGGATCTCGGAATAGAGCTGACCGATGACGAAGTTGGTTTTGTTGCAATGTATTTGAGGACATTTTCTGCCAATGAAGATAAGAGCAAAAAGAAAGTAGCAGTTATAATATTGACTCATGGTCATGTAGCTAAAGGTATGGCCGAGGTTGCCAATAAACTGCTGGGAGTAAATATAGCTCATGGTATAGAGATGGATCTTGATGAAAGGCCGGAAGCTGCCCTTTCAAGGACTATCGAACTGGCAAAAAAAGTAGATGAGGGCAAAGGATGTGTGATACTTATTGATATGGGTTCTCTTATAACTTTTGGAGAAATAATTACCAAAAGAACGGGAATACCAACACGTACTATAGGAAGAGTTGATACCGTAATGGTTTTGGAGTGTGTAAGAAGGGCTATTATACCTGATACGACTCTTGATGATATTGTTAATTCCTTAGATATAAATAAATCTTATGTTGGCCATGTAGAAGGAGTGAAGGACTCATATAAACTTCCTAAGGCTGTTGTTACCATATGTATAACCGGTGAAGGAACAGCTCTTAAAATTAAAAGGTATATTGAAGATAAAATAGTCGGCATCAAAGATAAATTTAAAATTATTCCTATAGGAGCATTTAATGAGCAGGAAATAGATGAACAAATAGTTGATATAAGAAAAAAGAGTATTATATCTGCTTTTGTGGGAACTATAGATCCCAAAATTGATGATATACCATTTATATCAGTAGAGGAAATAATGAGTGGAGAGGGTTTGGGAAAACTAAAAGAAGTTATAGGGATAGATATAAGAGATAAAAGTCCTCTTGAAGGAGTTATTTCCGAAGATTTAATATTAGTTGACCTTGATGTAAACAGCAAAACAGACGCTCTTGATAAAATGATTAAATTATTGGATTTAAAGGAATATGTGGATAGAGATTTTATGCTCAGTGTTTATAAGAGAGAGGCCATAGGATCAACATGGATGAAAGAAGGGATAGCTATACCTCATGGCAGTATAAGATATGTAAAAAGGTCTGCTATAGTGATTGCAAAATTGAAAAAATTTATCACTTGGGAACAAGATCTAAAAACTGATTTAATATTTTTAATGGCTTTAAAAGAAGATTCTAAAGGTTATATATATGATTTGTATAAAGTATTGAGAGATAAAGAAATAATAGATAAGTTGAGGAAAGCCCGAAATTCTGCTGAAATGAAGGAGATAATATTAGAAAATACAATTCCAACCGAATAGTTGGCATGATGCTTGCAAGATATTAGAATAGAAAGACTGGGGGTTGAATTAATGAAAATGTTAGATTTACTCAATAAAGAATTAATTGTTACAAAATTAGAAGTAGAAACTAAGGAAGAACTATTTGAAAAATTATATAAGAAACTATATGATTCAGGCTTTGTTAAAGAAAGTTACCTTGAGGGAATTAAAAAACGTGAGGAGAAATTTCCTACAGGATTACAGCTAAATAAATATGGTGCTGCAATTCCTCATACGGATCCCAAACATGTAATAGCACCGGCAATAGTCGTTGCAACACTGGCAAAGCCACTATCATTTAAAAATATGGAAAATTCGTCAAAAAACGTAGATGTAAATGTGGTCTTTATGATGGCATTAAAAGATCCTCACAGCCAAATCGATATGCTTAAACAATTGGCTTCATTGTTACAAAATGATTCGATACTTGAAAAAATATTAAATGCCGAAACAAGTGATGAAATAATGGAAATAATAAAAAATGTACCTTTAAGTTAATTTTAATTTAACATAGAGAAATAATTTGATGGTAATTTTTTACCATTGTAAGGAGGTGAAAATATGAAAGGGAAAAATGAACGTAAACGCGTTAATGTATTAGTTGTCTGTGCAGACGGTGTTGCGACTTCTTCGATAGTACTTGTTTCATTGAGAGAGGCATTGGAGGATATGGATGTGGAAGCAGAATTCACTCAAGGCCGTGTGTTAGACGTTACCAGAACAGTTAAAGGTGGAAATTTTGATTTTGTTGTTTCTACTGCAGGAGTGGCTTTAGATGATACGGATATACCCGTTATAAGTGGCATTCCATTTTTGACTGGTATAGGTAAAGAGCAAGTTTTTGAACAGATTAAGGATATTATTGACAAGAAATAAAGAAAAGGGAGGTTGTAAATATGTTTCAGACAATTATGAAAACCTTTGGTGCTGCCGTTATGCTCCCCATAATAATACTAATCTTCGAACTGATTCTTAGGGTAAAGCCTACAAAGGCATTAAGATCAGCTCTTTATATAGGGGTAGGACTTAATGGCCTTGTATCAATTTTAAATCCATATTTTATGGGATTAATCGGTGGAGCAATTTCTGACATGGTTACTTCAACGGGAATTAATTTACCTTATGTAGATACCGGTTGGGCTCTTTTGGCAGCAGTAGGTTATTCTACAACAATTGGTGCATTAGTTATCCCAATAGGGATATTGGTAAACGTAATAATGCTTTTACTTCATATGACAGATACATTGGATTTGGACTTATGGAATTTTTGGCATTGGGCTTTTATAGGAAGCTTGGTTTATTATTCTACAGGAAGTTTATTATACGGAGTTTTAATTACAATAGCCGTAGAAATGTTCCTTCTTGTAATAGCAGATATAACAGCGCCTACTATGCAGAAGTTTTTTAACTTACCTGGTCTTGCTTTTCCTCATGCAAGCGGTCAAGGATTAGTTTTATTAGCTGTTCCTTTAAAATGGTTATTTGATAAAATTGGATTGACTAAAATCCAAATTGACTCAAAGACAGTAAGGAAAAGGTTTGGAATTTTAGGAGATTCAGTTGTTATAGGATTTCTGATTTCATTTGCTATCGGTATTATTGCATGGCATGGGAAATTAGGAGAAATGAGTACATGGGCAAGTATATTGTCATTAGGTATAGGAACAGGTGCATTCATCTACTTGTATCCTAAAGCAACAGCAGCTCTTTTGGAAGGGTTTGCTACATTAAGCGATAAAGTAAGAGGAATGCTTTCTTCTAAGGGTGTTAAGAGGCAAATTAATTTCGGAATGGATTCAGCTCTTACTATAGGCCATCCGGATGTTCTTACAACAGGACTTTTAACTATGATAACTACTGTTCCACTTATATTCTTCCTGCCGGGAAATAAATTTATCATGCTGGCAGATTTAGGAGTAACTCCTTTCTTCTTGGGTTCAGTCGCAGTAGCTATTATGGGAGGAAATATTATTGCTTCTTATATAACTGATGTTATCGGGGTAGCTATAACATTATACGCTTCCAGTAAGATTGCACCAGTCTTTGCCGCAACTGTAAAGAAAATAGGAATTGCATTGCCGGATACAGGTTCGGCAGTTGTCGGTGCAGATATGAGACCTATTCATGCTTTGTTTTACTTCTTAGGAGAGAAACCTATAGGAATAATAATAGCTTTTGCAGGTGTATTTGCAATATTGTTCTTATTCAAAAAGAATCCTAAAGCATGGCATAAGGCCTTTGGATATGTTGAAGATGACTCCAACAAATAACAAATGTTTTTAGTTTAAAAAAATTTTTATAGACAGGCCACCTGATATTCAGGTGGCTTTTGCCGGATTTAACGGTTAGTATAGAAAGGAGTAATTTAAAATGAAAAAATGGAAAGTTGCTGCTACAGCAGTTACATTTGGCAGGATTAACAAAGAGCCTTTAAAACGATTGGAGGAATTAGGGTGTGAAGTAACTCTTAATCCATATGGAAGGCCTCTTACAAATGAAGAAATGATTCAATATGCTTCCGATGCGGATGCGTTGATTGTCGGAAATGATAAGGTCCCTGGCAATGTGATAGAGAAATGCAAGAATCTTAAAATAATTGCAAAGCATGGAGTAGGAGTAGATGCAATAGATATTAAAACTGCGAATAAATTGGGAATAGTTGTTACAAATGCTCCTGCTACAAATAGTCAAGAAGTAGCTGATTTGGCTTTCGGTTTTTTAATTATGCTGGCACGTGGTCTTTATCAAGCTAATTATGATACCAAAGCTGGCCGATGGATAAAACCTACGGGAATAAGTTTGTATAAAAAAACAATCGGAATTGTAGGGCTTGGAGCCATAGGTACTGCAGCCGCAAAAAGGGCTACGGGGTTTGATATGGACATATTGGGATATGATATTGAGAAGAATTCATCGGCATTAAAATTGGGAATAAAATATGTTGAACTGGACGAATTATTATCAAAGTCGGATTTCATAACATTGCACCTACCGCTAACTGATAAAACTTTGAATATTCTTGATGCAGATAAATTTAAATTGATGAAAAAAGGGGCTATTTTAGTTGATACAGCCAGAAAACAGCTTGTGGATTATGATGCTTTGTACAAAGCTTTAACAGACGGAACTTTAAGAGGATATGCTACTGATGTGTATGATTTTGAACCACCTGCCCATATGCCTCTTTTTGATTTGCCTAATGTTATATTAGCACCCCATATTGGCGGAACAACTATTGAATCAAACAGACGTATGGGAGATACGGCAGTTGATAATGTCATAGCTGTTATAAAAGGGCAGACTCCTCCCAATCTCATTACATTAAAATAAATCTTCAAGAAATGAGGATAATTTAATACATTAATACGTTATTGTTTAATGCTAAATATGTTCTTTTAGTGTATAATAAATCTGTGTGATGACAATCATATAAATTAAAATTAAGGAGGGAATCACGGCAATATGAAGATTACATCGTTAGAGTTATACAAGATAAAGCCGAGATGGATATTTTTAAAGATAAATACTGATGAAGGTATAAGCGGATGGGGTGAGTTGATTTCTGGTACAAAAACGGAAACTGTTGTAGCAGGTGCCAAAGAAATGGGAGAGTACATTATTGGTAAGGATCCCACTCAAATTGAAGATTTATGGCAAGTACTTTACCGATCTTTCTTTAGAGGCGGCCCTATAAATATGACTATTTTATCCGGAATTGAAATGGCTTTATGGGATATTAAAGGTAAATATTATAATATGCCTGTATATGAATTCCTCGGAGGAAGAGCAAGAGATAAGATTATGGTTTATTCATGGATAGGAGGGGATAGGCCTTCAGATGTTGCCAATGAAGCTCTAAAGAGAAAAGAACTGGGCTTTAGAGCTGTTAAAATGAATGCGACGGAGGAACTTCATTATATAGATTCTTATAAAAAGGTAGATGCAGTACTTGAAAGAGTGGATTCAATCAGAAAAGCAGTAGGATATGATTTGGAGATAGGAGTTGATTTCCATGGCCGTGTCCATAAAGCAATGGCTAAAGTTTTAGCTAAGGAGCTGGAGAAGTACAGACCTATGTTTATTGAAGAACCTGTATTGCCGGAAAATAATGATGCCTTAGAAGAGATTGCGTCCCATACTTCCATACCTATAGCAACGGGAGAGAGGCTATATACAAGATGGGCATTTAAGGATATATTCAGAAGGGGAATTGTAGATATAGTTCAACCTGATTTGGCGTTGACAGGAGGAATTTTTGAAGGCAAAAAGATAGCTGCTATGGCGGAGGCTTTTGATGTGGCAGTGGCACCTCATGCTCCTTATGGTCCTATAGCTCTTGCGGCAACATTGCAGCTTGATGTTTGTACACCTAACGTGTTTATACAGGAGCAAAGCCTTGGAATCCATTATAATCAAGGATTTGATTTGCTTGATTTTGTTAAGAACAAAGAAATATTTAATTATAAAAACGGATTTGTGGATATACCAAAGGGCAATGGTCTTGGAATTGAGATAGATGAAGAATATGTTAAAAAAATAAGCGAAGAAGGACTCCACTGGACAAACCCAAGATGGAGAAACTATGACGGAACAATTGCTGAGTGGTAATAAATACTTATAGAACATTAAAAAGCTGCTTGTATCAAGCTAAGAGTGATGCAAGCAGCTTTTTAATAAGATTAAGCAATTTTATTGTAATTAAAATAGATTAAATTTATATTTATTTGAAAGCTATAGATATTTTCTATTTTTATTAATTTTTTTCTTATTATATAATTTACTTGGTTAAATAAATTAAGGGGGAGTTATAAAATGGGCAGTTATAATGAAATGTGGCAAAAATTGAATATGGATTTACAAAAACACGATATTCTTTGCGCGGCTTTGCCTGATTCTTTTGGAGAGATTTACATGACTCAGAAAAACAGACCGGATAATATGAATTATTTTAACTATGCCCTTGCAGAGGTACACGGAGCAAGAATAGAAGAGATTCAGAAAAGCAAGAAAAACGGTAAAAAGGTAGTAGGGACTTTTTGTGTTTTTGTACCGGACGAAGTGATTTTGGCGGCGGATGCGGTAGGAGTTGGACTTTGCTCTGGAAGTCAATTTTGGGTTGAAGATGGGGAAAAGGTATTACCGAGGAATATATGCCCTTTAGTTAAAGCTTTTATGGGAGCGAAAGTAAGCCGTACTTGCCCTTACTTTCAGTTAACCGATATGATTGTAGGCGAGACAACTTGTGATGCTAAAAAAAAGGCTTATGAAATATTGGAGGAATATATGCCTGTTCATGTAATGGAACTTCCCCAAATGAAAAGAGAGAAAGATTTTCAGGAGTGGCAGGATGAAATCAAGTTATTTATTAAAAAAATAGAAGAATTTACAGGTAATAAAATAACCGTTGAAAAACTGAAAAATTCAATTGATTTGGTGAATAAGAAGAGAAGAGCCTTAAAGAGGCTTTATGATTTGAGGAAACATACCCCTTCTCCTATTAGCGGGTTGGATGCTTTGTTAGTAAGCCAAGTGGCTTTTGTTGACGATCCCATAAGATTTACCGAGAAAACAGAAGAATTGTGCGATGAACTGGATGAAAGAATAAAAACAATGAAACCTAACGGTAGAAAGAGAATTATGATAACAGGAACCCCTATGTCTGTTCCTAATTGGAAAATTCATCATATTATTGAAGGATTGAATGCGGAAATTGTTGTAGAAGAGACATGTACAGGTACTCGATATTTTGAAAAGGAAGTTTTTGATGAAGGAGATACAATTGATGATCTCGTAAGAAACATAGCTGAAAGATATATGAATATAAATTGTGCCTGTTTTACTCCAAATAATGATAGAATAGATGACATTATTAAGTATGCTGAGGAGTATAATGCTGATGGGGTAATTTATTGTAATCTATCTTTCTGTCATACTTATGCCATAGAATATGGAAAATTAGAAAAGGCATTAAAAGAGAATAATATTCCGTTAATCAATATAGAAACAGATTATTCCGAAGAAGATGTGGGACAGATAAGAACAAGGGTTGAGGCATTTTTGGAGATGATTTAGTGGAGAAGAATTTTATACTTTTTCCAAATTATACTCAGGGTTTGAAATTAGAATCCTTGTTAAAGAATAAAAAGATTAAGTATGTTATATCCCCAACTCCAAGACAACTTTCTAAATGTTGCGGCATTTCCATAATGTATGAGAAAAGAGATGAAGAAAATATCAAATCTATTATCAGAGACAATTCTGTAGAGGTTTTAGGATTGTATTCGTTAGATTAGAAGTAAGGGCGTGAAAAGATGTATTATATTGGGATAGATATTGGTTCAACTGCTTCCAAAGTTTCGGTTTTTAATCAAGATGATTTAGTTTTAAATATGGTGATGCCGACGGGATGGAACAGCTTGGACACTTCAATGAAGATAAAAAAGAGCTTGGATGAACAATCCATTGATGTAGATAAATCCGTAGTAGTAGCAACAGGATATGGAAGGGTATCCGTTCCTTATGCGAAAAAAACCGTTACCGAGATTACTTGTCATGGCAAGGGAGCTTATTATTTGGCGGGAGAAGATATAACGGTGATGGATATTGGTGGACAAGATACTAAGATTATAACCGTCAAAGATGGAAATGTAACAAACTTTTTAATGAATGACAAATGTGCTGCGGGAACAGGCAGGTTTATTGAATTGATGTCAAATACATTGGGAGTTTCCATAGAAGAAATGGGGGAAATAGCTCTATACGGCAAAAATATCAAAATTACCAGTATGTGTACGGTTTTTGCCGAATCTGAAGTGATTAATCTTATTGGGAGCGGAACAAAACGAGAGGATATAGCACGAGGTGTATTTAATTCTATCATCGGACGAATTAAAACTCTTTTAAATAAAAACGGAATGAGCGGAGCTCTTTATTTAACAGGGGGTTTATGTGAGTTAAAACCATTTGTACAAATTTTATCAGAAAGTATCGGACAGGAAATCCATACGAATCCTTTAGCCAGGTATGCAGGTTCTATAGGAGGAGCTCTATTAGCTAAAAAGTTAGTGATATAAGTAAAAAAACCGTGAGGAATAGAATACGGGAACAGTTTATTGAGGAGGAAACACTTACATTAAATTGAAATATGGATAGTGTGCAGTTTATTATGGCGTATACTTAGTTTTAGTTACGCCGTTTTTTTATAAATATAGGTGATGAATAAAAAACATTGACATAAAATTTTATTTTAAATATAATGAGTTTAACTCTGAGGAATATTATAGTTATATGGATTTGAAATTTGTAATATAAAATATATGATATGAAATATAAATAAAACATATTGTGATTTATATTAATAAAAAAATAAAAAGGAGAATAATGATGCAAACAGTTATTATAACGGATTCTTGCAGTGATCTGCCGCTAAGCTTTATTGAGGGTAGTAATGTAGAAGCTTTAAGCCTTACTTGTCATTTTAAAGATGAGGAATATAAGGATGATTTTGGGAAATCCATCAGCTATAAAGATTTTTATAATCGGGTAAGGAATGGTGAAACTCCTACTACGTCTCAAATTAATACTTATACATTTGTAGAGGAATTTAAGAAATATATATCCATGGGTAAAAGCATTATTTACATAGGATTTTCTTCGGCATTAAGCGGTTGCGTAGCAAGTGCGGAATCTGCGAAAAACGAAATCATGAAAGAATATCCAAATGCGGATGTTGCAGTTGTAGATACAAAAAGTGCTTCTTTAGGGCAGGGACTACTTGTGTATTATGCTTATGATATGCTTTTAAAGGGGAAAAGTAAAGAGGATATAGTGAATTGGCTTGAAGATAACAAATTGAAAATGAATCATTACTTTACGGTAGAGAGTTTGTTTCACCTTTTGAAGGGAGGGAGGATTTCTAAAACAACTGCAGTTTTAGGGACTTTGCTTCAAATAAAGCCTGTACTTCATGTTAACATAGAGGGAAAACTTGTTTCTCTGCACAAAGTAAAGGGAAGGAAGAGTTCTTTAAAAGCTTTGGCAAAAGAGCTGCAAAACAAGATTGTACATCCGGAAGAACAGGTAATTGCTATTAGTCATGGGGATTGTTTAGAAGATGCAAATTTTTTAAGAAAATTGGTGTTAGATGAGTGTAAAGTGAAGGATATAATAATTAACAATGTAGGGCCTGTTATAGGATCTCATTCCGGTCCCGGAACTGTAGCGTTATTTTTTATGGGAGAGAGCAGATAGAAGATTAATTGTACATATATTTATATAATTTCAATTGAGATATTGACAGCAGTAAATATTTAGATTATAATAATGAAAAATATAGTTTTTGATGAAGAGGAGTAGTAATTAAAAGTAAAGTACAGAGAGTCGGTGATGGTGGAAATCCGATGTCCAATTTTAATGAAGACACCTCGGAGATAACAGGCTGAAGTTAAAGTAGGTCTGTTCGCTTAAAGCGTTATATTTACTTGAGTGAGGTATGTGTTTATATATCTAACTTAGGGTGGCAACACGGGAATAAAACCTCTCGTCCCTTTATGGAGACGAGGGGATTTTTTATTTATTGAAGGAGGGAATTTAACATGGGAGAAAAAATGGGAAATTTGAGAAGAACAGATATGTGTGGTAATTTGAGATTAGATGATGTGGGAAGAGAAGTAATTCTTATGGGATGGGTACAAAGACAGAGGAATCTCGGTTCTTTGATATTTGTTGATTTGAGAGATACCAGCGGAATTACTCAGGTTGTTTTTGATGATACGATTTCTAAAGAAATATTTAAAAAGGCAGAGAAGATTAGAAGTGAATATGTTCTTGCTGTTAGAGGTAAAGTAAGAAAAAGAGAATCGGTAAATAATGAAATTCCTACAGGGAAAATAGAGATATTAGCTGATACTCTAAAAATTCTGGATGAATCGGAGACTCCGCCTATCTATATCAAGGACGGAGATGAAGTATCAGAGGCTATGAGGTTGAAATATAGGTATTTGGATTTGAGAAAACCCTCTATGCAAAAGAAATTAAAGATGCGTCACAAAGCAGCTAAAATTATAAGGGATTTTCTCGATGAAAATAACTTTGTGGAAATTGAGACTCCAATGCTTACAAAACCTACTCCGGAAGGAGCAAGGGATTATTTGGTTCCCAGTAGGATAAACGCAGGAAAATTTTATGCTCTTCCTCAATCTCCCCAATTGATGAAACAACTTTTAATGGTATCAGGAATGGACAGATATTATCAAATAGTAAGATGTTTCAGAGATGAAGATTTAAGGGCTAACAGGCAGCCGGAATTTACCCAAGTGGATATGGAAATGAGCTTTGTTGATATAGAAGATGTGATTGAAGTAAATGAAAGACTTTTGAAAAGATTATTTAAAGAACTAAAGGGTGTTGATATTACTATTCCTATTCAAAGAATGACATATAAAGAAGCAATGAACAGATTTGGTTCCGATAAGCCGGATTTGAGATTTGGGTTTGAAATAAGGGATATAAGCGATCTTGTAGGAAATTCATCTTTTAAGGTATTTAAGAATACTATTGACAATAATGGACAGGTAAGAGGAATAAATGTTGACGGCCACGAAGGTGATTTTTCGAGAAAGGATATTTCGAAACTGGAAGAATATATAAAAACTTTCGGCGCAAAAGGTCTTGCTTGGATTAAGATAACTAAAGAAGAAATTTCATCACCAATAGCTAAATTTTTATCTAAAGAAGAATTGGATAATATAATAGAAAGAATGAACGGAAAAGCAGGAGACCTACTTCTGTTTGTGGCAGATAAAGAAAATATAGTCCTTGACAGTCTGGGAAATTTAAGAGTAGAAATTGCCAAAAAATTAAATGTGATAGATAAAGATGACTTAAAACTTTTATGGATAACCGAATTTCCTCTTTTCGAATGGAGTGAGGAGGAGAAAAGATATGTGTCTAAGCATCATCCTTTTACCCATCCGATGGATGAGGACATTGACCTTCTTGAAACTCAGCCTGAAAAAGTAAGAGCTAAGGCTTATGATATAGTTATAAACGGAGATGAAATGGGAGGAGGAAGTATAAGAATAAATGATTCGGACCTTCAGGAGAGAATGTTTAAAGCTTTAGGATTTACTATGGAGGAAGCTTGGAATAAATTCGGATTTCTTCTCGAAGCATTTAAATACGGAACTCCCCCCCACGGTGGATTGGCTTATGGCTTTGACAGATTGATGATGCTTCTTACGGAAAGTGATAATATAAAGGATGTTATTGCTTTTCCAAAAACTCAGAGTGCTACTTGCTTATTAACGGATGCACCCACGGAAGTCAGCGAAAAACAATTGGAGGAAGTTCATATTAAAGTCAATTTAAAATAAGAGGAATAATTTGAGGATGCTGAAAATACTACCGGAACACAATAACCGATTAGTGGTTGTTGTGTTCCGGTAGTTAATTATAGTTTTTTTAAGAATTTCAACCAAGGTACATTGTCTACTCAATAACTACAATAAAAATAAATTGTTGTCGACCCCTAATAATGTAAAAAGTCCCGGGGATCGACGGCGATTTATTTTTTTGCATAATTAAGTAATACCAATAAATATATAGAGATTATTAAGAAATTATATAAATTTTTTGGTTTGACAAAAAATAAAGAATATAATAATATCAATGTATAAATGGATTTATAATACCTAATGAGGAATTGAAACTAAACTAAAGGTTCCGGTATAAAATCGCCTTTTTTAATTTATAATACCTAATGAGGAATTGAAACGACGTTATGGCGGCTACAAGGGCCTACAACAGATGATTTATAATACCTAATGAGGAATTGAAACGTACAAGCCTACAAAGCGGGGGTAAGGGGCCGCTTATTTATAATACCTAATGAGGAATTGAAACTGTAAGCTACCAAGCCGCTTAACCCGTTAGTTTCCAAATTTATAATACCTAATGAGGAATTGAAACCTTGGAAGTTTATAAAAGAAAATCCATGTCAGGGCGATTTATAATACCTAATGAGGAATTGAAACATAGCTATGTTGCTATCGGAATGTCCTATTCTTTCGTATTTATAATACCTAATGAGGAATTGAAACCTCCTACGCAAATAATTTCTTTTGCATAGTCCCCCATTTATAATACCTAATGAGGAATTGAAACCCTACAGAGATAAGGATGGAAGTATTCAGGCTATAGATTTATAATACCTAATGAGGAATTGAAACACAGTCCTACCACAAGTTGTTCTTGTTTGCATATTCATTTATAATACCTAATGAGGAATTGAAACAACCATACAACCGCCGCATATGTTGCCAACATAATTATTTATAATACCTAATGAGGAATTGAAACTGTAAACTTGTGTCACTCCTATTCTTTCTGCTAATTATTTATAATACCTAATGAGGAATTGAAACTACCTCGGAGAGGACGATATGACAACAGATAAATTATTTATAATACCTAATGAGGAATTGAAACTTTTATGAGCATTTTTAATTTGAGAGTACGTTTTTCGATTTATAATACCTAATGAGGAATTGAAACGAAGGAAGGAGGGCGATATAATGGCATGGCAAGAACCAATTTATAATACCTAATGAGGAATTGAAACTTGTAATAACCTTTCATCATTCTACCTCCCCTATCATTTATAATACCTAATGAGGAATTGAAACATGCTGTGGTATATTCATTAAGCATATTCTTTTCTGATTTATAATACCTAATGAGGAATTGAAACAAAGGACAGCAGTACATGGAAGTTGACGAAGAAACCGGATTTATAATACCTAATGAGGAATTGAAACCCCCCTAACCTTGTACGTAATATCTGCATATTCTGATTTATAATACCTAATGAGGAATTGAAACTAAACTAAAGGTTCCGGTATAAAATCGCCTTTTTTAATTTATAATACCTAATGAGGAATTGAAACTTTCCGCTATCTTTTCATCCACCGCCGCCTCTGCTATTTATAATACCTAATGAGGAATTGAAACGATGCTCCGTTCTTCAATGAAAGCATAGCCATAGTAATTTATAATACCTAATGAGGAATTGAAACCCACTATCAAAAAGCTTTCTTGCAACCTTTTTATTTAATTTATAATACCTAATGAGGAATTGAAATGGATTTGAAATTAATTTCTGTTAAGTTACTAACATGGACATCACTATCTGTCTTCGACACTATTATTATAACAAAAAAGTATTGAAAATACTGATGTACAGTAGTTTTCAATGCTTTTTTTCGGTATCCTCGAATTATCTCTCTTATTTATGCTTAAAAAGATTTTTGCCATGGTATATAATAAAGGAAATATAAAATTGAGTTCAAGGAGAGATTTAGATGAACCAAATTGGTTTAGTATTAAAAACGGATGGAAATAATGCTGAAGTTGAAGTCAAAAGGTCTACTGCTTGCGGGCATAGTTGTGAGAGCTGTTCGGCTATGTGCAAAGCTCCGAGCATTATTGTAAATGTTCCGAATTCCCTTGGAAGCAAGGTGGGGGATTATGTTGAGATAGACATGAAAGAGAACAAAATTTTAAAATATGCATTTATTATGTATGTAATACCTTTTTCAATATTCCTCTCAGGTATTTTTTTAGGAATAAAAGTTTTTAAAAAGACAGGATTAGCTAATTATGAAATTTATAGTTTTGCTATAGGTTTAATATTTCTTGCTGCTGCATTTTTTATAGTAAAAATTATTGACAAAAGAATTTCAAATAAAAAGGAGAGCCAATTTGAAATGAAAAGAATTATTTAGCTAAGATTTATTTCTGACTCTCTTGATAGAATAGCTTAAGGTAGAAGAAATTATTATACCTGAAGCAATAGCTACAGCAATGAATAGCGTTTCAGTTCCAAGATTGGCAGCATCGGAAAAGTTTTTTCCTATTAAGGCGAACATGGTATAATACATTCCGGCTCCGGGGACTAAGGGAATTATTCCCGGTATTATATATATGGTTGCTGGTTTTCTAAAATTTCTTGATAGTATTTCTCCCATAATTCCGACGGCAAGAGCAGCGGAAAAAGTACCGGCAATGGCTGAATCGAAAATATTTGAAATATTTAAATTGATAAACCATCCTAAGGCTCCTACAATTCCTGACTTTATTATGGTGTCTTTCGGTATATTAAAAAGAATAGCAAACCCCATAGTGGAGAAAAAAGAAAATATAATTTGTCTAATCACATTATTGCCCCCTTAAAATATAATTTTAATACAAGACCTACTCCAAAAGCTATTGAAAAAGCAATGATTGCAGCTTCTATCCCTCTGGATGATCCGGAAATGAAATCTCCCGACATAGTGTCTCTTATAGAATTTGTAATAGCTACTCCCGGTACTAAAGGCATTATGGAACCTATTATTATCATATCCATATTTTTTCCTATATGCAATTTAACTAATAGTATGGATAAAATAGAAGCTAAAAATGCTCCTACAAAATTATTAATAAAGAAAGTTATTTCCCTTTTTGCTAAATAATTTGTTACGAATACTACTAAAAGGCTTACCATAAGACTAGAAATAAAATCCATAAAAGTACCTCCGAACATTATTGTATAAAAAGATCCTGCCAAACTTCCGAATACTAATTTTGTTAAATTATTGTATATATGAGTATTATTTATTCTTTCAAGTCTTTTAAGCCCTTCTTCTATACTTATATTTCCATTAACAAATTCTCTGGAAAAATTATTTACCATATCTATTTTATTTAAATCAATGGAAATACTTTTAATTCTTTTGATATATGTTATAATCTCTTCATCGTATTCTACTGAAACGGATATTCCCGTAGCTGTTACCAAGGATTCTACATAATTAATATTTTTTCGAGATTTACATATTCTGTTTATAGTATCTTCCACCCTATAGGTTTCAGCACCGCTTTTGAGCATTATCTTTCCTGCAAGTATGGATAATATCAAAAGTTTTTTTACTTCATCATATTCATTCCTGTTTTCATGCATTAGAAATACCACCTTTTTATAACTATTTATCTTGTAAAATTTTATAATAATTTATATAATAATGTAGGAGGCCATATTTTAGATATAATTATTATACTACATTGTTTAAACATTTTTTCAAGGAAATATTGATTATTAATTATTTTATAACCCATAGGAAAATTTTATTTTCATTGATATATATTTTCCGTAAAATGGGTTTCAAAAAGGCTCTCTTAATATATTAATGTTTCAATAAAAGCCTTTTTTATAAATTAATACGGAGGAGGAAATTAAATGGATTTTCAAAATCTACAAAAAAATGATCCTGAGGTATTAAAGGCAATTGAGTTGGAAATATCAAGGCAGAGGAATAAGATAGAACTCATTGCATCGGAAAATTTTGTTTCAAAGCAAGTTATGGAGGCTATGGGAAGCCAGCTTACCAATAAATATGCTGAAGGCTATCCTGCAAAAAGGTATTATGGCGGATGTGAATATGTTGATATAGTAGAAAATTTGGCCAGGGACAGATTAAAGAAACTTTTTAATGCAGAGCATGCAAACGTTCAACCTCATTCCGGATCAAATGCTAATTTGGGAGTATATTTTGCGGTACTTAAACCTGGAGATAAAGTTTTGGGAATGAATCTTTCCCAAGGAGGTCATTTAACTCATGGAAGTCCTGTAAATATTTCGGGAACTTATTTTAATTTTGTTCCCTATGGGGTTGATAAAAAAACTGAAAGAATTGATTATGATCAATTGAGGGAAATAGCATTAAAGGAAAGGCCTAAGCTAATTGTTGCAGGGGCCAGTGCTTATCCGAGAATTATAGATTTTAAGAAATTCAAAGAAATAAGTGATGAGATAGGGGCATATTTAATGGTAGATATGGCTCATATCGCCGGATTGGTAGCAGCAGGTCTTCATCCGAGTCCCGTTCCCTATGCTGATTTCGTGACTACTACTACTCATAAAACGTTGCGGGGCCCAAGAGGAGGAGCAATATTATGCAAGGAAAAATATGCTAAAATTATAGATAAAGCAATATTTCCGGGGATTCAAGGCGGACCTTTGATGCATGTTATTGCTGCAAAGGCTGTCAGTTTTGGAGAAGCATTAAAGGATGATTTTAAGGATTACCAGAAGCAGATAATTAAAAATGCCAAAGTTTTATCCGAAGAATTACTGAATAAAGGATTTAGATTAGTTTCAGGAGGTACTGATAATCACCTTATACTTATAGATGTGAGAAGCAAAGGATTAACAGGGAAAAAAGCGGAAGCCATGCTGGATGAAATAGGGATTACCGCTAATAAAAATACTATACCTTTTGATCCGGAAAGCCCATTTGTTACGAGCGGGGTGAGAATAGGAACACCGGCAGTTACTACCCGTGGAATGAAGGAAGAGGATATGAAGGAAATAGCTGAAATTATGAACTTGGCTTTAGACGAAAGAAACGATAGGGGAGAACTAAAGGAAAGAGTATTGAAATTATGTTCGAGATTTCCGTTATATGAATAATAAATAATTAGAAAAGATGACCTTAGGTCATCTTTTTTATAATCCATAGGAATGCCTTATTTTCTCTTTTATTTAATAGAAATGAATATATTTGTTTTATAAGGAAAATATATAATAGGTATAATAAATAAAGAAGGTGTTTTATGGATAAATACGGCTATATAATAATCCCTTCCATATTATTGGGTTTTTTATCAAGATTATCTATGCTGAAAGTTGATTATAGGCAGTATCCCAGTTATCCTCAGGGCGTTTTTTCTCATGTTACTTTAGGACTTATAGCAGCAAGTTTGGGGGCAGTTGCCATTCCTTCATTAATGGAAAAAGAGTTTTCTGCGGTTACTTTTCTCTCATTGGCGGCACAACAGTTTAGGGAAGTAAGAAATTTAGAGAGACAAAGCTTGGAGAAAATTGATGAGACAGAATTAGTTCCCAGAGGAACAGCATATATAGAGGATATTTCTAAAGCCTTTGAGGCAAGAAATTATATGGCAATGCTTACGTCTTTATTAGTAAGTATTTTTATAACAATTGGCGGAAGATATTTTAAAACAGTTTATGCTATGCTTATAGGAATTATCTTAGGGATTATAATAATTTTTTTATTCAACAGGACTATATCCAGAGATACTATAGAAGAGATAGCGGATGTATATCCGGCAAAAATATCATTTGATGGGCCATTACTCATAGTAAACGGTGTATCTATTATAAATATAGGCTACAAACCAAGCAGAGATATATATTTAAAAAAAGGGATAGCAGTGGAAATTATTCCGAAGGACAAAAACGGTGTGGTTACCCTTTCAAATTTGGGACAGAGAAAATCAATAGAACATAATGTTTCTGTGCTGTTGGGAGTAAGAAAGGACGTAGATCAGCCTGATTTTAGCCCTCTTGCAGCAAGGGATCCCGATACCGGTAAAATTGTTATGGCTGTTGTAAGTATGGAAAATGATGTAAATTATTTAGTTAGATTAGTAGAAAAAACCATAGTGTTGGAAAGTGCGAAGAAGAAACCTTTGGATTCCTATGTGGGAAGGAAAGCATCAGATTAGGAGGGACAGAAAATGGATGTGGAAATTAAGGGTAATATATTGGCTGTAGTAACTACGGATGAAAAAAAGATAATGTGTGGAGGTGTACCTGTTTTTCTTGCTGAAGATAAAGAAGAACAAGAAAAGGTGTCATTGAAATTATCCAAAATAACTTCAGGGACCATTCATGATTTGGAAAATGGTTGTTATATTATAGTATCCCATTAGTCTGTTTCTATTTACATTAATCGGTTCCTATTATAAAATATAAATGTATTTAAATAATTTGATGAAAGGACACCTATGGAATTTAAAATAGCAAATTTACCTAAAAATATAATTGAAAGTGTAGAAAAGAGAAGCATAGCTGAAGAATTAGGAATTCAACAGGGAGATCTTTTAGTTTCCGTTAATGATCATGAAGTAAGGGATATAATAGATTATAAGTATTTAATTTCAGATGAATATATTGTTGTCAGAATTGAAAAAAAGAACGGAGAAGTATGGGATTTGGAGATTGAAAAGGAATATGACGAAGATTTGGGAATGGATTTTTTCAACCCGTTAATTGATAAAGCTAAGAGCTGCCAAAACAAGTGTATCTTTTGTTTTATAGATCAACTTCCGAAGAATATGAGGAAAACTTTATATTTTAAAGATGATGATTCAAGGTTATCTTTTTTGCAAGGCAACTTTATTACTCTAACTAATTTAAATGATGAGGATATTGACAGGATAATAAAATATAGATTAAGTCCCATAAACATTTCAGTTCATACTACTAACCCGGATCTCAGAATAAAGATGTTGAATAATAAAAATGCCGGTAATATAATGGATATACTTAGAAAATTTAAAAAAGGGAAATTAGAAGTGAACTGTCAAATAGTACTGGTACCTCATGTTAACGATGGGTATGAATTAAAAAGGACAATAGATGATCTGTCAGAACTATATCCAAGCGTTAAGAGTGTTGCGATAGTGCCTGTAGGGTTAACAAAATACAGAGAAAATTTATTTCCTGTGGAACCTTTTAATACTAAAATGGCAGAGGAGCTTATAGACAGCATAGAAAAAATACAGGGAAAATTATTTCAAAATATAAATACAAGATTTGTTTTTTTGTCAGATGAATTTTATGCAATGACTGATAGAAGTCTCCCATCCTATGAAGAATATGAAAAATTTCCTCAATATGAAAACGGAGTAGGGTTGATGAGGCTTTTTAGTCATGAAATAGAAAATGAATTGAAAAATATAAGAGAAAATATATCTTTAAATAGGAATTATATAATTCCTACAGGAACTTTAGCTTATAAATTTATGTTAAGTATAACCGAAAAAGTATCTTCAAAATTTGATGGCCTTAACCTAAGGGTAGTTCCTATTATTAATAATTTTTTTGGCCGTACGATTACTGTTTCTGGACTGATAACTGGACAAGATCTAATTGAACAGCTTAAAGAATATAAAAACATAGATGGAATAATAATACCTAAGTGTATGCTGAGAAAAGGTGAAGAGATATTTCTGGATGATATTACGGTTGAAGATTTAAAAGATAAGTTGAAAACAAATGTAATTCTTTCAGATGTTTCCGGTGATTCATTTATAAAAATATTTAAGAAAGATTTGAGGTGATTTTATGGATAGACCTGTTGTTTCTATTGTGGGAAGACCAAATGTGGGTAAGTCCACTCTTTTTAATAGAATTGTAGGAAGAAGAGTTGCTATTACGGAAAATAATCCGGGTGTTACAAGGGATAGAATATATGAAGAGGCAGAGTGGTTAAACAAGTATTTTACAGTAATAGATACGGGAGGATTGGAACCATTCAGTGAGGATAAAATATTGTCTCAGATAAGACGTCAGGCGGAAATTGCTATAGAAATGTCTGATGTAATACTTTTTGTAGTAGACGGTTTGTCCGGAGTGACGGCTACAGACAGAGACATATCGAACATTCTGAGAAAATCAAAGAAAGAGGTAATATTAGTATGTAATAAAATTGATACGCCTAAGACTCCCGATGATATATATGAATTTTATGAATTGGGAATTGGAGAAATTATTCCCGTTTCTGCTGCTCAAGGTTTGGGTATCGGAGATTTGCTTGACGAAGTCGTAAAATATTTTCCTCAAAACAAAAATACTGAGGAGAATGAAAATATAATTAAAGTAGCGGTAATAGGAAAGCCAAATGCAGGTAAATCTTCTTTGATTAATAATATTTTGGGAGAAGAAAGGGTTATAGTAACAGATATTCCCGGGACTACAAGAGATGCTATAGATACCTATTTTACTTATGGAGATAATGAATTCATATTGATAGATACAGCGGGCTTGAGAAGAAAACGAAGTATATCCGAAGAAGTTGAGAGATATAGTGTGGTAAGGACATTATCTGCTATAGAGAGAGCAGATATATGTATTCTTGTGATAGACGGGGAAGATGGAATAACAGAGCAGGATGCAAAAATTGCAGGCTATGCCTACGAAAAAGGCAAAGCATGTGTAATTGCAGTTAATAAATGGGACATAGTGGAAAAAGAAGACAGAACATATTTGGAATATGAGAGGGATATAAAGAATACTCTTCCTTTTATGATGTTTTCGCCTATTATATTTATTTCAGCCAAGACCGGCAAGAGAGTGAATAAACTTTTTGAAATAATTAAATCCGTATATTCTTCTTATACCAAAAGGGTTACCACAGGAGTATTAAATGATATAGTCAATGAAGCGGTTATTTTAAATCAACCTCCTACAGATAAGGGAAGAAGGCTTAAGGTTTTTTATGCAACTCAAATAGGAATTAAACCGCCTAAATTTTTGATTTTTATAAATGATAAAAAATTGATGCATTTTTCTTACGCCAGATATCTGGAAAATCAGATAAGAAATAATTTTGGATTTGAGGGAACTCCGCTTCAAGTTGAATTTAGGGAAAGGGAGGGTCAAAATTGAATAAGACCATATTTATAGCTGCAATCTCTTATCTCATCGGAAATTTTTCTTCTGCCTATGTTTTGGGGAGAAGGTTAAAAAAAACCGACGTCAGAAAATATGGAAGCGGTAATGCAGGAGCGACAAATGCATTGAGAGTATTTGGAGTGAAAATTGGATTAATAGTTTTTATGCTTGATATATTGAAAGGAATTATTGCATCAGCCATAGGAAATAAGATTTTGGGTTTTGACGGTATTATCATTGCAGGTATTTTTGTGGTGTTAGGTCATGACTGGCCTATATTTCTAAAATTTAAAGGGGGGAAAGGAATAGCTACTTCTCTTGGAGTTATGTTATATGTCCAATTTCCTATAGCTTTGATTTGCACATTAATAGGATTTTTAGTTATAGGAATAACTAAATATGTTTCTTTAGGCTCGATGATAGCGACTTTATTAGTTCCCATTTTTATAGTCTTATTTGATAGACCCTTTAATTTTAAGTTATTTATTTTTACAGTGATATTGGCAAGTATAGCTGTGTTTAAACACAGAAGCAATATTTCAAGGCTTATGAATGGAAAAGAATCAAAATTAGGACAAAGAATTCAATGATATTATTAGGAGGATGATTATGAAAAGAAAAATTGGGGTGATAGGAGGAGGCAGCTGGGGTACTGCCATAGCTATTTTGCTTTTAAATAAAGGTTATGATGTAAATTTATATTTGAGAGATGAAAAGCAACTTGAGAAAATAAGAGATTCAGGAGAAAATGCCAAATATCTTCCGGGAATTCCGATACCGGAAGATATAATGATAACTACTGATTTGGAGAAATCGTTATATGAAAGAGAGGTCGTTGTCACTAGCGTTCCTTCTCAGGTGGTCAGAAATGTATTGAATTCAGCCAAGAAGTACATAAATAAAGAACAGATCATAGTAAATGTGGCAAAAGGGATAGAAAACCATTCTCTTCTTAGAATTTCTCAGATAGTAGAAGAAATTCTTCCCAACAATAAATTTGCAGCTTTGTCAGGACCATCTCATGCCGAAGAAGTAGCTCGAAATGTTCCTACTGCTGTGGTAGCTGCTTCCAAGGAGAAAAATTTGGCTGAATATATTCAGGATGTATTTATGACTCCTTATTTTAGAGTATATACTAATCCGGACGTGATAGGGGTAGAACTTGGGGGTTCATTAAAAAACGTTATAGCTTTGGGAGCCGGTATATCGGATGGTCTAGGCTATGGAGACAACACTAAAGCTGCTCTTATGACAAGAGGAATCATAGAAATATCAAGGCTTGGGGGGAAAATGGGTGCCAACCATGGAACTTTTTCGGGATTAGCAGGAATAGGAGATTTGATAGTTACTTGTACTAGTATGCATAGCAGAAACAGAAGGGCAGGAATACTTATTGGACAAGGAGTTAAAATAGAAGACGCAGTAAAAAGAGTAGGAATGATAGTTGAAGGAATAAAGACTACAGAATCAGCTTATGAACTCTCATTAAAATATAATGTGCCTATGCCTATAACAAAGGAAATATATGAAGTTTTGTATAGGGGAAGTGACGTAAAAAATTCAGTGTATAATTTGATGCTGAGAGACAAAAAACATGAAATGGAAGAAGCAGCTCAAGAAAATAAATATAATTGGTGATAAAATCTATAAAGATGGAGAAAAGGTTAAACTTTTTCTCCTTTTTTATTTAAGAAATTTTATTTCTCTTCTTGATTGCCTGTCATATTATAGAGGGTTGTGAACATATATATAATATTAAGAATTGTATCAATATAACAAAATGGAGGGGTAAAAAGGGTTGAATATATATAATGTTAAGAGAGCATATAATTAATTAAATTGAAAGGGAGGGAGACAGTTGAAAGCATTCAATATATACAATGATATCGCGGAAAGAACGGATGGAGATATTTATATAGGCGTAGTCGGTCCGGTGAGAACAGGAAAATCTACATTTATTAAGCGTTTTATGGATTTATTGGTAATACCTAATATTGAAAATAAATATAAAAAAGAAAGAGCAAAGGATGAGTTACCTCTTAGCGGTGCGGGAAAAACTATAATGACTACAGAACCCAAATTTGTTCCTAATGAAGCGATAGAATTGGTTTTAAAAGATAATGTAAAATTTAAAGTCAGAATGGTCGACTGTGTAGGATATTTAGTCAAAGGAGCTTTAGGTCATGAGGAAAATAATATACCGCGGATGGTTACTACCCCTTGGTATGAAAAGGAAATACCTTTTGAAGAAGCAGCAGAAATAGGGACAAAGAAGGTTATAACAGATCACTCAACTATAGGAATGGTTATAACAACTGATGGTTCAATAACTGATATAGAAAGATCAAATTATATAAAAGCGGAAGAAAGGGTTATAAATGAGTTAAAAGAACTGGAAAAACCTTTTGTAATCTTACTTAATTCAAAACACCCTAATTTAGATAGTACCATAGCTTTGAGAGAAAGTTTGGAAGAAAAATACAATGTATCAGTAATTGCAGTTGATTGTTTAAACATGGAAATTGCTGATCTGGAAAAGATATTTGAAAGGATACTATTTGAGTTTCCGGTTAAAGAAATAAACATCAATCTTCCGGGATGGACTGAAGGGCTTCCGAAAAATCATTGGATTAGAACGGATATATTAAATTCTTTAAAAGAATCAATTAAAGTCCTGCAGAAATTAAGTGAGGTCTCAAGTTCCTTGAGTAAATTAAAGGAATTGGATGTTATAAAAGAAGTTGATATTACAGAAATAAAATTGGGAGAAGGAGTCACTAATATAAATTTGATATTGGAAGATGGATTATTTTATAAGGTTTTGAATGACATGACCGGATACATAATTGAAGAAGAATATCAACTTTTAGGTCTTATATCTAAACTTTCTCAAACAAAGAAAGAATATGATAAAATAGCAGGTGCATTAAAAGATGCAAGAGAATTGGGGTATGGATTAGTAAGTCCGAGTATTGAAGAATTAAACCTTGAAGAGCCTGAAATATACAGGCAAGGCAATAAATTTGGGGTGAAATTGAAAGCGCAAGCACCCAGTTTACATTTCTTAAGAGCAAATATAACTACTGAGGTTTCACCTTTAATTGGTACGGAGAAACAAAGTGAAGAGCTGGTTAAATATTTTCTGAATGAATTTGAAGGAGATCCGTCAAAGATATGGCAGTCCAATTTATTTGGTAAATCGTTATATGATTTGGTTAATGAGCAATTGCAAGGAAAACTTCATATGATGCCGGAAGATGTTCAGCAAAAACTAAGAAGAACGTTGGAAAAGATAATTAACGACGGTAGCGGAGGACTGATTTGTATAATAGTATAGGGGGGAATGTAAAACCATATAAATAAATTAAAAGGTAGAAAAATTCTACCTTTTAATTTATTTTAGGGATGAAGCCTTGAAATTTTGAAATTCTTAAGTTGAAGTTGAAAATTCCTCTGATAACATAATAAAGTATTTGCAATTTAGATTATTTTGGTATATAATATATCTTGCTTGTAAAAAATGAGAGATTTCAACTTAGCTAAATACCGGGATGTGGCGCAGCTTGGTAGCGCACAAGTCTGGGGGACTTGGGGCCGCTGGTTCAAATCCAGTCATCCCGACCAAGGTTATCAGGCTGAAACAGATGCAATTGTATCTGTTTCAGCCTGATATTTATGTTATACTTAAAATAATATCTATATTAACGCATCTATTTTGACCTAATGACACAACTGTTTTATCGAAAGAAGTTGATTGTTGTTAACAACAGTTGGCTTCTTTATATTTATATGGTAAACTAAATGTGGGTTGCAAAAATGCATATCGGGGGTAGTCTTATGAAGACAACAGTAAAGAAAATCAATATACCTAATTATAGAAGACTTATTGTTACAAGTGATATCCATGGTCACTATAGATATCTGAAAAGGCTGCTTGAAAAGGTAGACTTGTCAGAGAAAGATATTCTTTTTATTATTGGCGATATTATTGAAAAAGGCCCCGAAAGTCTTAGGACACTTCGCTATATTATAAAGCTTTGCAAAGAATATAGCGTGTATCCTCTAATGGGTAATGTAGATGCATGGCAGCTTGTCATGCTTGACGATGACAGTACTGAAAATTGCGAGAGACTTTTTAACTATATAGTATATATGAAAAAACATTGGGGCAGTTGTTTCTTCACAGACATGTGCGATGAATTAAATCTTTGTATAAGCACCTCTTTAGATATACTGGAAGCAAAACAAAGAATTCGTGAGAACTTTAGGGCTGAAATTGAGTTTCTTCGTTCTCTTCCAACAATAATAGAGACAAAAAATTTTATATTTGTTCACGGAGGACTGCCGACCGCTGATATTGATTCTCTCATTGGGACAGATGCTTTTCCTTACCTTAAAAACGATGCTTTTATGGACAAGAATTTATATTTTTCAAAGTATGTTATAGTTGGTCATTGGCCTGTTACCTTATATAACGATAAAATAGCATCTTCGAATCCTATTATAAATCATAAACAAAAAATTATCAGTATTGATGGCGGGTGCGGGTTAAAGCGTGATGGTCAACTTAATGCATTTATTATACCCGATATCAATTCTACTTATTTTATTTTTGAAAGCTATGATGAATTTCCTGTATATGCTGCTCTGACACCACAAGAAGCGTCAACAAATTCAATCAATATTCGTTATACGGACAACAAAATCAAGATTCTCGAAAAAGGCGATGAATTTTCATATGCGGAACACAGTACAACCGGATATTGCCTCCCCATACTTAACAGTTATATTTACAGTTTCGATGAGAATGCAACATGCGATGATTATACTGATTACCGCTTGCCTGTAAATGTCGGGGACAAAATTTCTATTGTTAAAAAAATGTCCAAAGGCTATTTAGCAAAGAAAAATGGTATCGGTGGTTGGTATTACGGAGAGTTAAAACCTTTTAACATTGCATCTTCACCTTTAATATTTTAGTATAATAACAGCAAAACGTTTGTCTGTGTTAATTTAGAAAGAAAATTCGGAATAAAAAGAACTTTCCGCAAATGAGTTTCAAAAAAGGCTACCTTATAATGCCTCAAGAGAAGTTTTTTTGTTCTTAAATATTCTATAAAATCTATTATTTTATATATTTAATTTATATGTAATTATCAAGATTTATTCTCTTATATAAAATAGATTAAAGAAATTTAGGAGCAAAAGATGCTGAAGGAGAATATAAAATTTACAGTTATTGTATAATGCAGTGAAAGATATTTTTAATAATATATATGGAGGGGATGAAATTTGGAGGATATTATTAAAGTTGAAGGATTAACAAAACAATATGGAAAATTTGTGGCAGTGGACAATATAAGTTTTATAGTAAAAGAGGGAAGTTTGTTTGCCTTTTTAGGTCCAAACGGGGCTGGAAAATCTACTACTATCAATATGCTTTCTACAGTATTGGAAAAAACAAAAGGGAAAATACATATTGGAGGACATGAAGTTAGAAAAGAAGACAATGATGTAAGAAAATCTATAGGGATGGTTTTTCAACATTCTATGTTGGATCCGTTATTAACAGTCAAAGAAAACAGGGCTTGCAAAGACAACCCTTACAAGTATGCTTGACCGGTTGGAAAAGGCAAAACTTGTTTGTCGGAATTATGATACAAAAGATCGAAGAAAGATAAAAATAGCTCTAACTGAAAAGGCGAAGATGCTCAATGATGAATACAATCGTGTATCCATGAAGATGAATAAAATTTTTTATAAGAACTTTACTGATGACGAGATAATTCAATTTGAAATGTTGTTAAATAAAGTTCTTAAAAATCTTATAGAAAGAGAGTGAATGATAAAGATGAAAAAAGAATTAAAAGAGGAAATCATGGATTTAGTTGAAAGTGCAAAAAATGTATTTGTTTCTTCTATTGATGAAAATGGATTTCCAAACACAAAAGCCATGATGTCTTTACAACATGATGATTTATTTACCCATTATTTTTCCACCAATTTTTCTGCAAAGAGGACACAGCAATTTTTAAAAAATCCAAAGTCGTGTATTTATTTTTGTAATGAAGCAGAGTTTAGAGGGTTAATGCTTATTGGTACAATGGAAGTTTGCACAGATATGGAACATAAAGCTATGCTTTGGCATGAGGGTTTTGAAATTTACTATCCTGATGGTATCAACACTGAAGATTATTGCGTTTTGAAATTTACCTCTGAAAAGGGCAATTATTATCACGGACTTAAAAATATTACGTTTTTTGCGGGGGATTTTAAAAATGGAGATGATTAAAAATAATACACCTTGTTTTTTTACTCAGCAGGTTTTTCTGATCGGCACATACAATGAGGATAGAAATGAAAGATTTGCGCCTATTTCATGGATAAGCTATACACGGGGAGAGCCCAGTTGTCTTGTAATCAGTATAAATGGAACAAAGAAAACAAAAGAGAATATTGGAAGAACAGGTTTTTTGTCTGCTACTGTTGTGACTCCTGATTTATTGCCTCTTTGTGAACAGTTTAACCGAGCTACATATAAAAAGGAAATGAAAGATAAACTGCAATACTCAGTTGAAAAAGGCAAGATTCTTGATGTTCCTTTACTTGTAGGTGGAAAATTCAGCTATGAATGTCAGGTAATAAAGACTGTTGAAATCGGCACTACACACACTTATTTTGCAGAAATCAAGAATATCAATGTTTCTGAGGATATCCAAAAACTTGACTTTTTTGACCTTAGAGAGGTTAATCCGGTAGTATATTCGCCCATGAACTATTTTACCATAGGTAAACATTTAGGGAAGATCGGGGATTATTCAAATTTATAAAATAATAAATTGGTTTCATTTTTGAAAGAAGCCGATTGCAAAAATCCATATGGCAGGATAATAATCTGAGAGAGGATGTTTTATTTGCTGGAAAGATATTTGATTGAACACTGTTCTCCTACACTTTCCTCACTAAAATTTGGGGTATAAAACTATTCTATCATTTACGAAGACTTTTGCTCTTGATATAATAAGACTATAAAATTAAAGGGGGAAGTGAATAAATATGGCATCATGGATGGTGCATTTCAGAATAGCCGATATAATCATGGATTATATTCCGAATGTTGATATGGAGCAGTTTATTGTAGGAAATATTGCTCCCGACTGCGGAGAACCAAATGAGGATTGGAGTGACTTCACTCCTTCACCTAAAATAACTCATTGGAATGATACGGGGGAAAAGCAGGATATAGATTATGAGAAATTTTTTGATACATATATAAGAGATAATGAAGAAAAGGGAAAATTATCTTTTTATATTGGTTATTATATTCATTTGATTACGGATGTATTATGGATGAAAATGATACTTAGCTCAACAAAAGAAAAATTCAAAGAAGCTTTTTTAAATGATAAAAATTTTATTTGGACGGTAAAGGAAGACTGGTACAATTTAGATCATTTGTTCTTAAGAAATAACCCTGATTTTCGTACCTTCCGTATTTTCGATAAAATAAAAGCGTTTCCTAATGTCTATTTAGATTACTATTCTGATACAGCTATTGAAAAACAGATAAAATATATTTCCGATTTTTATAACAATTTTACCGGCAACTTAGATGGAGAATATCGCTATTTAAACGAATCTCAAATGAATGATTACGTCAAAGAAGGATCCGAATATATATTAGAACATTTAAAAGAAAAACGTATTATAGAATGATATTATTTGTTAACAGATTATAATTAATGTTATAATAAATATGTAGTTAGATAAGTCCAAGGAGGTTAAGAGTTATGATTTCCGATACTCTTACAATCGAAAAAATAAAAGAAATGACAATCCCGATATTAAAAAGTTATCCGGTAAATAAGGCAATACTGTTTGGGTCCTATGCTAAAGGTGAGGTTGCTAAGAATAGCGATATAGACTTATACATTGATACAAATGGGAAATTAAAGGGCCTGGATTTTGTTGGTTTGCTTGAAATTCTTGTTGATACTTTGGGAAAAGATATAGATTTAATTGATAAATCACATATAGAACCTAATTCTTTAATAATTCAAGAGATTGAAAAGAAAGGAATGGTAATATATGAGAAATCAGAAGATTATCCAAAAAATAATTAACCATATTGAATCTATATTAAAATATACAAACAATGTCACATATGATGAATTTAGAAATAATAACATGATGGTGGAAGCATGTGTGTTTAATTTAAGTCAAATTGGTGAATTAGCTAATAAATTAGATAAGAAATATATGATTGAGTATCCTGACATTCCATGGTTTAAAATGAAAGGTTTAAGAAATCGTATAGTTCATGATTATGAAGGTGTAAATTTAAATTTAATATGGGAAATTGTTTGTATTGATATAAAAATATTAAGAGAACAGTTACTGAAGTTAATCGATTAGTTTATTTCTACATCGAAAGACAAATAAAAGAAAAACATATTATAGAATGATATTATTTGTTAACATCAAAATAAAAGAATAATAAAGATTGTTTGAAAGCTGTCATATTGTAAAATATGGCAGCTTTTTATAACCTATAGGAAAATCCCATTTTCGTTAATTTATATTTGACCTTAAGCGAATTCCAAAAAATGCTTCCTTGATTTATTATGGATTCATATAATATTATAGTGTATTATATATAACTAAAGATCTGTAAATTTAGTTTAAGTAGATAGCCATTTATGGTATAATTATTAATAATAGTATAATTTTATGGGGGTTATGGGGTATGCTTGATTATTTAGAATATATAGTTATAACTTTGTTTATGGTTAGTGTTATAGGATATATCTTGGCTGTGGTTAAAGAAAAAATTTTATTAAAAAATAATATTATACTTATAGATAAAAAATCTGTAACCCAGTCTCATATTGAAGAAACCGACATGAAGGAATTTATTTTAGATGGATTTAGAATTAAATCTGGTGATGAGCTTAAAGTATTTTTGAAAGACAATAAAAAATTTGAGGGAATAGTGATAGGTGCTAAAAAAAAGGAAAAATCTATTTTGATGGTAACTTATGGAGATGAAGTTAAAAAATTCAGCGTAGAAAATATTGCTAAATTTAAGATTGTAAGTAAGTATGGCAAGTTTTTTAAGGAATTTTAGGCTTTGTAGATTGATTGAGGTATATTAATTCTTTAATAGGGCGGAAGTCCTATTAGAAATTTTTTTTGATATTATGAAGGAGAAATGACTTTTTTGAAGAAGATATTATAGATATTAATTTAAGGTTAATAGTCGGAAAGGTGATAGCCATGTCAAAGGAGGAACGTGATAGAAAAAGAAAAAATAAAAAACGATTAAGGCTCATATTGATTTTTTTTATATTAGCATATTTGATTTTTAGAACCGTTCCTACTTTTTATGCTACCACATTTAAAACTACCCTTGCAGAAGAGGGTGAATTGGAGGATGTAGTAAAAGCTGAAGGTGTAGTGATAAAAAAAGAAGATGTTTATAAATCAGAAGGAAATGGGAAAATTTCTACATATTATAAAGAAGGAGATAGAGCAGGAGCGGGGAAAAAAATTGCAAGTATTTCTCTAACAGATGATAAATCAGCTTTAGAAGAAGAACTGAAAGAAGTAAATAGTAAAATTGAAAATTTGAAAAAAGCTGATAAGGAAGGCAAATCATTAAAAACAGACAAAAAAGAAGTAAAAGAAAACTTAAGCGAGACCATTGAGCTTTTACAGGATAAAATAAGTAAAGAGGATTTTGATGACGTTTCTTTAGTAAAGGAAAATATTTATCTTAATATGGGGAAGAATACAGATGTTTCCGGAGAAAATACTCTTCTTAAACAGAGTTTGGATAATCTTAATAAAAGAAAAGCTGAATTAATTAAAGAAATATCCGATAATACTATAAATTACTTTTCTAAAGAATGCGGAATCGTAAGTTTTGACAGCGATGGATTGGAGGATATCTATTCAGCCGAAAATTTGGACAATTATACTTTGGACAAGTTTGAAAGAGTTAACTTAAAGGAAAAGAAAATAAAAAATAATGATAAGGTTGAAACAGGAGATTTTATTTTTAAAATAATTTATAATTTTGAATGGTATATCGGTTGTATAGTAGATGACAGTAAAAAGATAGAATCACTTGAGACAGGAAATACAGTGGAAATAACTGCTAATGACGGTAAAGATAGAATCAAAGGGAAAGTGGAGAAAATAGAAAAAAGAGATGGTAAGGCATTGCTGATATTAAAATTTAATTCTTTTTTCCAAGATTTTTATAATAAGCGTTATATAGATATAAATATAGTAAAAGCTAAGTATGAAGGAATAAAAGTACCGTTGAAATCCATATGTGATGTAGATGGATTAAAGGGTATTTATATAAAAGATATTAGTGGAATAATTAGATTTAGACCTGTAATAATATTAGGCCATAATGATGAATATGCAATAATACAGGAAGGTGATGGGAATAATTATATTAAACTAAAAGATGGAGATGAAACAAGAAAGACCGTAGGTCTGTTTGATGAAATAATTATAAATGGTGACAGTGTTAAGGAGGGACAGATAGTTGATTGACAACTATGAGGAAATTAAAGCTGAATTAAAGGATAATTTAGACAGAGTAGAGGAAAATATTAATAACACTCTTTTAAAAATGGGGAGAAAAAGAGAAGATGTAACTTTATTGGCGGTTACAAAAACAGTTAATCCGGAAAAAATCAATGCTATGCTGGAATTGGGAGTAAAAAATATCGGAGAGAATAAAGCTCAAGAGCTAACTGAGAAATTTCCGGAAATAAGTGGAGATGCGATATGGCATTTTATAGGGCATCTTCAGACAAATAAAGTTAAATATATTATTGATAAGGTAAAATTGATTCATTCTTTAGATAGATTGTCTCTTGCAAAGGAAATAAATAAAAAGGCAGAAGCCGAAAATATTGTTAAGGAAGTGCTTTTGGAGGTAAATATAGCTGAAGAAGAATCAAAATTTGGATTAAAGAAAGAGGAAACAATACCTTTTATTGAACAAATTTTGGATTTCAAAAATATTAAAATCAAGGGATTAATGACCATTGCACCTTTTGCAGAAAATCCTGAAGAAGTAAGATATGTTTTTAGAGATTTAAAAAAATTGGGGGAGGAAATTGAGAGAAAAAGCTATCCCAATTTAGAAATGAAGTACTACTCCATGGGAATGACAAATGATTACACTATAGCGTTAGAAGAAGGCTCAAATATTGTTAGAATAGGTACAGGTTTGTTTGGGAAAAGAATATATAAATAGGAGGGGTTATTATGTCGGATTTTTTAAATAAGGTTAAGTATTTTATTGGAATTGATGATTTAGATGATGAAGAAGAGGAAGAATTTGACGAAAATGAAGATTCTGAATTACCTTTAACTACAAAAGCTACAAAGATGAATAATAAAGTTGTAAATATTCATACTAATGCCAATATGAAAATAATAGTTCACGAACCTATGGCATATGAGGATGCTCCAAGAATCGTTGATGATTTAAAAATGAGGAAAACCGTAATTATTAATTTGGAGAAATTGGATGGAGAGGTTAAAAGACAGATTTTTGATTTTATTAGTGGAGGTTTATACTCATTAGAAGGGAATATTCAAAAAGTCACTAAGGATATTTTTGTTTTAGCGCCAAGCAATGTGGAAATAGATGGAAGCCTTACTGACGAAATCAAAAGTAAGGGGATATTCTCTTGGTAAATAGGGAGAAAGATAAGAGGTTATAATTATGATGGTTTTATATCGTTCTATAAACATATTGTTTTATATTATAGAAATATTGATAATAGTAAGGGCATTTATGTCCTTTATTCCTTCATTAAGAGGTAGTTTTCTGAGCAACTTTATTTATGAGATGACAGAACCTATATTGGGGCCTTGCAGAGGATTGTTGGAAAGAGTCGGACTTAATACTATGATGATTGATTTTTCACCTATACTGGCTATTATTTTTCTAAGGCTCATTTCTTATTTTTTAATTGCAATTATATTTTAATATGGTGATAAGATGATTGAGGACAAAAATAAGTATATTGTTAATATAAAAGATAAGAATCAAATTCTTAATGCCAGAAAATTATTGGATAAAATTGAGAAGGTTATTAAAAGCTATACTGTTTGTTCAACGGATTTTTTAGATCCTTATGAAATTAGAATTTCAAAGAGCATTTTAAATAGATTTCCTGAAATATCTTATAAGGAAGAAGGTTTGATTAAAAATTCGGAAAGAAAAATTATCCTTATATATCCTGATTACATGTCATTTGAAGATGTAAAAGCGGATCTGTGTCCTTTATCCATTAAAGGAAGATTTGAAAATTTAAATCATAAAGATTTTTTAGGTGCAATTATGAGTTTACGAATAAGACGAGAAAAAATTGGGGATATTTTAATACATAAGGATGAAACTCAAATAATAATAAAAAATGATATTAAAGATTATTTGCTCTATAATCTAAAAACTGTGGGCAAAGAAAAAGTTTACATAGAGGAAATAAGACAAGAAGATTTAAAATTACCTGAAGAAGTTTATGAAGATAAAAAGGTATCTTTATCTTCTTTAAGGTTAGATGTTGTAATGAGTAATTCTTATGATTTATCCAGAAATGAGAGTTTAGAGATTATTAAACTCAACAAAGTAAAAGTTAATTGGCAGCCTATTTCAAAATCTTTTTTTGAGGTTAAAGAGGGGGACTTAATTTCTGTAAGAGGATATGGTAGATCTAAAATTATATCTTTAGATGGAATAAATAAAAAAAATAAATTTAGAGCTACTGTAAGAATATATAAGTAAATGGAGTGAAAAAACATGCTTACGCCACTGGATATTCAAAATAAGGAATTTAAAAGGGCTTTTAGAGGATATAAGGAGACTGAAGTTGATATTTTTCTTGATGAAATCATATTGGATTATGAGAAGGTTTATAAAGAAAATATTGAGCTGAAGGATAAAATTACGATGTTGACAGACCAGCTAAAACAATATGATAATTTGGAGGATACCTTGAAGAATACTCTTATAGTCGCTCAAAGTACTGCCGAAGAAGTAACAACTACAGCAAGGAAAAAAGCCGAATTGATAATATCGGAAGCCGAGAGTCAATCTAAGGGTATTATTCAGAATGCCAATGAGGAAGTGCGCAATATCAGAAAGGAATATGAAGAACTAAAAAAAGAGGTATTTGTTTTTACTACTCGCTTTAAATCTTTAATTGAATCCCAATTGACAACAATGGATGAATATTATAGGCGAATTGATAAAAATAACAGCAATACTAATGTAACGGACAAGGAAATAGCAGTATCTTCCGAATTAGAAGAAGATAAAGGAATGGAGGAATAACCTCCATTTTTTTATACTCCATAGGCAAGTCCTATTCATATTATAAAATTGAATTATTCTTATTAATTTGGAGATATTATTTATGAGGGGAGAAGATTGAGAAGGAAAAAAGAAATTGAAAAAAAAATTGATGATATTGCATTAAATTTAGAGAAAAGTAAAATAGGAGAGTATGTTGATCTAATCAATAACCGAAAAAAACTTCTGTATTTAAATTTTATTCAGGGGTTGGCCAGGGGGTTTGGTATGGCAGTCGGTTTTACTATCCTTGGAGCATTAGTAGTTTACTTTTTACAAAGATTAATAAAATTAAATATTCCTTTGATTGGAAGTTTTATAGCTGAAATAGTAAATATAGTTCAATATTATCTTCATTAGGAGGAATGCAATGAATAAAGAAAAGATAGAACATTATAAAAAATTGTTGGGCTCCGAAAAGAAAAAAGTTGAAAAGATAATAGAAAGAATGGAATATTCCGATGATTCAAGTTCCATGGAAAGATATTATAGTGAATTATCTTTTTATGACAACCATCCCGGAGATTTGGGAACCGAAATGTTTATGATGGAACAGGATAAAGGAATGAAAGATAAGTTAAATGATACTTTAAAGGAAATAGAAGTATCTGAGAGTAAATTATATAATGATAAATTTGGATTATGTGATAATTGCGGGAGAAAAATAGAAGATGAAAGGCTTGAAATAATTCCTTATGCGAATTTGTGTGCTGAATGTTCAAAGAAAAAGGCGTTATCCGATGAAGAAAAGATATTTGAAACAAAACCTGAAAGTATGAAATCATTTTTTCCTGCTAATGGTGATAAAGTAGAATTTGACAGTGAAGACAGTTATCAGGCTGTCGACAGATATAACAGAGTAAAAAATGATCCGTCCTTTTCCACCGGCGATTACAGAGGAATGTTGGATGAAGATGATACTGGAACGGTAGAAGAAGTAGAAAAGATTTCTGAAGAATATTACAAAAAAGGCCTCGATTAAAATAAATTAATGAAGCCTTTTTTGAAACCCATTGATGGAAAGCACAAATTAAGGAAGAATAAAGCTTTCCTATGGGTTATAAAAAAATTAGCTGGTAGTAGGAATACTGGCTTTTTTTGTTGTATAAATTCATGTATTGGATTAAAATATAAGTAAATAAACTATCTTAAGGAGGGCAAAATTTTGCTGTATGGAATATTTATACTGATACTGATACTTGATCAATTATCAAAATATATCGTGGTAAAATACTTAAAAGCTGAAAGTCCCGTTGTAATAATAAAAAATTTTCTTCAATTTCATTATGTGGAAAATTATGGGGCAGCTTTCGGGATACTTCAAAATCGAAAAATATTTTTTCTGATTATGACTTTTATAGTAATCTTAATAATAATTATATTTTTGAAAAGGAATTTTTATTATCTGAGTAATTCCATGAAATTAGCCTTAGTTATGCTTATGGCTGGGGCAATAGGCAATTTAATAGACAGAATCAGATTGGGATATGTAATTGACTTTATAAGTTTTCGCTTTTTAAACAGGTATAATTTCCCTGTATTTAATGTTGCTGATAGTTTCGTTGTTATATCGACTGTTATGATTATTTATATGGTTATTTTCAATAAATATGAAGTCAGTAGGGGGCTATAATGGATATAGTTGAAATATATGTAGGGGAAGAAGATGGAGAGAGAATAGATTCTTACTTAGCCCAAGAACTAAATAATGTATCAAGGAGCTACGTTCAAGGCCTTATTAAAAATCAATTGATTACGGTAAACGGAAATCACGTCAAACCAAAGCATATAGTCAAAGAAGGAGAGCATATAATAGTAAATATTCCTCCTCCTAAGGTTTTGGATATAAAACCTCAAAATATTCCTATTGATATTGTATATGAAGATAAGGATATAGGGGTAATTAATAAACCTCAAGGAATGGTGGTTCATCCCGCACCAGGGAATTATTCCAATACTTTAGTCAATGCTCTTCTTTATCACATGGACAGTCTGTCGTCAATTAATGGGATTATAAGGCCCGGAATAGTTCATAGGATTGATAAGGATACGTCTGGGCTTCTTATTATAGCGAAGAATGACACATCCCATAGAGTATTATCAGAAGATTTGAAATCTCATTCCATAGATAGAATTTATACGGCTTTGGTTCATGGAAATATAAAAGAAGATGATGGAACTATAGATAAGCCTATAGGTAGAGATCCCAAAAATAGAAAGAAGATGGCGGTAGTTTACGAGAATGGTAGAAAAGCCGTTACTCATTTTAAGGTACTAAAGAGATACGGAAAATATACTTTATTAAAACTAAAATTGGAAACAGGAAGAACTCATCAAATAAGGGTTCACATGGCATATATCAATCATCCTGTAGTGGGAGACCCTCTTTATTCGAATTTTAAGGAGGAATTTAAATTAAAGGGACAACTTCTTCATGCAGGGAAAATTGTTTTTAATCATCCCGTTAGTGGGAAGCATATGGAATTTACTTGTGATATTCCTGAATATTTTAAAAGGGTACTTAAAATATTGGATATAAAAGAAGGAGAATGAAATGAATACAAAAGCTCTAATAATGAACGAAAAGGCAATTCAAAGAGCTATTACAAGAATTGCCAATGAAATAATTGAAAAAAACAAGGGGACCAATGATTTAATCTTTGTGGGAATTAAAACAAGAGGAGTTCCCTTTGCCGAGAGATTATCATCAAAAATATTTGAAATAGAGGGAATAAAACTTTCTGTTGTAGTTTTAGATATTACTTTTTACAGGGACGATCTGACGAAAATTTATAAAGATCCCATAGTAAAAAATAACAGCATAGATGTTGATATTGATAATAAGACAATAATATTATGTGATGACGTTATTTTTACGGGAAGAACCGTAAGAGCAGCATTAGATGCGTTAATAGATAAGGGAAGGCCTAAAAGAGTCCAGCTAGCGGTATTAATAGACAGAGGTCATAGAGAATTTCCCATAAGGCCAGATTATGTAGGCAAGAATGTGCCTACTAAAAAAAGTGAAGTTATAAGTGTACAATTTAAAGAGACGGATAAATTGGAACAGGTAATTATTAAAGAATAGAAAGGAAAAAAGTTCCTATTCATTCCGCTCTTTTCATCTTTTCAATTATATCTTTATCCGGATTTACATATATGGTTTTGTAATTTTCATATATTACCATTCCGGGCTTTGAACCCTTTGGTTTTTTAACATATTTTTTCAAAGTATAATCTACAGAGACATTTTGAGAATTTTTTCCTCTGCTGAAATAAGCCGCCAATGTGGCTCCCTCTATTATAGTTGTTTCAGGTATATTTTCGTTAAATCTTATTATCACATGACTTCCGGGAATATTCTTTCCGTGAAGCCATAAATCCTCTCTGTTCGCAAATTTTAAGGTCAGATAATCGTTTTGTTTATTATTTTTGCCTACGAAGATATCAATGCCATCTGAAGAAATAAAATGATATGGTTTTGAAACAATAGTTTCCTTTTTCTTTTTATTCCTTGGATTGCTTTTTATATATCCTTCATTAAATAATTCCTCTTTGATTTCATCTAATTCAGTTATATCTGTACAGTTTTCTATTCCTATCATTACATTTTCCAAATATGATATTTCTTCTTCGGTTTGAGGTATTTGCTGGTCAAGAAGCTTTGCGGCATTTTTTAATTTTGCGTATTTTTTATAGTATTTTTGCGCGTTTTGTGACGGGGACAATTTTACATCTAAAGGAATAGAAATTACCTCTGAATTTTCATCATAAAAGTTTTCTAAATTTATTTCCTTAATTCCTTTATCTATTTTATAAATATTGGCAGATATTAAATCTGCATATATCTTATATATATCCCTTTTTTGAGCTTCAACCAGTTCCTTCTTTTGCTTGAGAAGTTTGTTCCTTGATCTTTCCATCTTTGTTTCGATTATCTTTTTAATAGATGAGGACTTCTGGGAAATCCTATCTGATATATCCCTTTTTTCATAGAATTTTTCTAATATTTTACTCATGGAATTATCGTATTCTTTAGGAAAATGATTAAATTGTAATATGTCCAGGGCATGAAAGAATACCTTGCCTAAAGACTTTGCATTTATAATATTAGGGGTAAAGTTATTTGTATTTACACCTTTTATTAGATCAGAGAAGGATAAAAATATTTTTTCCATTTCTTCATTGCTAACTGAAGACAATAAATTGTCTCCGTTAATATTTGCTCTGTAGCATATTTCTCTACTGACTAAAGGGCTTAATCCCGTATAATTTTTATAAAAGAATTTATATATTTGACTGTTCTTATTTGTATCACCAATTCTTTCTGAAAAATTTTTCTTATCTAAATTTAAAGGATTTAATTTTTCTTCAGAAGGGGGGTATTCATATGTTAGTCCAGGAAGTATCTGCCTTATTCTGCTTACTCCTTCCGGAACTCTTTTAATTGAATCAATAATCTTTTTTGTGGATTTTTCTATAAGTATTATATTGCTCCATTTTCCCATTAATTCAAATATTAAAGTTTTAACGGTTAATTCTCCCATCTCATTGGGAGATTGAATATCCATGGATATAACTCTATCCAGTTGAAACTGTTCGATATTTAATATATACCCTCCCTGAATATGTTTTCTGAGAAGCATACAAAACATAGGAGGATTATCAGGATTTAATTTTGAAGTTTTAGTCAGGTAAGCACGGGAATTATTGCTGCTGACTGAAATAAGAAGCTTGTAATTTTCTCCTTTGTTATGAATATGAACAAGTATTTCATCTTTTTCCTGCTGATATATCTTATCGATTCTTCCTCCGTATATATTTTCATTTAATTCTTTTACTAAAGCTCTTGTAACTATTCCATCAAAAGACATCTTTATTCCTCCGTAGTAATTTTGTAGATAAATTTTTATCATATAAAGTATAGCATTTATTTTAATTAAAATAAATATTATAAAATAAATAAATAAAAATGGAATTTTTCTACGAGCTATAAAACAAGGATAAAATTTTAATTTTTTGTAATAATCAATGGATAAATATCTTTAATAGTATTATAATTTCTATATGGTTTTAAATTGACAGGCATGTAAATTGTGGTACAATGGTTTATAATAGTAGCGGAAAGGATGATAGATAATACCATGATAAAAAGTATGACTGGTTTTGGAAGAGGAGAAAGCAGCGATGGTATACATAGTTTCACTGTGGAGATTAAGACTCTGAATCATAGGTATAATGATATTGTTATCAAAATGCCCAAACATATTGGATATCTGGAAGAGAGAGTAAAGAAGATAATTAAGAAGTATATAATCAGGGGAAGAGTTGAAGTATATATAAATTTAGAGTATATTAATGAAACAAATGTAGATATTAATGTGGATATACCTCTTGCTAAATCATACAAATCCGCCTTGGAGAGAGTTGCTGAGGAATTGAATATTGAAGAAAAAGTAACTTTAGATAATATTGTAAGCATACCTGAAATTATAAAAATTCAGAGAAAAGAAGAGGATGAAGAGGTAATATGGAATTGCCTTAAACCTGCCGTAGAGGATGCGGTAGATTATATTATGAATATGAGAATTAAAGAAGGCGAGGAGCTTAAAAAAGATGTGTTGTTAAAAATAAATAACTTTAAAGAAATAATAAAGAGTATAGAGAGAAAAGCTCCTTTCATAGTAAACGAATATAAAGAAGGATTAAGAAAAAGAGTTTCAGAGCTATTGGGGGATGAGTTTAATTTAGATGAAGAGAAATTAATGAATGAAGTGGTATTTTTTGCTGATAAGAGCAATATAAATGAGGAGATTGTAAGGCTTTATAGCCATATAAATCAGTTTGAGTCAAGTCTGGAATTAAACGAGTCCGTAGGAAGAAAATTAGATTTTTTAATTCAAGAGATGAACAGGGAAATAAATACTATTGGTTCAAAGGTGAATGATATAGAAGTAAACAGTTGTGTTGTGGAAGCAAAGAGTGAATTGGAGAAAATCAGAGAGCAAGTACAAAATTTTGAATAAAACAGGAGGTATAATTGTGGGTATTAAGTTAGTTAATATAGGTTTTGGAAATATTGTTTCAGCAAACAGGATAATTGCAATTGTTAGCCCCGAATCAGCTCCGATTAAAAGAATGATTCAGGAAGCAAGGGACAGAGGAATATTAATTGATGCTACTTATGGAAGAAGAACAAGGGCAGTTATTGTAACTGACAGTGACCATGTTATTCTTTCTGCAGTTCAGCCTGAAACTGTAGCCCATAGATTTAATGATAAGGATAATTTTGATGGTGATATAGATTAGAAAGAAGGATTTATGATGAGCAAGGGACTTTTAATTGTTATATCGGGACCATCAGGATGTGGTAAAGGAACAATATGTGAAGAACTACTTAACAGAAATAAATCATTAAGTGTTTCTGTCTCGGCAACTACTCGTTCTCCGAGAAAGGGAGAAGAATACGGAGAAAATTATTTTTATATGGATGAAAAAAAATTTCAAGAGATGGTAGATAATGATGAATTTTTGGAATATGCTTTTGTTCACAACCATTACTATGGAACTCCTAAACAATTTGTTTTTGAAAAATTGAAAAAAGGTGAAGATATTATTTTGGAAATAGATGTTCAAGGAGCATTAAATGTAAAGAAAATATATCCCGAAGGAGTTTTTATATTCATACTTCCGCCTTCAATAGATGAACTCAAAAATAGAATAGTAAAAAGGGGAACAGAAAACCTTAGAGATATAGCCTTAAGACTTCGCAATGCTTATGAAGAATTAAACAAGGCTTTTGAGTATGAATATCTTGTCATAAACGATGAAGTTCCGAATGCAGTCAGAAAAATTGAGGCGATAATAATTGCCGAAAAATGCAGAGCAGTGAGACAGCGTTCTGTAATTAAATCAATTTTAGATTAAGGAGGATACTATATGTTTTATACATCTATTAATGAGTTGGCTAAAAAAGCTGACAGCAGATATACCCTTGTTATTCTTGCGTCTAAAAGAGCAAGGCAGATAGTTGATGGCTCGAAGCCATATATTACTACAGATTCTACGAAACCTGTTTCTATAGCTATTGAGGAAATAGCCGAGGGGAAAATAACCTATAGAAGACCTGAAATTAAGGGAATAAAGTAGGTGGATAAGATGTTAAATGGTAAAAATATACTGATAGGAGTAAGCGGAGGGATTGCATGTTATAAGGTATGTGATGTGGTAAGCAGGCTCAAAAAACTTAATTCAAATGTAGATGTGATTATGACAAAATCTGCTGTGGAATTTGTTTCTCCATTGACATTTCAAACCTTATCCCAAAATTTTGTTTATGTTGATATGTTTAAAGAGCCAAAGACTTTTGAAGTGGAACATATTTCTCTTGCCAAAAAAGCGGATATTGTTCTGATTGCTCCTGCCACGGGAAATATAATAGGCAAGATTGCAAGCGGAATAGCTGACGATATGCTCACGACGGTTATTATGGCTACCAGAGCAAAAGTTATCTTTGCTCCGGCAATGAATACGAATATGTATACAAACCCTATAGTTCAGGATAATATAAAGAAGCTTTCAGAAATGGGATATGAGTTTATAAAACCAGGGAAGGGAAGACTTGCTTGTGGAGATTATGGAGAAGGCAAGATGGCGGAGCCTGAAATTATAGTGGATTATATATTTAATTCATTTCATAAAGATGATTTAAAAGACAAGAAAATAGTCATAACTGCAGGACCTACAATAGAACCTTTAGATCCGGTGAGATATATGACTAATTTTTCCAGCGGCAAAATGGGATATGCCTTAGCTGAAGAAGCTAAAAAAAGAGGTGGAGAGGTTGTCCTCATAACCGGTCCGGTAAATTTGACCCCGCCTTATGGGGTAGAGATAATAAAAATCAATACTACTATTGAAATGTTAAATGCAGTTGAAAAAAATTTTGGCGATTGCGATATTTTGATAAAGGCTGCTGCTCCTTTGGATTATAGACCGGAAACCGTAAGCAAAGATAAAATTAAGAAAAACGGGGAAAGTCTACAGCTTAAATTTGTTCCGAACCCGGATATAGCGGTTCATTTTGGGAAACTTAAAAAAAACCAAATTATAGTGGGGTTTGCTGCAGAAACAAATAATGTCATAGAATATGCTAAGGGAAAACTGAAAAAGAAAAATTTCGACTTTATAGTTGTTAATGATATTTCCAAAGATGGCGCAGGATTTAGAACGGATACAAATATAGTCTCAATAATTGATAATAAAGATGTGGTTGACAATTATCCTCTAATGGAAAAAAGAAAATTAGCGGGAATTATATTGGATAAAGCAGTGGAATTGATTGATAAAAGAGATAAGTTATAACTATTTTTAAATTGGGAAGGTTGATTTCCATGGAAAATTTAGCAGCACAGGTAATTATTTATAATAATTCTTCAAAAACGGACAAACCTTTTACTTATTTAATAGAGGATAGAATGAAGGATAATATTCAGGAAGGAATGAGAGTTGCAGTTCCCTTCGGAGTTGGAAACAGAATTATTCAGGGAATAGTTGTAAGGATATTTGAATGGAAGGATAAGACTAAAAATTTAAAATATATAGCAGATGCATTGGATTTTGAACCTATTTTATCTAAAAATATGATTGAATTAAGCCTATGGATGAGAGAAAATTATTTATGTTCTTATTTGGATGCTTTTCATTTGGTTATGCCTCCGGGAGATTTTAAAGAAATTCGAACTGTTCTTAATGTTAATAATGTTCCTTTAAAAAATTTGACAAAAGAAGAAGAAAAAATAGTAGGATATATAAATCAAAAGGGAAAATGTTACTTAGATGATGTTAAAAAATTTATGGATCACGAGAATGCCAATAAGATTATTAATAATTTAAAGAAAAAAAATATAGTTTATAATACTTTGGAAATTGAAACTAAAATAAACAAAAAATTAGAAAAATATATTTCTTTAAGTTCAAATCAAAGTAAGGATGATATTTTAAAAGATATAAGTTCCCGAGGAAAAAAACAAATAGAGGTAGTCAATTATCTTTATAAAAAAAAAGGAGCTTTTATAAAAAATTTAATGGAAGATACGAAAGCCTCCTATCAAACTATAAAAGCCCTTGCTGATAAGGGTTTAATAAAGGTAACCGAAACAGAAGTGTTTAGGAATGTCATCAAGAGTGATATAAGCCCTTATAAAAGGTTTAAACTTACACCAGAACAACTAAAATGTTTTAATACAATACTTGATGATATAAATAAAAATGGTTCCTTTTTAATTCATGGAGTAACGGGAAGCGGAAAAACAGAAATTTATCTTCAGATTATTGAAGAAATGATTAAGGCCGGAAAGGATACAATAGTATTGGTACCTGAGATATCCCTTACACCTCAAACGATTGAAAGGTTTGTGGGAAGATTCGGGAGCAATGTTGCGGTTCTTCATTCCAAGCTTTCTTACGGGGAAAGGTTTGACGAATGGAGAAAGATAAAGGAAGGAAAGGTTAAAATAGCTATTGGAGCCAGATCGGCTGTATTTGCTCCGTTTAATAATTTGGGGCTTATTATAATTGACGAAGAGCATGAAACAAGTTATAAATCAGGGATGAATCCTAAATACAGTGCTTACGAAGTAGCAAGAAAAAGATGTGACATGGAAGGAAGTTCTTTAATATTGGGTACGGCTACTCCGTCTGTTGAAACTTATAATAGTGTTTTAAATGGTGAAATAAAATTATTTGTTTTAAAAAAAAGAATTAACAATAAAAAGATGCCTGTAATGGATATAATAGACATGAGGGAAGAATTAAACAATGGAAACAATTCTATATTCAGCAGAAAGCTATATAGGGAAATAGAAGAAAATTTGAAAGAGGGCAAGCAGACCATACTTTTTTTAAACAGAAGAGGGTATTCTACCTTTGTTTCTTGCCGAAAATGCGGGTATGTGATAAAATGTAAAAGCTGTGATATAACCATGACTTATCATATACAGGAAAATAAATTAAAGTGCCATTATTGCGGAAAAGAAATGATTGCTCCCAAGATTTGTCCTAAATGCGGGAGTAATTATATAAAATACTTTGGTATAGGAACTCAAAAGGTTGAAGAACAGGTGAAAAAATATTTTCCTAAAGCCTCGGTGGAAAGAATGGATACAGACACGGTGACAAAAAAAGGAAGCCATGAAAAAATATTTGGAAGGATGAAAAGGGGAGAAACAGATATACTTATTGGTACCCAGATGATTTCAAAAGGTCTTGATTTTCCTAATGTAACTTTAGTTGGAATAATAGCCGCAGATACCAGTTTAAACCTTCCTGATTACAGATCAAGCGAGAGAACTTTTCAGCTTCTGACTCAAGTGGCAGGGAGAGCGGGAAGGGGAGATTTTGAAGGAAGAGTAATAGTTCAGACTTATAATCCCGAACATTTCAGTATTCAAATGGCAAAGGATTATAATTATGAAGGCTTTTTCGATAGGGAAATACTCTTAAGAAAGGAATTTGAATTTCCGCCCTTTACAAATATTTTGAGTATTATTGTATATGGAAAAGAAAAAGAACGAGTTATAAATGTGTCCAAAGATATACATAGTGAGATTATAAAAAATTTGGAATTTATTTATGATTATAATTTAATAGGAAATATATATGGTCCTAATCCCGCACTTATAGAGAAGATTAAGGATAATTACAGATGGCAGATATTATTTAAATGCCCCGATGAAGATTTATTTCAGTTAAAAGATATCATTAGAAGGGTATGTATAAATAATAGGGATGATAAAAAATATAGAGGAGTTAAATTTAATATTGATATAAATCCCAGTTCAATATTATAGGAGGAAAATGTTATGGCAATTAGAAAAATTAGATATTCCAAAGATCCGATTTTAAGAAAAAAAGCTAAGGAAATAAATAATGTTACTGATAGAATAAAAATTCTTTTGGACGATATGGCGGAAACTATGTACAGTAAAGAAGGAGTAGGACTTGCAGCACCTCAAGTGGGGGTATTGAGAAGAGCCGTAGTTGTAGATGCGGGGCAAGGTCTTTATAAATTGATAGATCCTCATATAGTTGAGCAGGAAGGTGAATTGATTGATTTTGAAGGCTGCCTGAGTATACCGAGGATAACCGGAAAGGTTAAAAGGCCGGAAAAAGTAAAGGTTGAATATACGGATATAGACGGAAGCAGAAAAGAAGTAGAAGGAGAAGGGCTTTTTGCCAGGGCATTATGCCATGAAATTGATCACTTAGACGGAATACTATTTACCGATCTTATAATCGAAGAAGATAAAGAAAAAAAGGAGAAATGAAATAAGGGGTGAATATATGAAAATCATTTTTATGGGTACACCGAAGTTTGCCACTCCTTCTCTTGAAAAATTATATGAAGAAGGCATTGATATTTCTCTCGTTATAACTCAGAGAGATAAGCCTAAAGGCAGAGGGAAAAAACTTCTGCCCACTCCTGTAAAAGAAAAAGCTTTGGAATTGGAATTAGATGTATATCAGCCGGAAAATGTAAACAGTAAAGAGACAATAGAAATTATCAGAAATATTTCACCTGATTGCATGGTGGTTGCGGCTTATGGACAGATACTGAAGGAAGAATTGCTGAGTATACCGAAATATGGCTGCATAAATATTCATTCTTCTCTTCTTCCAAAATATAGAGGAGCCGCACCGATTAATTGGGCAGTGATAAACGGCGAAAAAGAAACAGGAATTACTATAATGGAGATGGGAAAGGGACTGGATTCGGGAGATATTCTTCTTCAGAAAAGTTTAAATATAGAAGAAGATGATGATTCGGAAACGTTGACTGATAAGCTTTCTTTTTTGGGAAGTGAGTTAATAGCGGAGGTTTTAAACAATATTGAAGTATCAAAGAAGAATAAAAAGCCACAGGGACATTATGATTCTTTTTATTATGCTCCAATGTTAAAAAAAGATTTAGGAAGAATTAATTGGAATCAGCAAAGGATTAATATCAGAAATTTGGTAAGAGGTCTTAAACCTTGGCCTATTGCTTACACTTATTATAAAAATGAACCTATGAAAATTTATAAGGCATCTGCTGATGATACAATGTCGGAGGGAAATAATGGGCAGATTGTAAGAGCTGATAATTCAGGGATATATGTAAAATGTGAAGATGGTGTTATAATAATTGAAGAACTTCAATTTCCAGGCAGAAGAAGAACAAATGTTAGGGAATATTTGAAGGGAAATAAAATGGAAATAGGTGCTCAGCTAAATTAAAGGTTTAAATTATAATGTTTTTGGTATTATATTAAATAGGAAGTTGAAAGGGAGGATTTCTATGTACGGAAATTATGGATACTATGGATATTATGGCTATAATACAGGTATGCTCCTGCTAATTCCGGCTTTAATTTTATCACTGTATGCACAGGCTAAAGTTAGTTCGTCTTTCAATAAATATTTAAAAATACAGAGCAGGTTAGGATACTCGGGAAGAGAAGTAGCAAGGATGATTTTAGACAAAAATGGTTTAAGTAATGTAAGTATTGAAACTACAGGAGGACAATTGACAGATCACTATGACCCCAGAACAAAAGTCGTAAGATTATCCAAACAGGTAGCAGAGGGCAGAAGTATTGCGTCTATAAGTGTTGCTGCCCATGAAACGGGTCATGCTATTCAGCATAGTGAAGGTTATTTCCCGCTTTTACTGAGAAATAATATAGCGCCTATTGCAAGTATAGGTGCAAGATTTGTTTGGATATTAATACTTTTAGGGTTTATAATAAGTCCGTTTTTCTTGGAGGCTGGAATACTTCTTTATGTGGGAATTGTTCTTTTTCAGGTTGTTACCCTTCCTGTAGAATTTAATGCCAGCAAAAGGGCATTATATCAATTGGAAGGTGGATTTGTTGATGAAGAAGAAGTAAAACCTTGCGAAAAAGTATTGAAGGCAGCCGCATTGACATATGTTGCGGCAACTTTGGTGGCTATAAGTCAGTTAATAAGGCTTATAGGTTTATCGGGCAGGAGAAGATAATCGATAATATCAGATAATAAATATATATTATTTGAGTAAGGAAGCCATATAATATAATCCTTACTCTTTTTCTTTATCATATAAATTATTGGAGGGAATGCGGTGGCAAAGAGTGCTAGAGAAATTGCGTTGAATATATTGGTTGATGTAAATGAAAAGGGCGCTTATTCCAATATTGCAATATATAAACATTTACAAAATTCAATGGATAAGAGAGATGAAAATTTAGTAAGGGAAATTGTATATGGAGTATTGGAAAACAGATTATATATTGATTATATAATAGGTAAGGTATCTAAGATCAAATTGAAGAAATTATCTGCCCTTATACTTGAAATATTGCGAACAGGCGTATATCAGATAGTTTTTATGGATAGAATTCCTGATAGTGCAGCAGTAAATGAAAGCGTAAATCTTTCAAGAAAATATTCTCACAAAGGAACTTTAGGGTATGTGAATGGAGTGCTGAGAAATATTTCAAGAAATAAAGAAGAACTGATAAAAATTAATAAAAATAATGTATCGGAATATCTATCCATAAAATATTCTCATCCTAAGTGGATTGTCGATAGATGGCTAAAAGAATACGGAGAAAAATTTACCGAAGAACTGTGCATTGCAAATAATCAAAAACCTAAATTAAATATACGAGTTAATATTTTAAAGACAAGTAGAGAGGATTTGAAAGAAAGACTTATAAGTAAAGGATATGATGTAATAGAAACTAAATATTCCTATTATGGGCTTATCATAGAAAATCCCTATAGAATTACCGAATTGGAGGAATTTAAAAAAGGGTATTTTACTATTCAGGATGAAAGCAGCATGCTTGTTTCTCAGATAATGAATCCTGAAAAGGACAGTTTAGTTGTCGACGTATGCAGCGGGCCGGGAGGCAAAGCTACTCATATGGCGGAAATCATGGACAATAAAGGCAAGATTATATCCCGTGATGTGTATGAACATAAGATTAAGTTAATTGAAGATAATTGTGAAAGATTAGGAATAGATATAATTGAAACTCAAATTCAGGATGCATCTGTGATTGATGAATGTTTAGTTAACAAGGCGGATTATCTTTTGATAGATGCTCCGTGTACAGGGTTCGGTCTTATAAGAAGAAGGCCGGAGATTAAGTGGAATAGGGAAGAGAAAGATATCAATAACTTAACTTCTATTCAAGAAGGTATATTGAATACTTGTTCAAAATATTTAAAAGTGGAAGGAATTTTAATTTACAGTACATGTACGATTATTTCAGAAGAAAATATAAAGATGATAAGAAATTTTTTGAAAGACAATAAAAACTTTAAGCTAATTGGCTTTAAGGAATTGATTAAAGAAGATCAAAATTTATCGGGGACCGAAAATGGTTATATTCAATTATTTTCCAATATTAGCGGTACAGACGGTTTTTTTATTGCCAAGATGAAAAAAATTAATTAATATTATACATATATATGGTATAATATTAACTTGAGATAGGGATAGGAGGATTTTTTTGATTAGAGCAGATTTAAAATCTATGTCGCTGGAAGAGCTTAAAAAGGAATTTCTGAAAATAGGGGAAAAACCCTACAGAGGATTACAATTGTATAATTATATGCATAAAAATATGAATAGTGATATTTTAAATATTAATTCCTTCTCAAAAGAGCTTAGGGACAAGCTGAATATGGATTATTATATCAGTGATTTAAAAATATTGGAAAGATTTGATTCCAAATTAGACGGCACAAAAAAATACTTGTTTCTTTTAGAGGATAATAATATTATTGAAGGTGTAGCAATGAAATATAAATACGGATATTCTGCTTGTATATCCACTCAGGTAGGCTGCAGAATGGGATGTAGTTTTTGTGCCTCCACTAAAGAAGGGATAATAAGGGATATCACACCAGGGGAAATGTTAAGTGAAATTTATAATATTCAAAGAAATTTGGGCATAAGATTGTCCAATATTGTGTTGATGGGCAGTGGGGAACCCTTGGATAATTACTTTAATGTAATGAAGATGCTGAGGATATTGAATGATAAAAATGGGCAAAATTTTAGTTTTAGAAATGTAACCATATCTACCTGCGGCATTGTACATAAAATTTATCAGCTTGCTGATGAAGAGATACCGGTTACTTTATCCGTGTCTCTCCATTTTCCTTTTAATGAATTGAGAAGTAAGATAATGCCTATTAATAATAAATACCCTATAGAAGAAATTATTAAGGCATGTAAATATTATGTAAATAGGACTAATAGAAGAGTTACTTTTGAATATACTTTAATAGAAGGCCTCAATGATGGGAGAGAGTGTTTGGATGAATTAAAAAGAATACTCAATGGTCTTTTATGCCATGTAAATATTATACCGCTAAATCCTATTAAAGAATTTAAGTATAAAAAGCCTGAAATGGATGCAGTAAAGATATTTGTGAAAGAACTAAATAAAAATGGTATACCGGCAACTGTTAGAAGACAAATGGGAGCTGATATAGATGCTGCCTGTGGACAGCTTAGAAGAAGTTATATGAATGAAAAAGGCTTATTATAGCGAGGTGATTTTATGGAAGTAGGAGTATATACCCATAAAGGTAGAATAAGGGAAAATAATCAGGATTCCTACTATTTATCTACGGATAATGAAATTCCATTGTATGTAGTTGCTGATGGAATGGGTGGCCATAAGGCAGGGGAAGTTGCCAGTGCTATGGCGGTTGAGATAGTTGAAGACGTTTTTTTGAAAAGCCAAGATCTGCTTAAAAAAAAGGATGCGAATATACCTGGGCTAATAAAGAAGACGATTGAAGAAGCAAATAGGGAAATATTTCATAAGTCATTGAGCAGTGAAGAATGTAATGGCATGGGGACTACAATAACTTTGGCATATTTTGCATCTGAGAGGCTCTACATTGGTCATATTGGAGATAGTAGAGCGTACATTATAAGAAATAAAGAGATTAGACAGTTGACGGAAGATCATTCTTTAGTAGCGGAAATGGTTAAAAACGGCAGTATAAGTAAGGAAGAGGCCCAAACTCATCCTCAAAAGAACATAATTACGCGAGCATTGGGTACAAGTGAAAATATTCAGATTGACATAATTATAGAAGAATTGATTGATAAAGACATAATACTTCTTTGCACCGATGGACTTACAAATATGATTACTGAGAAGGAAATTATTGAAATTCTTCTTGCTGATGATAATTTACAAAAGTGCTGTGAAAAATTAGTAGGAGAAGCCAATATTAGAGGTGGATACGATAATATTACGGCAATAGCCGTTAGGGCTAAGAGAAACGAGGTGATGAAATGATTGGAAAGTTGTTAGGCGGAAGATATGAAATTATTGAAAAAATCGGCGGCGGGGGTATGGCACTTGTATATAAAGCAAGATGTAGATTGCTTGACAGATATGTAGCAATAAAGGTTTTGAGAGAAGAATTCACTTCAGATGAAGAATTTATTAGAAAATTTAGGAGAGAATCTCAGGCAGCGGCAAAACTATCCCATCCCAATATAGTAAGTATTTATGATGTAGGTGTAGAAGGGGATATTTATTATATCGTCATGGAATATATAAAGGGCAAGACTTTAAAGGAAGTCATCAGAGAAAAAGGAAAACTTTCCTTCGAGGAGATGGTTGACTATTCGATTCAAATAGCAGAAGCTTTAGCCCATGCTCATGCCAATCATATTGTTCACAGAGATATAAAGCCTCATAATATAATGATTACAGAGGACGGAAGGGTTAAGGTAACGGATTTTGGAATAGCACGGGCTGCGACATCTTCTACCGTTACAAATACTAATAATGTTTTAGGCTCAGTTCATTACTTTTCTCCGGAACAGGCAAAAGGCGGATATACGGATGAAAAGTCTGATATCTATTCCCTGGGAATAGTGATGTATGAAATGATTACGGGAAGGGTTCCTTTTGAAGGGGAAAGCCCGATTTCCGTTGCATTAAAACATGTTCAGGAGGAAATAGTACCACCTTCTCATATAGACTCCACCATTAACAAAAATCTTGAAAAGATTATAATGAAATGTGTCAGAAAAGACCAAATGGAAAGATATAAAAGTGCAAATGAACTTCTGGTTGATTTGAAAAGAATTAAAAATAACTGGGATGATGACATGGTTGGAGAAGATGATGTTTCATTAGACTCACCTACCAGAATTATACCTGTTGTGAAGGAGGAGAGTCCTAAAAACATGAAGAAGAAAAAAAAGAGAAACGGAAACAATAGGGTTGTATTTTTTGCAATACTTGCTGCATTTCTTCTTGTGAGTGCCATGGCTTTCGGATTTTGGCAATTTAAAGATAAGTTTCTCTCTACGACCGTGAAAGTCCCGGATGTAAGGGGACTTCAAGAAGATAAGGCTAAGGAAATGATTGAGGCAGAAGGGCTGAAATTTTCGGTTAAAAGCAGGATATTCAATTCGGAATTTGAGGAAGGAGATGTCATTTCTCAAAGTGAGAATCCTGGAGATACTGTCAAGAAAGGATATCCTATAGAGGTTGTGGTCAGCAAGGGAAGTAAACTCGTAAAAGTACCTAATTTTAAGGATGAGGATATAAGCAATGTAGATTCCCTGTTGTCTGAGAACGGTCTTAAAGATGGCGGAGCAGATTATGAATTTGACGAAGAAATACCGGAAAATATAATTATAAGTCAGGACCCGGAAGCATATTCGGAGGTGTCTGAAGGTACAAAGGTACATTTTGTCGTAAGCAAGGGACCGAAAGTTAAAAACGTGATTATGCCGAAACTTGTAGGAAAGACCCTTGAAGAGGCATTACAGATTATAAAGGAAAAGGGCTTAACTAAGGGAGAAGTTGTACCTCAGCCCAGTGATGAAGTAGAAGAAGGCAGGGTTATATGGCAAAGCTACGAGCAGGGAAATGAAATTGAAGAAGGCACCGCGGTTGATTTATATGTAAGCAGTGGAAAAGGCGGAGGATCAGGAGACAATAACGGAGATAATGATGATAAAGACAATGCTGATGATAATAAAGAAATTTCCAGTGATTTGAATATAACAATACCTCAAGATAAGAGTCAAACCGAAGTTAAAGTTCTTAAAATAGACGGAGGAGCAAGTACTGTTTACTATGACAGGATTCACTATCCTTCCGACGGAACCATTGTTATACCTATAAAGGGAACTAAAAATACTAAGTTTGAAGTATACTTTGATAATACTTTGCAGGCAACCAAAACTTTGGTTGATTGATAATTTGTTTTTAATTTTTCATAAGGGAGGGCTATAATGCTGGAGGGTACAATAGTAAAGGGGATAGGCGGCATTTATTATGTAAATACAAAAATAGGAATGTATGAATGCAAGGCCAGAGGAATTTTTAGGAAAAAGAATATTACTCCCATTGTAGGAGATAATGTGTTAATCGATGAAAATCCCTCGGATCATACAGGGTACATGGTAGAAATCAGAGAAAGAAAAACGAAATTTGAAAGGCCTCCAGTAGCTAATATTACCCAAACTGTAATAGTTATGAGTATCAAAAATCCTGATATTAACCTGTGGCTTTTGGACAGATTTTTGATATTAGCCAAATATGAAAAAATAAAAGAGATAATATGTATAACTAAAAGTGATTTATGCGTTAACAAGGAAGAAATTAATTTGATAAAGAGAATTTACAATTCCGCCGGATATGAAGTATTGGGACTCAGCAAATTTTTTGATGAAGGAATGGATAGATTAAGAGAGATTTTAAAGGATAATATAACAGTATTTTCAGGGCCTTCCGGAGTAGGAAAATCTTCACTGCTGAATAAAATACAGCCGGATTTGAGTGTGCAGACGGGAGAAATTAGTCATAAGACTAAAAGAGGGAAACATACTACAAGACATGTGGAATTACTGAAACTTAAGGGCGGAGGCTATGTAGTAGATACTCCGGGTTTCAGTACTTTGAACATTGAATTTATTAAAAATGAATCAGATGTTCAGCAGTACTTTAATGAGATAGCGGAGAATAGTGGCAACTGTAAGTTTTCTGACTGCCTTCACTATAAAGAGGCTGACTGTGAGGTAAAGAGGAAAGTTGAAGATGGAGTCATAAGCAGGGAAAGATATGAAAATTATTTGAGATTTCTTCAAGAGATAAAAAGTAGCAAAAGGAGATATTAAAATGATAAAGATCGCACCATCAATATTATCTGCTGATTTCAGCAATTTAAAAGATGAATTGAAGAAAGTTGAAGAGGGAGGAGCGGATTTTATTCATCTGGACATTATGGATGGAAATTTTGTTCCGAATATTACTTTCGGACCTCCTGTGATTAAAAGAATAAGAAATGTAACAAAATTACCTTTTGATGCTCACCTTATGATAGAAAATCCAGAAAGGTATATAGATGATTTTGTAGATGCAGGGGCAGACATTATTACCGTTCATGAAGAATCTACCCGCCATCTTCACAGGACAATTCAGAGCATTAAGAATAGAGGAATAAGGGCAGGAGTAGCGTTAAATCCCTCAACCCCTTTAAATAATATTGAATATATCATGGAATATATCGACATGGTATTAATAATGACCGTAAATCCAGGATTTGGGGGTCAGTCCTTTATTTCGTCAATGAAGAGGAAAATTTTAGATCTTAAGGATATTATCGATAAGAGAAAATTAAACATTGAAATACAGGTAGACGGAGGAATAAAATTAGATAATGCAAGAGAAATAGCCGATCTGGGAGCAGAAATATTGGTAGTAGGTTCCGGAATATTTGCGGCAGAGGACCCAACAGAGGAAACAAAGAAATTTAAAAATATATAGTGAAATTTTATATGATTCATGTTATAATGAGGGTGCAAAATAAAATATAGTTTTAACACTAGGGGAGTCGTGATGACTGAGAGGGAAGTTAATCTTCCGACCCTTGAACCTGAAATGGATAATACCAGCGGAGGGAAGTGTAGTTGTTTATGATTAAAAACCCATTGCCTTTTCAGGTAATGGGTTTAATTTTTTATTAGGAGGGATTTATAATATGTCGGATTCAAAGAAATGGAGTACTAAAATGATTGCTGAAGGCGGAATAATGATTGCATTGGCTACTCTTTTAAGTTATGTAAAGGTGTATGAAGCTCCTCAGGGAGGTTCCATAACTGCCGGAAGTATGATACCTATCATGATATTTGCAATAAGGTGGGGAGTAGGACCGGGAATAATAGTTGGAGGAATATATGGTGTGCTTCAGTGTATACTTAATCCTCAAGTCTATCATATTGCTCAGTTTTTCTTGGATTATCCTTTGGCTTTCGCTTGTTTGGGTTTTGTAGGAATTTTTAATTTTAAGAGAGAAAAATATACGACAAAGGATTACATTGTACTTATAATAGGTATATTATTATCTGTAGGAGGAAGATTTATATGCCATCTTCTTTCCGGAGTAATATTCTTTGCCGAATATGCAGGAGGGCAAAATCCTTGGATATACTCTGCGGGATACCAGATGAGTTATCTTCTTCCAGAGTTTATTATATCGTCCATAGTAATGTCTATACTGCTGAAACCTTTGAGTAAACTTAGAAAATAAGATTGAGGGGATTTTATGAAGGGGCTTATTATATCAAACGGAGAAATTAAGAATGACAAATTGTTAAGAGATGTGGCAAGAGATTCGGATTATATAATTTGTGCCGACGGCGGAGCTGACTATATAGCCGATACATCTATCAAGCCAGACCTCTTGATAGGAGACTTTGATTCTATAGATAAGGATACATTTAGAAAGCTGGAAAGGGATAAGGTGACAATTAAAAAATTTCCCATAAAAAAGGATTATACGGATACGGAATTAGCCATCAACATTCTTATTGAAAAAGGTGCCGAAGAGATAATTTTTATGGGAGCAACGGGCTCAAGATTAGATCACAGTCTTGCCAATATTCATCTTCTCTATAAATTATATAAAATGAATATTAAAGGAACTATTGTTAATGAAAACAACAAGATATTTATCGGATATGGAGATATTGTTATTGAAAAAGAGGAAAATACCTATGTTTCAATAATCCCCATGTGGGAAAGGGGAAGCATAGTTACATTAAAAGGTTTCCAATATGAAACAGATAGAAAAAAGTTCGAATTTTCTTCATCCTATGGAATAAGCAACAGAATAGTCAAAGACAGAGGAGAAATTAAAATCGAGTCGGGAGAATGTATAATTGTTATATCCAAGGACTGATCTTCTTTATATGGAAAATACAATTTTGTAACTATAATATATATATCTGAATAATATGTAGTAAAGTTTGTGGCAAGAGGTGGTGGTTTTATGAGAGGGGGGAAACCTTGGCATATTAGACCTCCGCATAGATGTAGACGCGGTCCCTTCAGAATAATAGGATTGATTTTGATGATATTGGGAGGAATATTAATTATTAAGGTAATACCGATTAATTTTTGGCTTCTTATATTTGCTTTTGTTATATTCATAACAGGTCTTCTACTATATAAATGCGGATAGACACAAGGGGACGGTTCTTCCGTGCTGTTTAAACAGCACGGAAGAACCGTCCCCTTGTGTTAAATTATAATGCTCTTGTTACATTTCCGGATCTTAAACATCTTGTACAAACGTAAATCCTTTTTGGGGATCCATCAACAATGGCTTTAACTTTTTTTATGTTAGGAGACCAGGTTCTGCTGCTTTTTCTATTTGAAAAGCTAACCTTCTTCCCGAATGTTTTTTCTTTTCCGCATATTTCACAACGTTTTGACACAAGAAACACCTCCTCAAATCTATGCTGAATTTCATTATTTTTCATATGCTTTATTATTACAGCATATAATTATTCAATAGCAACATAATCTATTTTAACATAATAGATATTAAAAATGCAATACGTAGAATTAAATTTAAAAGATAAACAGCAATAGTTGAACTATTTGATATAATAAGGTAAAATGTAATCATATAAATATTTAGGAGGAGGTAGAATATGCCAGCGAAATTTAATGACGAATACGGATATATTTCCATAGATGATGATGTGATAGCAACAGTTGCAGGATTATCCGCAATGGAATGTTACGGAATAGTAGGTATGGCAACCAAGAGTGCTACGGAAGGCTTCTTTGAGTTATTAAAATGGGAAAATCTATCTAAAGGAGTGAAAGTTCACACAAATGAAACACATATAGTTGTTGATTTATTTGTCATACTTCAATATGGAATAAGAATGACGGTAGTTGCCGAAAATATAATTGAAAAAGTTAAATATAATGTTGAAAATCAAACAGGACTGAAGATAGAAAAAATAAATGTGTTTATTCAGGGTGTTAGGGTACAAAAGTAGTAAAGGAGGTACTTGATATTGAATAAGGAATATATAGACGGCCAGGATCTCAAGAAGTTATTCATAGGAGCAGCAAACTATTTAGATCAACATAAAGACGAAGTAAATTCTTTAAATGTTTTCCCGGTACCTGATGGAGACACAGGCACAAATATGTCCTTAACATTGAAATCGGCTGTAAAACAAATATTGAATCTTGAGGAATTAAGCGTAGATAAAGTAGCAGCAGCAGCAAGTAACGGATCTTTAATGGGAGCAAGAGGAAATTCAGGAGTTATACTTTCTCAGCTTTTTAGAGGCCTGTCTAATGGATTGAAAGGGAAGAAAGTGGCTTATATAAAGGATTTTGCGGAAAGCTTCAATATGGCTCAGGAGACCGCATATAAGGCCGTCATGAAGCCAACGGAGGGTACTGTTTTAACGGTAGCAAGAGAATGTGCCGACAAAGCAGCACAGCTAAGTAAAGATGAAAAATATATATCCGAATTTTTATATAAAATAATAGAATACGGTAATGAAGTGCTTAATAAAACTCCTGATATGCTTCCTGTACTTAAACAAGCAGGAGTAGTTGATGCAGGAGGAAAGGGGTTACTAGTAATACTTCAAGGTGCATATAATACTTTGAATACGGACGAGGAAATTGAATTTCATGAGACCAGTACAAGTGCAAAGACTCAGAGTCATAATATGAATTTCCATAAGGATATTGATACCAATGATATAAAGTTCGGGTACTGTACTGAATTTTTAGTAAATAATACGGATAAAAATCCCCAAGTCTTCAGAGAGGAATTAGCTCCCCTTGGAGACTCTCTTCTTGTGGTAGGGGGAGATAATTTTATAAAAGTTCATATTCATACAAATAATCCCGGTATAGTTTTGGAAAAGGCAGTAGAGATTGGAGAATTAAATGATATTAAAATCGATAATATGAGACGTCAACATCGAAGGCTTGTTGTTACCGAGGAAGAAGAAAAGAAAGCAGAAGAGAACGAAAAAGAAGAAGAAAATTTGGAAAATGATGAAATCAGAAAGTACGGAATCATAACTGTATCAATGGGGGATGGAATATCCGAAGTTTTTAAGGGATTGCATGCGGATTATATTATACCTGGTGGACAAACAATGAATCCCAGTACGGAAGATATATTGAATGCTGTTAATAAAATAAAGGCAGAAAATATTATTATATTCCCGAATAATAGCAATATAATTCTTGCAGCGGAACAGGCTAAAGAATTAAGTGACAAAAATATATATGTGTTTCCTACGAAGACTATCCCTCAGGGAATTTCTGCCCTGATATCCTTTAATGAAGAATTAAGTGTTGAAGAAAATATTGAGAATATGAAGGAAGCAATTGGGGAAGTAAAGACAGGGCAAATAACATATGCCGTGAGGGATACGGAGATGAATGGAACAAAGATTAAAAAAGGAGATATCATAGGAATCTCAAATGGAGATATAAAAGCTACAGGTCAAGATGTTCAGGAGGTATCTGAGAGGCTTTTAAACGATATGGTTGATAAAGATACGAGTATTGTAACTATATTCTATGGAAATGACACAGAAAAAGAGCAAGCTGATGAATTGGCTGGAAAAATAGAAAAAGAACATAATGACTGTGATATAGAAGTTATATATGGAGGGCAGCCTTTATATTATTATATTTTTTCGATAGAGTAATTTCTTCTTCCCCTATTTTTATAGGGGAAAATCTGTTTAAGAGGTGAAAAAATGGATAGATTATCAGCGTCTGTCCAATATGTAAAAGGTGTTGGACCCAAAAGAGCAAGCAGACTTAAAAAGTTGGGGATAGTAACGATAGAGGATTTATTGTATTACTTTCCGAGAACATATGAGGATAGAACTAAATATTCCAAAATTAGGGATTGCGCGGATGGAGAAAAAGTCAGTTTAAATGTTGTAATTGCAGGTTCTCCTTCTGTATTGAGACCAAGAAGAAAATTGTCTATTCTTAAAGTACCTGTAAAGGACAGTACAGGTGCTGCATATTTGGTTTGGTTTAATCAGGATTACTTGGCTGATAGTTTCTCTGAAGGAGAGGAAATATCGGTAAATGGAAAAATTAAAAGAAATAATTTCGAAACTCAGATAATATCTCCTGTTTATGAAAAAAGGAACAAGGGAAATAAAGTCGGAAGTATAGTTCCTATATATCCCGTGACTGATAAATTAAGCGTAAACGAAATGAATATAATGATTGCAAATGCATTGAAAGAATACATAGATGAAATAGAAGAAATTTTTCCCGATGACTTATTAAAATCCTTTAATCTGATTTCTATAAAGGATGCAATTAAAAATATTCATTTTCCACAAAATAGAGAAACTTTTATGGCTGCAAGAAGGAGACTGGTATTTGAAGAATTATTTATCCTTCAACTGTGCCTCTTTATAATAAAGAAGAAATTCAGCCTTAAGGATGACGGCATATCCTTTGATAAAGATGTGAATATCAATGAATTTACAGAGAACCTGCCTTTTAAACTTACTAAGGCCCAGGAGAAGGTATTTGAAGAAATCCAAAGGGATATGGAAAGCAAGAGGCAGATGAACAGACTTATACAGGGAGACGTAGGTTCGGGGAAAACTGTTGTTGCTTTGATGGCAATATATAAAGCTGTTAAATCGGGATATCAGGCAACTATGATGGCGCCAACGGAAATATTGGCAAATCAGCATTATGAAAGTGTATGTAAGTTTTTTGACGGCATGGGAATCAAATGTGAGCTTTTAACGGGAAGTTTGAGTGTAAAGGCCAAAAAGAGAATATTGGATGAGTTGCAGTCCGATGACATAGATGTTCTTATAGGAACTCATGCTGTTATTCAGGACAATGTTAAATTTAATAAATTGGGGCTTGTAATAACGGATGAACAGCACAGGTTTGGGGTTAAGCAAAGAAAACTTCTTTCGGAAAAGGGATTGAATCCGGATACTATAGTAATGACAGCAACTCCTATACCAAGAACTTTAGCTTTAATTTTGTACGGGGACTTAGACATATCCATAATAGATGAACTTCCCCCTGGGAGAAAAAAAGTTGAGACTTATGCGGTAGGTGTAAGCTATATAAAAAGGGTGAATGAATTTATAAAAAAACAGGTAAGGGGAGGAAGGCAAGCTTATATAGTATGTCCTTTGATTGAAGAATCGGAAGAGTTGAATTTAAAGTCAGTTGAGGAATTATATGAGAAGTTCAAAAATGAAACATTTAAAGAATTTAGTGTAGGCCTTTTACATGGGAGAATGAAATCGAGCGAAAAAGATGAAATGATGGAAAATTTTAAGAATCATACTATAGATATTTTAGTTTCTACAACTGTAATAGAAGTGGGAGTAAATATTCCGAACGCAAATATAATGGTTATATATAATGCGGAACGCTTTGGGCTGAGCCAGCTTCACCAATTAAGGGGAAGGGTCGGGAGAGGGGAATACCAATCCTATTGTATACTTATAAATGAAAGCGGCAGCAAGATATCAAGAGAAAGAATGAAAATTCTTCAAAGTACCACAAACGGCTTTGTAATATCGGAAAAGGATCTGGAGTTAAGAGGCCCTGGAGAATTTTTGGGACTCAAGCAGCACGGACTTCCCGATTTAAAGATTGCAAATCTATTTACCGATATGGATATTTTAAAGGAAGTTCAACAAAGGGTTATGGAAATATTGGCGAAGGACCCTGAATTAAAAGACGAAAAATATAAGAAGATAAAAGAAAGAATGAAAAAAATGTTTAAAGGAAAAATTGATGAAATCATTTTCAATTAATGGTATTTATGCTAAAATAAAAAAGGTATTTAAAGGAATAAGTAAGGAGTGTTTTCCTTGAGAGTTATATCGGGAAGCAGAAAAGGGCTTAGGCTTAAAACCCCAAAGAACCAAAACATAAGACCGACTCAAGATAGAATAAAAGAATCCCTTTTTAATATATTAGGGATTATTGATGAAAATTCAATAGTATTGGATTTATATGCAGGTACCGGAAATATAGGGATTGAATTTTTGAGCAGAGGGGCAATGAAATGTTATTTTATTGATAATTCTTATGAAGGAATAAATTTAATAAGGGAAAATATAAATATTTCAAACTTTAATGAGAAAAGCTACATATATAAGAAGGATGTCCTGAAAAGTTTGGACTTTTTTAGTAAAAACGGTATTGTTTTTGATTATATTTTTATGGATCCACCTTATAGGCAAAACTTACCGGGCAAAACCTTAGAAATTATTTCAAAAAAAAATGTTTTAAAAGATAATGGAATAGTAGTAGTTGAACATGAAAAAAAATTATCACTTGGAAATAGAATTTTAAATTTAATAAGGACTGACGAAAGAGATTACGGAGATAAAATAATATCATTTTACAGCCTTATAACAGAAGGAGAGATAAAGTAATGGAAGTAATATATCCTGGAAGTTTTGATCCTGTAACAAACGGACATTTAGACATAATAGAACGATGTTCAAAAAAATTTGGAAGAGTAACAGTGGCGGTACTTAATAACAATGCCAAGAATACGCTTTTTACGGTTGAAGAAAGAAAGGACATGCTAAAAGAGGTAGTCCGTAAGTACAATAATGTTGAGGTCGATAGTTTTTCGGGACTTCTCATTGATTATGCAAAAGAGAAGGGCATATTTACTGTGGTCAGAGGATTAAGAGTGATTTCTGATTTTGAATATGAGATGCAGATGTCCCTTATTAATAAAAAATTGTGCAAGGATATAGAGACTATAATGATGGTTTCAGATAGCAGGTATTCATTTTTGAGTTCAAGTGTAGTCAAGGAGATTGCAGAATTTGGAGGAGATATTTCCTGTTTGGTTCCTAAAAATGTGGAAAAGGAATTAGTGAAAAAAATAAAAAGGAGGTAAATTTTCTGATGGAGGTTCTAAATTTAATTGATGAAATGGAAGATATAATAGAAAACAGTTCTCAAATACCTTTTTCCGGAAAGAGCATATTGGATAAGGAAGAGCTATTGGAAATTATTAAAGAAATAAGGCTTAAACTTCCCGATGAAATAAAACAAGCTAATTGGATTAAAGAGGAGAAAAAGAGAATTCTTGCGGAAGCTCAAAAAGAAGCCAATACATTAATGGACGAAGCAAAGATCCATCTTGAAGAATTAGTCGAGAGGGATGAAATAACTAAGGCTGCCAAGGAAAGAGCAGAAGAAATTTTATCCAAAGCCCAATCAAATGCAAAGGATATAAGAATAGGTGCAATGGAATATGCCGATAATCTGTTAAGAGAAACTCAGCAGAATTTAAAGGATCTCATTATAGTTCTTGAGCAAAACAGAAAAGAATTAAGCGGGCCTAAATAGTATTTTTGTGGTAGCCTATAATTGCTGATATTATTGAAAAAATAGTTAAGGATATAATTACAATCAATTCCAACTGTATGGAGGAAAATAAAATCTTTGTCCAATTTGCTGGAGAAAATACTTCCCAAGGGTAATTTTCCACTGAGAATGATGTTATTGCCATATCCTTATATTTTAAATTATATATTATATAGCAAAAGAAGCCGGAAAATATTCCGTGAAGAAATTTTGAAAAGATATACAGCTTTTGATTAATATCGGTAGAGGATATAAAATTTAAAGCTTGACTATGTATAGATAGTCCGCTCCATCCGATTAAGAAGCTTATAGATGTTAATTTTTGAATTAGCGGTATTCCGTTTGATTCGGCTATGGTTCTACAACCTACTGTTATTTCGATAATTCCTGAAGCTATTCCCCTTAATAAATTTGTACTTATATTAAACGGAATGATTTCATGGAATATTTTTAGAATTAAATAAAATAATTTGGACTCATATAGTATTTCTGTCAAAACAGAATAAAATATAACAAATCCTCCAATTAAGAGAATTGAATTTATGCTTTCCTTTGTGCTGTTTGAAAGAATAGTACCAAGGTTTTTTGAATTTTTATTTTTAAACAGCAGAAAGTTTTTAGCCGAAATGAATACATTATGTTTTTGGTCCTTATATTTAAAAGAAATATTATGTTTATAGAATCTGAATATTAGTCCTACGGTTATAGCACCTAAATAGTGAGAAGCAACTATCAAAGGGCCGACTTGGGGGCTGTTTAGCATTCCTATGGAAACGGCCCCTATCATAAATAATGGGCCTGAAGTGCTGGAAAAGGAGATTAGTCTTTGAGATTCGATTTTTGATATAATTTGTTTCTTTCTCATATTGGAAACAATTTTAGTCCCGACGGGATAACCGGAAGTGATACTCATTGTAAAGGGGAAAGCCCCTTTTCCTGAAACATTAAATAAAGGTTTCATTATAGGTCCGAGTATGTCTCCCATAAAATCCACAAATCCTAAGGAGACTAATATTTCAGAAATAATAAAAAAAGGAAATAGGGAAGGGATCAATACGTTGAACCACAAATTAAGTCCTTTCACAGCGCCATTGATTGAAGTTTTCGGAAATAATATTAAATTGTATAATATCCATAATATAAATATAATGAATATGGTATTTGATAAAGATATTTTCTCGCTATTTTTTGTTGCTTTCATTTTGTTCCCTCCGATTTTATATAATTATATTGAATAATTGTGGGATATATGATTTTATTTTAAAGGGAGTGATACTATGAGTAAACCGAAAATAGGTCTTGCTTTAGGTTCCGGATCTGCCAGAGGATTAGCCCATATAGGAGTGTTAAGGGCACTGGAAGAAAATAATATAAATATAGATTTCTTTTCGGGAAGCAGTGCCGGTGCATTGATAGGAGGACTGTACTGTACGGGTATATCTCCTAAGATGCTGAAAGGCCTTGCAACCCAGGTTGATAAGAAAACATGGCTGGATTTTACCGTTCCAAACAAGGGAATAGTGAAGGGGAACAGAATAGAAGAGATACTGAAAATAATAACGGGAAGCAGAAATATTGAAGATTTGGATAAAAAAATATCAATAGTTTCTACAAATTTAAATAATGCAGAGGAAGTTGTGTTTACTTCGGGACCGCTGTATAAAGCTATAAGGGCAAGTATATCAATCCCGGGGGTTTTTGAACCTGTAAAATTCCATAATGAAGTATTGGTAGACGGGGGAGTTGTGGACAGATTGCCCGTTTCAGTATTAAAGAATATGGGTGCTGATATTATAATAGCCTCAGATGTGGGATTTGGCAGTTATCAGAGTAGGATATTTCGCATTTTTGATATAATTCAGCAGTCCATAGATATAATGTCGAAAAGAATATACGAAGAAGATAAAAGGCTTGCTGATATAATTATTCAGATTCCCCTCTCTCATATAGATTCTTTCAGCTTTGAACGAGTAGAGGAATGTGAGGAAATAGGATATAATACAACAATTAAAGCGGTACCGCAAATAAAAGAAAAGATAAATGAAGTTTCTAATCTTTAATATAAGGAGGTGTGAAATAGTCCATGTTTCCCCTATAGGATTCCGGAGGTTTCCGGATACCCATATAATAAATGTCAGTAGCTTTTTTTTCCAATAAAATCATTTTTTCCAATAGGGGATCGCTGATCTTTTTATAGTTTGAAAACTTGCTTATTATTTTTACATCCGATTTCTTCTTGATCTCCTTTAATATTTTAAGGCCCTTTTTATTGGCACCGAGAATTCTTATATATTTAGGATAGCTTTTATTAAACAAAGAAAATTCATCTTTATTCATATTGAGCAGTAAATGGATGAGTATTCTTTGAATTCTTGTTTTAGTATATCTCTTTGTAGAAACGCAGTTAACGAGGGAACTTAATGAATTACATTTGTATGAATACTTCAATATGCGGTTTTCCAGACCGTTTTCCATATCCATCAAATTATTCAGTTTGTCCTTAGAAGCAGTCCTTAAAAGATATAATATTATTTCAGAATAATTTTCCAGGCTGTTAAAAGAATATTTGTTTTCATCATATTTTAAAAGCTCTTCATAAGCAGAAGGCGGCACTAAATTTTTTATCTTGACTAAATTATTTTTTAATATCTGCCTTCTTAAAGCCCCGGAAGAAGAAAACTTCCCTGACAATTCCTCTTCCCTATAATCATTTCCTACTCTTTTAATTGTAAAGGGTTTTATATTGCTTTTAATTCTATGTAGTGCTTTCAGGTATTCTATAGCCAATATATTATTAGGAGAACGAATGATGTCTTCTAAGGGGAAGTCAGAATGATATTTATCGGCATCCATATAATCTTCCAATGATTTCGTCCGAGACTGAGCATAGGAATACCCGTCTTTTAAATATTTTTTCAGATATTTTTTAAAAGGTTCCGGTTCTTCACTTAGGATATGGGAAATCATTTTTAAATACTTCATATCCCCAAGCTCGCTTCCAAAGGATATATAGTCGACTATATTCAGGCTGTCTAATAATTTTACTCCTCCATAAGCAAATATTTCTGCACTTTGGACAGAATAAAAAACAGGAAGCTCAATAATCAAATCCACTCCCGAATCTATGGCCATCTTTGCTCTTGCCCATTTATCCACGATAGCCGGCTCTCCCCGTTGAAGAAAAGAACTGCTCATTACCGCAACGGAAAAATCACATTGGGTCTTTTCTTTTGAAAAATTTAAATGATAACTATGACCGTAGTGGAAAGGATTATATTCGGTTATAAGTCCGAGAACCTTCATCTTATCTTATCCTCCATAATTATAAAGACTGTATATTGATATTATAACATAATTAAGTCATAAAATGATTTTACTGTTAAATGAATATTTTTGATTGATTTTTATAAGAATTTGTAATAATATGATTAATAGTGGTAATCAACTTATTTGGGAGGTATAAAGGATGAATATACTTGTAATAAACTGTGGTAGTTCTTCTCTTAAATATCAGCTTATCGATATGGAAGGAGAAAACTTGCTGGCCAAAGGTCTGGTTGAAAGAATAGGAATTGAGGGTTCCAGGATAAAACACAGGACAATCGGAAAAGAGGAAGTTGTAATTCAGAAACCGCTGAAAAATCATAAAGATGCCATGAAGTTGGTCCTGGATTCTTTGATTGATAAAAAATATGGAGCTATTAAATCTCTTAAAGAGATAAATGCGACTGGACATAGAATAGTACATGGAGGAGAAAAATTTGCATTTTCGGTAAAAATTGATGCTCAGGTAATGAAGACATTAAATGATTGCATAGATTTAGCGCCATTACATAACCCGCCAAATATCATAGGAATCGAAGCATGCAGAGAGCTTATGCCTGATATTCCCATGGTAGGAGTATTTGATACCGCTTTCCATCAAACTATGCCGGAAGCTAATTATATATACGCTCTTCCTTATGAATTATATAAGAAATATAAGATAAGAAAATACGGATTTCATGGTACGTCTCATAAATATGTTTCAATGAGAGCATCTCAGCTGGCGGGAAAAGATATTAAAAATTTAAAGATAGTAACTTGTCATTTGGGAAACGGAGCAAGTGTTTGTGCGGTAGACGGAGGAAAATCCGTTGATACAAGCATGGGATTTACTCCTTTAGATGGGTTGGCTATGGGAACGAGATCCGGCAGTGTGGATCCTGCTATAATACCGTTTTTAATGGAAAAAGAAAAGTTGTCCGCAGAAGATGTAAATGAATTATTAAATAAGAAATCCGGTGTGTTGGGTATATCCGGAATAAGCAGTGACTTCAGAGATTTGGAGTCTGCCGCTTCAGATGGAAATAAAAGAGCCAAATTGGCTTTAGACGTATTTAATAATAGAGTCAAAAAATATATAGGAGCTTATGCCGCTTTAATGGGAGGAATAGATGTATTGGTATTTACTGCCGGAATCGGTGAAAATTCTTCTGAAATCAGATACGAAATATGTAAAGGCCTTGAATTTTTAGGGATAAAAATGGATAAAGAAAAAAATCAGGTCAGAGGCAAAGATGCATTGATAAGTCAGGAGGATTCGAAGGTAAAAGTTTTTGTAATTTCCACTAACGAAGAACTTATGATAGCAAGAGAGACAAAGGAACTTATATAATTTTCTTGACAAATTTTATCTTGCTTTATATAATTATTCATGTTAGCTGTAATGAGGTGAAGATTATGAGCATTAATCTGTCAAGTTTTTTTGATGATAATGTTTTAAGTATCCACGTAGACAAAAATTTAAAATTGGAACCTTTATATATAAATGAACGTAAAATTTTGTTTACGGAACCTGTAAAATTTACCGGAAACATATTTAGAGTTGGTGAAAATAAAATTCTAAATGGAAATTTAAATTATAAATTTATTGAAACCTGTGCCAGATGCTTAAAAGAGTTTGTAAAAGAAATAGATATTCCCGTATCGGGAAAGCTTATAGAAAGCAATAAAAAGATGATCCCTGACGGAGATGGAGAAGAACCCATATATTATAGCGGGAATTCGGTAGATTTAACTGAATTTATAATTTCTTCCATAATAGTTTCCCTTCCGATGAAATCTCTTTGCAGAAGTGATTGTAAAGGGTTATGTCCTAAGTGTGGAAAAAATTTAAATGAAGGGAATTGTAATTGTAATCGAGATGATGTTGATCCGAGATTTGCAAAATTGAAGGATCTGTTCAGCGAAAATTAAGGAGGTGTTTTAATTGGCAGTACCAAAACGAAAAACTTCGAAGGCAAGAAGAGATAAAAGAAGAGCTTCTGCATATCAGCTTCCAAAAGTTACCTTAGTAGAATGTCCTCAATGTCATGAATTAAAAGTTCCTCATAGGGTATGTGGGTCTTGCGGATATTATAAAGGCAGAGAAGTAATAAAAGTTGAAAAATAAAAAATCAATGAATTAAAAAGACAGCATATCATAAACCGCTGTCTTTTAATTATTGATTTTTTATTTGGGGTAATGTATATTTAATATCAACAGTAATTTTATGAATCTTAAAATTGTGAAGAGGAGGGGAAAGATGAATATTCTTGTAGATGCAATGGGAGGAGATAAGGGCCCAAAAGTAGTGGTTAAAGGAAGTATACTTGCTTTAAAGGAACTGAATGTAGATATAACCCTTGTAGGGGACGAAAGCATAATTAAAAAAGAACTTTCTGAAAATAATTATACGGGAGATAGGATAAGTATAATTCATGCCGAAGAAGTTATAAATAATGAAGATGAGGCTGCAATGGCAATCCGCAGAAAGAAAAATTCTTCCATGATTATAGCCCTTAATCTTTTGAAGGATGAAAAATATCAGGGATTTATTTCTACGGGGAATACAGGAGCATTGATAACAGGAGGAACACTTATTACAAAGAGAATAAAGGGAATTGAAAGAGCTGCCATAGCATCCCCCTTTCCAACCGAAAATGGAATGGCACTCTTACTGGATGCCGGAGCTAATGCAGACTGTAAACCTGACTATTTAAAACAGTTTGGATTGATGGGTTCCATATATTATGAGAAACTATTCGAAGTTTCTTCGCCAAAAGTTGGATTAGCCAATATAGGGGTCGAAAAAGAGAAAGGAAATCTTCTTGTAAAAGAGGCTTATGAGCTCCTTGAAAACTCTAATATTAATTTTATAGGAAATGTTGAAGCAAGGGATATACCGAGAGGCAAGGCGGATGTAATAGTTTGTGACGGATTCGTGGGAAATATCATACTTAAGCTGACGGAAGGCTTGGCGTTTACTATTTTTGATATTCTTAAGGATGAATTTATGAAGTCTTTTTCTCGAAAAATAGGAGCTTTATTATTAAAGTCAAGTTTTAAGGCATTTAAATCTAAGATGGATTACAGGGAGTACGGCGGAGCTCCTCTTCTTGGGATTAGTAAACCTGTTATAAAAGCTCATGGAAGCTCTGACGAAATTGCTGTAAAAAATGCTATTAAGCAGACTAAAAATTTTGCAGAAAAGGATATTATAAAAATAATAGAGGATAATATATCTATTAGTGAGTAATACTTAAAAATTTTTTGAAATTTTAATAATAAGTTTGTCATAGATATAAAAAATATATATAATATATATGTTTTAAAATATTATTATTTTGGAGGTATTTTTATGGTGCTTGAGAAATTAAAAAAGATTATTTCAGAACAATTTGATATTGATGAAGAAAACATAACTATGGATTCTTCTTTTCAAGATGATTTAAATGCAGATTCATTGGATTTAGTGGAACTTATAATGGCCATAGAGGATGAATTTGATCTGGAAGTTGATGACGATGAGGTTGATAAAATAAAAACCGTCGGAGATGCAGTGGAGTATATTCAAAAAACGACTGATTTAGAGTAATATTGATAAAAAATGGGTCTTGAGGATATCGAGACCTAATCTTTTAATATTTGAAGATGTTTCGGGGGTATAGTTATGAAATACAGTTGTTCATTTAAAGACAAATTAAGTATTTTTGAAGAGAAAATCAATTTTAAATTTAATAATATCGATATTTTAATTAATGCTTTAACTCACAGCTCTTATGCAAATGAACATAAGGGAAAGTATTATGAACATAATGAAAGGTTGGAATTCTTAGGAGATTCGGTATTAAACATAATTGTCAGTGACTACATATATAAAAAGTACCCTTATTATCCCGAAGGTGAACTTACCAAACTCAGAGCCGCCATAGTATGCGAATCGTCCTTAGCATTTATATCGAGGCAGATAAACCTTGGAGAATATCTCGTTTTGGGGAAAGGAGAAGAAACTACGGGAGGAAGGGAAAGAGATTCCGTCTTGGCAGATGCTTTTGAAGCTTTGCTCGGAGGGATATATTTAGACGGAGGATTAGAGAAAGCTAAGGAATTTTTTATAAATATCTTTAAAAAGAATGTTATTTCTCTGGAAGAGGAAAAGGATTTATTTTTTGATTATAAGACAAAATTTCAGGAGATATTTCAAAAGAAATTCGGCTCAAAGATAGAATATACTATTGAAAAAGAGGAAGGCCCGGATCATGATAAGGTATTTTATGTAGATGTAGTTGTTGATAATAAAATATTGGGAAGAGGATTGGGAAAAAATAAAAAAGAAGCTGAACAAATGGCTGCAAAAGAAGCTCTTAACGGAATGGGTGTTAAAAATGAGTAAAGATTATTATATAATTCCTATTTTTGTTCCTCATTTGGGCTGTCCGCATAATTGTGTATTTTGTAATCAAAGAAGGATTACGGGTAAAACTGATGAAATGGATGAAAATAAAGCTCAACATATAATAGAGGAACATCTTTCCACAATACCTTCCCGCAGAAAAGATGTGGAAATAGCATTTTACGGAGGGAGTTTTACCGGTATTGATCTGAATCTTCAGGAAAGATTATTAAACGTAGCTTTTAAATATAAGAAAGAGGGTGCGGTAGATAGAATTCGCCTTTCTACACGACCTGATTATATAGACAAACTTAGGTTGGATATATTAAAAAAATATCATGTGGATATAATAGAGCTGGGAGTCCAGTCATTAGATGACGAAGTTCTTATTTTAAGCGGAAGAGGGCATAATAAGGAAGACGTATATCGTGCTTCAGACCTCATAAAATCTTATGGATTTAAATTGGGCCTTCAGATGATGATAGGCCTTCCGGGAGACAATATGGAAAAATCTCTCCTTACGGGAAGAGAGATCATCAAGATGAATCCCTTCTGTGTAAGAATATATCCTACTCTTGTAATTAAAGACACTTATTTGAAGGATTTATATGAAAAGGGCGAGTACGTTCCCCTTTCCTTAGAGGAAGCAATAGATATTTCGTCAAAGCTTTTAGTACTCTTTGAACGCAATAATATCGATGTTATAAGAATAGGACTTCAGCCTACTGAGAACATGACAACAGGGAAAGATGTGGTGGCAGGGCCATTTCATCCTGCCTTCAGACAATTAGTCGAATCAAGGCTTTACAGAGATTTTTTGGAGGAATACTTTAAAAATTTTCAGAAAGAGGATATTAAGAATAAAATTATTACTATAGAAACGAAGGAAAGAAATATATCTCCTATGGCAGGGCAGAAATCGTCGAATATTAAATATTTAAAAGAATTATATGATTTTAGTAATATAAAGGTATATAAAAAGGATATTGATTCCCAAATCATCATTGTTCATATAGAAGATCATTATGATATAATAGATAAAAAGGATATTTTGAAAAATTATTTTAGAGATATTGTTTAGATGAGAAATTAAAGGGTTTCTGATGTTTCGGGAAACCTTTTAATAAAAATGGCGAGGTGTTGTATTTGCATCTTAAAAAATTGGAAATGCACGGGTTTAAATCCTTTGCAGATAAAACGGAAATTGAATTTAAGGACGGTATAACGGGAATAGTCGGTCCAAACGGAAGCGGAAAGAGTAATATAGCCGATGCAGTGAGATGGGTTTTGGGAGAACAAAGCGTTAAAAATTTACGGGGAAACAAGATGGAAGATGTAATATTTTCCGGGACCGAAAAACGCAGAGCTGTCGGATATGCCGAAGTTACAATTGTTTTCGATAATAAAGATTTAAAGATACCTATAGAATATTCTGAAGTTGCCGTTACAAGAAGGATGTTCAGATCGGGAGAAAGTGAATATTATATAAATAAAAATTCTTGCAGGCTTAAGGATATAAGAGAGCTTTTTATGGATACGGGAGTGGGTAAGGAAGGCTATTCCATTATCGGGCAAGGGAGAGTCGATGAGATCCTCAGTACAAAACCAGAGGACAGAAGAAATATATTTGAAGAAGCATCGGGGATTGTTAAATTCAAAACGCGAAAAGAAGAATCAGAGAAAAAGTTGGACAAGACGGAAGAAAATATACTTAGAATAAACGATATTATAACGGAATTGGAAAGTCAGATAGGTCCTTTGAAGGAACAATCGGAGACCGCTAAGGAATATTTAAAATTGTCTCAGGAATTGAAGGAAATCCAGGTTAATTTATTCTTGAGGGAGATTGATAATTTAAATTCTAATCTTCTAAATCTTGAAAAGGATAAGAAGAGTATAGAAGACCAGATCAAAAAAAGCGTTGAGGAAAAGGAGTACTTGCAAAAAGAATACCTGAATATAAAATCCAAATTGGAAGAAAAGGAAGGATCAATTGAAAATATAAGAAATAAGAACTATGAAATTCAAAGTTCCGCTGAAAAATATCAAAATGAGTTGTCGTTAATTAATGAAAAAGAAAGGTACTTAAATAAAGAAAAGGAAAGAATTGAAGGAGAGATTACGAATTTAAATAAAGAGAGAGAAGAACTGGTTGCTGAAGAAAAAGGACAAGAGGGCTCTTTAAAGATTGCGGATGAGGAATTAATAAAATTAAATAAGAAATTGGCAATAAATGTTGATGAATTAGACAGTATCAATAATGAAATTTCGTTAAAGGATAGTGACATACAAAACCGGAAGGATAATATCTTTGAGAAACTTAACTCTGTGACGGATATAAAAAATAAGATTATTAATTTAAACGCTTTTGAAGAAAATATAAATAAAAGAATATGTCAGATAGATAGTGAAACAGAAGAGATGAGAAAAGAAAAAAGCGAAAAAATGCTGTTGCTGAATGGAATTAAGAAAAGTATAGTCGATAGGGAAAAGGAATTTAACAGATATAAAGAAGAAGCGGAAAACAGGTTGAGACGTCAAAAAAAGCTTAAATCAGACATAGAGAATATATCTTTAAAATTCAATGAATTGAAAGAAAACCTGAATGGGAAGATATCCAACTTTCAACTTCTGAAAAATATGGAAGAAGAATATGAGGGTTTTTATAAAAGCGTAAGAGGTATACTTAAAGCCATAGATAAAGATAATTTCTTGAGTAAGGGAGTAATAGGAGTAGTTGCCAATCTTATTAAGGTTGACAAAAAATTTGAAAAGGCTATAGAGATGGCTTTAGGTTCAAATTTACAGAATATAGTCGTTGATAAAGAGGAGACAGCCAAAAAATTAATCGATTATTTGAAAAGAAACAGGTTGGGAAGAGCTACTTTTCTTCCCTGTACTGCCATAAGAGGAAATAAACTAAAAATCAGTTCTCACGACAGCAATGAAAAGGGAATTGTAGGAGTTGCCGCTGATTTAATTGATTTTGATAAAAGATATATGAATATCTTTGAATATCTTATGGGCAGAACTTTGATAGTGGAAAACATTGATTGGGGAATAGCCATAAGCAAGAAATATAAAAACTCTTTTAAGATTGTTACCTTGGACGGGAATATTTTAAATCCGGGAGGTTCCATAACAGGAGGGAGTGTTTCCAATGCTCCTACCAATATATTAGTGAGGAAAATGAAATTAGATGAATTGGTTAAGGATATTGATGTTCTTAAAGAAGAAAAGAAATCTTTAGAGAACAATATATGGAAGCTGAAATCTCTAAATGACAAAGAAGAAGCGGACTTAGAGGATTTAAATGAAAAGATCAAGACGATGAATATTGAAATTATTCAAATGAAAAATGAAGAGGACAATATTGTTCAGGACATTGAGAGATTAAAAAACGGAGAGGATAAGTATTTAAAGGAAAAAGAAAGTTTAAATGCGGAAAAAACAGACATGAAAAAGGAAAGTCTGAATCTTAAGGATCAACTGAAAGAAGCAGAAGAGGGCAATACAATATTGAGAGAAAATATGAAGGAAGAGATGGAGAATTTTGAAATAAGGAAAAAAACAAGAGATGAATTAAACGACAAGGTAACTCAAATGAAGATAGAGAAGAGCCTGAAAGAAAGTAATCTCAATTCAATTAAAGAAAAAATAAATAATATCAAAGAAAAAATAGGGAATTCTCTATTGGTCGTTAATACTAAAAAAGAGGAAATCGAAAAACTAAAAGATGATTTATTTCAGTTGGTTGATAAAAAGAAAGCTTTGTCTGAAAAGATAGATGCATGTAAATATGATCTTCAAAATTCCGAAGAGGAACTTGAAAAGGAAAAAGAAAAGAAAAAAGAACTTACATGTTCTTTAAACTTAAAGGATGAAAGCCTGAATATAATAAAGGATAATATAAGCAAGTTAGAGAAAAATTTAAATAATATCAATATTAAGGAGGCCAAGTATTCCGTACAGGTTGAAAATTGTTACGGAAAGCTCATGGAAGAGTACGAACTGACCTATGAAGAAGGGCTGGATTATAAAATTGATATAGATGATGAGAAAAAGTATTATGATAGAGCTAAGGATATAAAGGAATGTATAAAAAATCTCGGAACAGTTAATCTAAGCTCTGTGGAAGAATATAAGAAGGTAAAGGAAAGATTGGACTTTATTAAAGATCAGAGAAAAGATTTAGTTGCCGCAAAAGAGGATTTGATCAATGTAATTAAAGAGATGGAAGAGAAAATGAGAGAGCAGTTTGTCCATAGTTTTAATTTGATCAGAAAAAACTTTAATGAAGTTTTTGTTGAGTTATTCGGAGGAGGAAAAGCGGATATCTATTTGGAAGAACCTGAAAAAGTTCTTACCAGCGGTATAGAGATAATATCTCAACCCCCTGGGAAGAAGCTTCAAAGTCTGACTTTGCTTTCAGGAGGAGAAAAATCCCTTACAGCAGTGGCCCTTTTGTTTTCCATACTGAAAACGAAGCCGACTCCTTTTTGTATTTTAGATGAAATAGATGCTGCTTTAGATGAAGGAAATATTTATAGATATACTAAATACTTAAAGAAGATTTCTCAGGATACTCAGTTTATAATAATTACTCACAGAAAGAATACTATGGAAATTGCCGATGTGCTTCATGGTGCTACTATGGAAGAGGAAGGGGTAACTAAGATGGTATCCATCAAATTAAAAGATAAATACTCTGAAATTGCAAGCTAAGGAGGAAGAAGAATGTTTAATATTTTCAAAAAGAAAAGCAATGAAGAAGATATAGAGGGAAAAGAAAAAGATACCGATGAAAATAAAGAAGGATTTTTGTCGAAGCTGAAAGAAGGGTTACAGAAAACCAGAAAAGGAATGGCTGAAAAAATTGACAGTATATTGAAATCTTACGGCAAGATTGACAACGGCCTTTTTGACGAACTGGAAGAGGTTATGGTGACAAGCGATGTAGGGATTAATACAACTATGGATATTATCGAAAGGCTGAAAACAAAGGTAAAGGAAAATAAGGTGACGGAAGCTATCGAAGTAAAAGAATTGCTTAAAAATGAAATAAAGGATATATTAAATGAAAAAGAAGAAGACAGGGAATTAAATATCGAACCTTCTCCGGCAATTGTTTTAGTTGTAGGGGTAAATGGTGTGGGAAAGACAACAACCGTTGGAAAACTTGCGTATAATTTGAGAGAAGAAGGCAAAAGGGTACTTATAGCGGCGGGAGATACCTTTAGGGCGGCGGCAATTGAACAATTGGGGGAATGGAGCAAAAGAGCCGGAGTCGACATGATTGCCCATCAGGAAAATTCAGACCCGGCAGCAGTAATATTCGACGGAATCCAAGCAGCCAAAGCAAGAAAAACAGATGTACTGATATGTGACACGGCAGGAAGACTTCATAATAAGAAAAACCTTATGAATGAGCTGAATAAAATATTCAGAGTTGTTGAAAGAGAATACGGAGATGCCAGAAGAGAAGTACTCTTAGTGGTGGATGCAACGACCGGACAAAATGCGTTAATTCAAGCCAAAGAATTTCAGGAAGTATGTAATATTTCGGGAATAGTATTGACAAAATTGGACGGAACGGCAAAAGGAGGAGTGGTTATTGCCCTCCAAACAGAATTAAATGTGCCCGTTAAGCTTATAGGAGTAGGAGAGGGAATCGAGGATCTTCAAAAATTTAATACCGATGATTTTGTTGATGCTATTTTTGATTAATATAAGAAAAGCTTTTATCGAAGAATTATAAGGAAGCTTTTCTTGAAACTCATTTACGGAAAGTTCTTTTTAATCAATACTTATAAGAGAGAACTTTCCTATTCGTTATAAAAATATTTATAATAATACCATGAATTTTTTTGAAATTCATGGTATTATTGTTATAGGGAAACAAAGGAGGGGTTATTTATGGAATGCCGATTTTTTGGTTTAAAAATCAATAAGTTTTTCAAATTTTATTTACTGATTATCTCTTTACTTAACTTAGCATATATAGTTTTGGAAACATACAGTTTTAAATTGGGGAATTTATTTTCTTCCTTAGGAACCGATTCGCTTTTCACAATTAAAGAAACTTATCCGATGGAATTTGCAATGAGGGAGAATATACAGAAAATTAATAATGCTGTAGTATATTTGATTTTATTTGTCAGCTTATTTTGTTTGTTAAGGCTTATAATGAAGAAATTTGATTCAACTGAGATAAAGCAATTTTTAATAGTTAATTCTGTTTATTTACTTTTTGCTGTTCTTATAAGTTATATACTTTCGGCTGTTTTTTCAGCTCCTATCGGGAATTTAACGACACAGCTCCTATCGGTTTGTGAAGTAACGGCTATAGTTTTGATATGTTATATTGTGAAAATCTTATATGGAAAAGTCAGATTGATGTCTCACTAAATGGATAAAATTTTTTTGTTCATGTTAGGTTTTTCCTCAATGCATTAGTTGATCTAAATCTTAGCGATAAATATAATTTTTTGCTCGGTATGTTGACAAAGAAGAAATTATATATTAAAATAATTACTGTCAAGTTTATAACTTGACAGTAATTATTTTATGGTGATGATTATTATGGAAAAATTGGTTGAAATGGGAATATTGTTTGATTTTTACGGAAAGCTTTTAAGTGAAAAACAATACAGAGTTATAGATTTATATTATATAAACGATTTTTCTTTAGCTGAAATCGGAGAAGAGATAAATATAAGCCGCCAGGGAGTTTATGATATTTTAAAAAGAGCAGAAAATCGTCTTGTTCAATATGAAGATAAATTAGGGTTGGTTAAGAAATTTAAGGACACTAACGAGAAAGTCAAAATTATACTGAATCTTACCAATGATATTATGATGTTGATGGAGAAAAAGAAATTGAGTGAGATTAATAGTAAATTGCAGTATATCCAAAAAATTTCCCAAGAGATAATAGAAGAAGGATAGGAGGGTAGACAATGGCATTTGAAAGTTTGTCCGAAAAATTACAAAATGCTTTGAGTAAGCTTAAAGGTAAGGGAAAGCTTAATGAAAAAGATGTGGATTTAGCTATGCGAGAAGTAAAGTTGGCCCTTCTTGAAGCAGATGTAAACTTTAAGGTTGTAAAAAATTTCATAAATGATGTGAAGGAGAGAGCTGTCGGCTCGGAAGTGATGAATAGTTTAACTCCCGGACAGCAGGTAGTTAAAATTGTAAATGATGAACTTACTAAACTGATGGGTGAGAGAGAAAGTAAAATTAATTTTTCGTCATCACCTCCTACTATAATACTTATGTGCGGACTTCAGGGTGCAGGGAAAACTACAACTGCGGCAAAGTTGAGTATGTCTTTTAAAAAACAGAATAGACGTCCTTTGCTGGTTGCCTGTGATATATACAGACCGGCTGCCATCAAGCAATTGGAGGTAGTAGGAGAGAAAGCGCAGGTCCCCGTATTTTCCATGGGAGATAAAATAAATCCTGTTGATATTGCCAAGGCTGCTTTAGAGCATGGAAAGAAAAACGGCAACGATGTTATTATTATTGATACGGCAGGAAGGCTTCATATTGATGAAGATCTGATGGCTGAGCTTGAAAATATAAAAAATGTTTTAAACCCTGAGGAGGTATTGCTGGTTGTTGATTCCATGACCGGTCAGGATGCAGTAAATGTAGCTGAAACTTTTGATGAGAAACTTGGAATTACGGGAGTAATACTTACAAAACTCGATGGGGATGCAAGAGGCGGAGCTGCTCTTTCCATAAGAGCCGTAACAAATAAACCTATTAAATTTGTTGCCATGGGTGAAAAATTGGAGGATTTGGAACCTTTTCATCCTGACAGAATGGCTTCAAGAATATTGGGAATGGGCGATGTATTGACTTTAATTGAAAAAGCTCAATCTGCCATAGATGCACAAAAGGCAATGGAACTTGAAGAAAAACTCAGAACTCAGCAATTTACTTTGGATGATTTTCTGGATCAGTTGGATCAGATGAAAAATTTAGGACCTCTTGATCAGATTGTGGGAATGATACCGGGACTTAATTCAAAGGCGTTAAAGAATGTAGATGTGAATGAAAAAGAATTAGTCAAAATAAAAGCAATTATACAGTCAATGACTAAAAAGGAGAGGCAAGATCCGTCGATTATTGATAGCAGCAGAAAAAAGAGAATATCCGTGGGAAGCGGTACTAATATTCAGGAAGTAAATAAACTTTTGAAGCAATTTAAGGAAACAAAGAAGATGATGAAGAGATTTACGGATATGGGGAAGATGTTTAAAAAAGGCGGAGGAATGAAAAAGAGAAGATTTCCATTTATGTGATAAATGAGCAGTACATTAAAAGGAGGTGAAAAAATGTCAGTTAAGATAAGATTAAGAAGAACTGGAGCTAAAAAGAATCCTTTCTATAGAATTGTTGTGGCTGATTCTCGTTTTTCCAGGGACGGAAGATTTATAGAAGAAATCGGTTATTATAATCCGTTAACAAATCCTAAGACTGTGAAAGTAAACGATGAAAAGGCTTTAAAATGGATGAGTACCGGCGCAAAACCAACGGAAACTGTAAACAAACTTTTTAAAGAAAGCGGATTATATTCCAGATCTCAAGAAGAAAAAGAAGAAGAAAAGAAGAATGAAGGCAGTGAAGAATAATTCCCGGGAGGTGAATTAAGTGGGTGAATTGGTAGAAATGATAGCAAAGGCTCTTGTTGATAATCCTGAGGAAGTTGAAGTAAACGAAATTGAGGGAACTCAATCGGTAATTATTGAATTGAAAGTAGCTCCGGAAGATATGGGGAAAGTAATAGGAAAGCAGGGCAGAATAGCAAAAGCAATAAGAACGGTTGTCAAGGCTGCCGCAATTAAAGAAAACAAGAGAGTAGTAGTTGAAATCATACAATAAAGGGGTTAGATAAAATCTAATCCCTTTTATACCTTTGAGGTGGTGAGAATATGGAATGGATACAGATTGGGAAAATAATCAATACCCATGGGATAAAAGGGGAGGTAAGAGTATACCCTTTGACAGATTATGTGGAAAGATTTGAAGAATTAAAGGAAATCTATGTAGGCGAGGCAAAACTTAAACTTCACATATCATCCGTATCATATAAAAAGGGAATACCTATATTAAAATTTAAAGAGTATGATAATATTAATGATGTAATCAAATATAAAGATGAGTATATTTATATAGATGAAAAGAATAGAGTGGAACTTCCCGAGGGCCATTATTTTATATATGAAATAATCGGCTGTGACGTATATGACAATTTTCAAAATATAATAGGAAAAGTGAAGGATGTTCTTCAACTAAGCAGTAATGATGTTTATGTAGTCAAAGATAAAGATTCGGATAAGGAATATTTAATTCCCGCCATAAAGGATGTGGTAAAGGCTGTAGATATTAAGAATAAAAGGATCATTATTAAGCCTATGGAGGGAATGATAGAATGAAAATCGATGTTTTGACGTTATTTCCAGAATTATTTGAAAGATTTAATGATTGGAGCATAATCGGAAGGGCTGCGGAGAAAGGCATCATTCAATTAAATTGCATAAATATAAGAGATTTTTCAACGGATAAGCACAAAAGAGTTGATGATTATTCCTTTGGAGGAGGGCCGGGGATGATTATGCAGGTTGAACCTATATACGAAGCCATCGAAAGTGTAAGAGATGGGAACTCAAAGGTAATATATCTTTCTCCCAAGGGAGAACTTTATAATCAAAAGATTGCCAATTCCTTATCTGAAGAAGATCACCTGATACTCTTATGCGGACATTATGAAGGCATAGACAACAGGATAGTGGAAAATTATATAGATATGGAAATATCCATAGGAGACTATGTTCTTACGGGAGGGGAAATTCCCGCTATGGTTGTAATAGATTCTGTTACAAGACTTCTTCCCGGAGCATTAAGTTCTTCCGAGTCCTTTGAAGATGAATCTCATTTTAACGGTTTGTTGGAATACCCACAGTATACAAGGCCTCGGGAATTTAAGGAATTGGAAGTTCCGGAAATACTTCTCTCGGGAGATCACGAAAAAATAAATAAGTGGAGAAAATATGAATCGTTAAAAATCACATATAAAAAGAGAAAAGATTTATTATTAAAAAAGGAGTTGACGGAAGAAGAAAAGAATATGTTAGATGAAATTAAGAAAAAAGAGCCATAGGAATGATTTCAAGAAATAATTATATTTAATTAAATTTATTCCCTATAATGTAAATACAGCACTGGATATAGGCTGCTGAAAAGGAGATTTGTCTTTTCTGCTCTCAAATATATCCCCGGTGCAAAGATTAAGAGAAAGTTATTCTGGAGATATTGTTTAGTTTGGCAAAAGATATGAAAATGTAAATTTTGTATTAAAAAATTATCATATTTATATTATAATAGACATATCAATAAATTTACCTTTTGATTTTGGACAAGACCGGATGAAATTTTTGAAAACATGAATAGGAGTTTATGATGAGTAATAAAGGTGTTTTTCTTGAAGCGGTAAAATCCATAAAGCGGTTGGTTAAAGCTTCGAAGATGTTAAAATGGATGGTAATATTAATATTTTTGTATATTATATTATTTTTCTCAGGTTATATCTATTCTTATGGGTTAGGTATAGTGATTGACAATGCTGTGGATTTTCATAAAAATCTATTATTCAAAGGTATTGTTTATATTGCGGCAGGTATGTCTGTAAGCGCCCTTATAAATTTATTAAATAAAATCCTCTCTTCATACATAAAAGAACAATCTGTTGTAAATTACAAACTGCTTATAGCACAAAATTATATATATGGTGATTACTGCCGGATTCATCGCCAGAAAACAGGTGAACTCATCGGAAAATTTAGCAGCGATACTGAGAGGGCGGCACAGGTTATATCGGTATTTTTACCGGACATAATGAGGAGGATTGTCGTTATTTCCGGAGTCGTAATTGTAATGTTATTTACCAATCTTAGAATAGCATTGGTTTTTCTCGTACCAATCCCTGCAATTTTATTTTTCCAGATAAATGCTCATAAACATAGTGAAGAACCACTGTCCCTATATAGAGAATCTTACGGCAGGAGGGATGCACAAATCAATGATATTGTCGGCAATGTTGTTGCCATAAAATCATATCAGCTGAATAATGTCGCTTTGAAATGGATGAAAGATATTTTTGAAGTTTGCATAGAAAGATTTACAAAGGCAATGGTGTCTTTGCCCATATTTTTCAGCCCTTCAACTGTTGCCGTTCAGTTGCCTTCTTTATTGGTAGCTGGTATGGGATCTTCCCTTGTAATTAATAATTATATTGCCGTAGATAAATTCATTACAGTGTTTTCCCTTTCAATCCTCGGTTCGGAAGAACTGCGGGGCTTAAATTCCGTATTCGCTAATTTGCCAGGATTGATAGCGTACAGCAAAAGGTTGTTTCCTTTGTGGGATGTAGAAAAGGAGAAGAGCGGAAGCAGACTTATTGATTTTAGTTCGAAATTACCGGCTCTTTCTTTTGAAAGCGTTTCTTTTAAATACCCTGAAAATGGGAATGAAAACAATCAATTTGTTTTAAAAGATATTACCATTGAAATAAAAGAAGGAGAAAAAGTTGCGATTGTAGGTACAAGCGGATCAGGTAAAAGCACAATATTTAAACTGTCGGAAGGATTATATAATTCCTACGAAGGAAGTATAAAGATCTGCGGTGTTGACATTAAACATTGTAATGTTTCCCGGTTAAGAACTTTTATAAGTTATGTCGGTCAGGATTCTTATATTTTTCCCGGAAGCATCCTAAAAAATATTGTTTTGTCAAAACCCGAAGCATCTTCCGATGAAATATCCGAAGCCATAGATAAGGCCGGTTTACAAGGAATGATTGAAAAGCTTCCCCATGGGTTAAATACCCTTTTAGATGAAAACGGCTCAAATATATCGGGAGGCCAGCGTCAACGAATATTGCTGGCAAGGGCCTTATTAAGAAAACCTAAATTGATGCTCCTTGATGAATCTACCAGCATGATGGATTCCAAAATCGAAAAGAAATTTATCGGTAATTTATTAAAGAAAGATATTTTTTCGACAATAGTTATTATATCCCACAGATTATCTTCAATTACAGGTGTTGACAGGATACTGGTTCTATATGAAGGCAGAATTGTAGGACAAGGAAATCATGAGGAACTTCTTAAGAAGAATAAAATATATAAAAAATTGTATTACAATCAATATTTGGAGGAATAGATTTGGCTGAAAAATATTCTAAGAAAAGAGTATATAAATTAATAAAAAGATTATGTACTTTTGATTTAAAGACCTTTGGAATATCCGTCTTGGGAGCTGTTATTACGGCAATACCATGGTATGTTACGGTTTTGTTAAACGGAGTACTTATGCGTACCGTAACCGACAATGTTTATAGAGGAATTTCCACTTGGAAATTTATCATACAAATTATTATTGCCTTGATTTTATTAAGAATTCCAAATATATTCGGATATAGATTAAACGCCTGGGGAAGCATAAGCCTTGTCAGCAAATTACAAGAAAAAATAATACAGAAATGGATCGGTAAAGATGAAAATAAATTAAATAACATATCTACAGGGGATTTATTATCAAGAATAATTAAGGATTGCGGTGATATACTGGGGGATTTTTATTTTCAGGGTCTTGGGCTTAAAATTATTGAACCCTTAATAACAGGTGTATTGGGTTTGATTACAATTTTTTTAATTGATTTCAGACTGGTAATATTTTCACTGATCATTGGCCTGTGCTCCGCTGCTGTTTCATCATTTTTTTCAGGCAGTATACAAAACCTGCAAACCGATGCAATGAAAGTACATTCAAATACAACCCAAAAATTTACGGATATAATTAAAGGCATAGCAACAATAAAAACTTACGGTTCAGAAGAAAAAATGATTTGGGATCTGAATTCACAATGTATTTCAGCAGCAAAAATAGGTTTAAAAGCAGAAACAAAAAATCAATTGGCTATTTTCTTCAGCAGTTTATTTGAGATGATTTCCATAGTGGGATATATTTTGATAGGACTTTATTTATCTCAAAAAAAATATGTTTATTTTCCCGATGTGATGATTGCAATTCCAATACAAAGCCTTGTCAGCAATATGCTGAAAATGATTGGCGAATTTTGGAATTATTTAGTCTCTGTAAGCGTATCGGCAGAAAGAATTTTTGAAGTCATCGATTTGGAGCAAGAAGACGATAGGGCAGAAAGAGAAGGTATTACAGAGGATAATATTGATTATACTAATAATGTTATGGTTGAATTGAAAGATGTTAACTATAAATTTTCAAGAAGTCAGTTTATACTAAAGGATATTAATCTAAAAATAATGAGAAATGATTTGCTTACAATTGTAGGAGATTCGGGTTCAGGGAAGACCACCCTTATAAAAATAATCCTTGGGGTATTGGTGCCTCAATCGGGAAATATTTTTATGAAAGGACAAAATTTTTATGATACAAGCCTTTTTTCATGGAGAAGTAATATTTCATATGTTCAGCAAGAAACTCCTCTATTTGACAGAACAATAGGAGAAAATATTGCTTTGGGGGCACTGGGGAGGAGGAAAAAACCTTCTTTCGAAGAAGTTGAAAAAGCCGCAAAGCTTGCCAACGCTCATGATTTCATAATGAAATTTCCAAAACAATATGATGCCCCAGTCGGGGAACTTGGGAGCAATTTATCTTTCGGGCAAAGACAGCGTATCGTAATAGCCCGGGCTTTAGTAAGCAATTCCGATATTATTATTTTTGACGAGCCTACAAGTTCTTTGGATTACGAAGGAGAAAAACAATTTTATCTAACGATAGAAAAACTGAAAAAAATACGCACAATCGTTATTTCAACTCATAGAATTATTCTGAACAGCTATTCAAAAATTATAGTATTGTATAACGGAGAAATTGTTGAAATGGGAACTCACGAATCCCTTATGACCAATAAGGGCAGATATTATGAATTATTTTATTCTCAGTTTAATGGTAAAAATACACAATAGGTTTATAATAAAATATTTGCAATTTCATTGTTTATATGCTATAATACACTTCGTATTTTGAATTACGGATGGTCCTCTGCATAATATGTAAGAACATCTATGGAGAAGGGAGGGTATGATTATGAATAATATAATTAAAATGATAGAAGAAGAACAAATTAAAAAGGATATCCCCGCATTTAGTGTAGGAGATACCGTTCAGGTTCATTATAAGATAAAAGAAGGTAATCGTGAAAGAATTCAGGTATTTGAAGGTATTGTTATCAAGAGACAGGGCGGAAGTTCGAGAGAGACTTTCACTGTAAGAAGAATATCTTATGGTGTTGGAGTTGAGAGAACGTTCCCTTTACATTCTCCCAGAATTGAGAAGATTGTGGTTACGAGAAAAGGTAAAGTAAGAAGGGCTAAATTATATTACTTAAGAGGCAGACAAGGAAAAGCTGCTAAAGTTAGAGAGAAGACGAATTATTAATGTATTGGGACTGGATAGTCCCAATATTTGTTTATTAAGATAAATAGTATAAAACAGTGGGTGATTTTATGAATATAAATTGGTATCCAGGTCATATGAAAAAAACAAAAGAATCTATTAAAAAAAATTTAACTTTGGTAGATATTATATATGAGCTCTTAGATGGAAGAATACCTTTAAGCAGTAAAAACCCGGATATAGATTCCATAATAGGAAATAAACCTAAGATAACCATATTTAATAAAAGTGATTTAAGTAGTGAAGAAGGAAATAGAAAATGGAAGAATTATTTTAAAAAAAGCGGATTTCCTATTGTATTCATGGATTTAATGAATAATAGAGGACTGAACGAATTGATAAAGTTGTCCTATGAGATTACTGAAGAAAAAAGAAAAAATTTACAGAAAAAAGGTATAAAAAATAAGCCTATACGGGTTATGGTCTTGGGAATACCTAATGTAGGAAAATCTACTTTGATCAATACTATTTCGGGAAGAAAAGGGACGAAGACCGGAAATAGGCCAGGTGTAACCAAGGGAAATCAATGGATAAAAATTAAGGATAATATGGAGCTTTTAGATACTCCGGGAATATTATGGCCTAAGTTTGAGGATGAAAATACATCATTAAATTTAGCTTTTACAGGTGCAATAAAGGATGAAGTACTGGATGTTCAAACTCTCGCCTTAAAGTTAATTGAGAGCCTTAAAAGATTATATCCTCAACTGCTGAAAGAGCGGTATGAAGTAGATATAGAAAATGTTTCTTCCATAGATATACTTAACAGTATTGCTTATAAAAGGGGATGCATATTGCGGGGAGAAGAAATTGATTATGAGAAGGTATGTAATATGGTACTTGACGATTTCAGAAAGGGACGTATCGGCAGAGTTACATTGGAAATGCCGGAAGACTTGGAGGGATAAGTATGATTCCATTTGAAGATGAATTGACAAATAAAGGATTCAAAAATATTGCCTGTATTGATGAAGTAGGAAGGGGATGCCTTGCAGGAGACGTAATAGCGTGTGCCGTTATTATGCCTAAGGAAGGTCCCCTTATAGAAGGAATTAGGGATTCAAAGAAGCTGTCGGCTAAAAAAAGAGAAGAACTGTATCCTAAGATCTTAGACAGAGCCGTAGCCGTAGGTATAGGAAGAGCAGATTGTCACGTAATTGATGAAATCAATATAAAACAAGCTACCCGGCTTGCTATGAAACAAGCGGTACTTAATTTGAAAGGGAAGGATGATAGAACCGTTATTCCCGATTATATACTTATTGATGCGGAAAACATTGATTTACCCATTGATCAGAAGGGTATAATAAGGGGTGATGATAAATGCTATGGCATTGCTTGTGCATCTATTGTGGCTAAGGTATATAGGGATAAGGAATGCTTAAAATGGGACAAGGAGTATAAGGGATATAATATAGCCCAAAATAAAGGATACGGAACAAAGGAACACAGGGAGGCAATAAAAAAAATTGGTCCTTCTCCCATTCATAGAATGACATTTTTGAAAAATATTATTTAATGGGGATACGCAATATGAAAATTGAATTTAATTTGCCTGTTGACAGGAATTTGTTAAAATTTAATAATTTGATCAAAGAAGGAGATATCATCCAAGGAGACATTGTCGACATAATTGGTGATAAGGTAATACTAAATATTGAAAAATATGGACAAGTTGTAACAAAATCACTTATGGATATGTCTCAGTTTAAAAACAGCAGAATGGATTATTATGTTAAAGAAATTAATGGAGACACTGTTGTTATTACTCCTTTATATAAGGAAGGTGAACAAAATATAGGACCTTCGTTATTAAAGGAAGAAGAAAATTATCTTAAATCTATACTCAAAGAATATGATATAGAAGAAGATGGTATTTCTATGAAATTTTTAAAGGCCTTGTCGGAATATGATGTGCCTATAAATGAAAATACTCTTCAGAAGGGAATTAAAATTCTTGATAGGGTTTATAAAATATTAAATTTAAAAGAGAATGAAAATATCATAAATGTTAATGACGGGAATGATGATTTTGAGGAAGATATAAGAAATTTTGTAGTTATCAGAGATGAGTCATCGGATGATAAAGAAGAGAAAATTGGGAGTTATTCTGAATTTAAAAATGATAGTCCGACAGGAGAAAAAAACGTATTTTCTGCATACAGCAGAAATTTATCCCATGAAAATGTTCTTATTGATAAAGAGGATATAAAGAGCAAAATATTGACAGTGAAAAATGATAGTAGAAAAGATATGGTAACGAACGAGGATAACAATTCCCTTATTAATGATGAAGTTAATGATGAAGGAATTGAAGAAAATGGGAAAAGTTTATTTATTGAAAATAAGATAAAATCTTTTTTTGAAGATAGAAATATAGATTCAAATTTTATAAAACAAATAGCATTTATGGTAAAACATAATATAGTTCCTTCCTTAAGAAACATTGAATTTATAATGAAGATAGAAAAGGGTGAAAGGCTTTTTTCAGAAAATTTCTTAAAATCTGTTGAAAAAATTGACATTTCCTTATATAATGAATTAAAAAAGCTGGGCCTTAATATAGCAAAACTTGATGGAGATGAAATAAAAAATTATTATGAGGAACTGAATTATAAAATTGAGTTGGTAAACCATAAATATTTAAAAAGTAATATAGGCATGGAAGAAAAAGAGGAAATAATAAAAGAATTGAATGACAAGATAAGTTTTTTAAATGAATTGAATGATAAAATAAGCTTTTATTATATACCGTTGTATTCAAAAGATGAAAGATTGGGTATGATATCTTTTTTGTCAAAAAAAGGGAAAGAAAAAAAGAGTAATTTAAAGAATATAACTATTTTTATAAATCTTAATATGAGCAATATAGGAAACGTTAAGGTGTATTGTTTTGTTATGAACAGAACTATGGATGTGAATTTTAATATAGATGATGACTATTATTATTTATTTAAGGAAAATGAAGAAGATTTAAAAAATAAGCTTATGGAAAAAGGTTTTAAGATAAATAATATTACTTACACTTCAGAGGGAAATTCAAATTTATTTAAGAAATTAATTGTCAATGACAAACCTTTTTTCTATATAGATTTAAAGGTGTAGAATATGAAAGAGAAAAGAAAAAGCGCTGTAGCTTTAAAATATAATAAGGATAATTCAGCCCCTATAGTTGTCGCCAAGGGAAGAGGACATATTGCTGAAAAGATTATTGAAATAGCTAAAGAAAATAAAGTGGAAATATATGAAGATGAAGATGTAGCGGACAATCTGATGAAATTGGAAATGGGAATGGAAATTCCTCAGGAGTTATATGAGGCTGTAGCTGAGATAATTGCTTATATATATAATTTAAATATGTATAGAGGAGAAAGTCATGAATAATGTAAAAAAAGGGAAAAGAGGAGAAAATTTAGCATGCAATTATCTCATTTCAAAGGGGTATGAAATAATTGAAAGAAATTTTTCCGTAAAAACGGGAGAAATTGATTTAATTGCGGTAAAGGAAGATGTAATTATTTTTATTGAAGTTAAATCTCGAAGCAACTGTAATTATGGATATCCTTATGAGGCAGTTAATTCTCATAAGAGAAACAAAATTATAAATACATCTTTGCATTATATGAGGCTAAAAAATTTGACGAATTATCAAATGCGATTTGATATAATTGAAGTATATTTTAACGAAAATGACAGAATAAACCATATAAAAAATGTTTTCTATTAGAGAATAGCGAAAAATACATAATATTACTTATAACCCGGGGAATAAAAATATAAAGGGGAAAGAATTATGTACTCAAAAACAAACACATGTGTTCTTCAAGGGCTTTCAGGATACATCGTAGAAGTGGAAGCTGATTTATCAAGGGGACTTCCCCTATTCAATATAGTCGGTCTTCCCGATACATCGATAAAAGAATCTAAGGAAAGAGTCCGGACCGCTATAAAAAATTCCGGATATGTATTTCCTTTAAGTAGAATAACGATTAATTTGGCTCCTGCAGTATTGAAAAAAGAAGGTTCTCAATTGGATTTGGCTATAGCAGTGGGGATACTTAAGGCTATGGAAATAATTAAGGAATTTGACAATCATAAACATACTGCTTTTATAGGGGAGTTGACATTAGAAGGAATAGTTAATAAAATTGAAGGAGCCCTTCCAATGATTATTTCCTTAAGAGAGATGGGAATAAAAAATGTAGTTCTGCCTTACGGCAACAGGGACGAATGTTCTTTGATAAATGATATCAATGTTTTTCCCGTTAAAAGCCTAAAGGATACAGTTGAATTTTTAAATAACGAAAAAGCCATAGTGCCCTATAAAAAGAAAAGGGAAGAACTTTTTCACAATGAAGATGAATTTGATGAAGACTTTAGCGATATTAAGGGCCAAGAAGGGCTTAAGAGGGCATTGGAGGTAGCTGCGGCGGGAGCACATAATATTCTTATAATCGGGCCTCCTGGTTCGGGTAAAACTATGGCAGCCAAAAGACTTCCCGGGATTTTACCGAAATTATCTTTTGACGAAGCTATAGAAGTTACCAAGATTTATAGTGTGGCAGGACTGCTGAAGGATAATTCGTTATTAATGAAAAGGCCTTTCAGGGCACCTCATCATACTGCGTCACCGGTTTCTTTAATTGGAGGAGGCAGAATACCTAAACCGGGAGAGATATCATTGGCCCATCACGGAGTTTTGTTTTTAGATGAATTGCCCGAGTTTCACAAAAACGTATTGGAAGTACTTCGGCAACCAATGGAGGATGGAGTAGTAACGATTTCAAGAGCAAATGCGACTCTTACATATCCTGCCCAGTTTATGCTTATAGGTGCTATGAACTTGTGTCCCTGCGGTCATTACGGAGATCCATATCACCCCTGTAATTGCAGCCAGATAAGTATTGACAGGTATTTAAATAGGATAAGCAGTCCGCTGCTTGATAGAATAGATATTCATGTGGAAGTGCTTCCCGTTAAATATAAGGATTTAATTGGGAAAGGAAAAGAAGAATCTTCGTTGATAATAAGGGAGAGAGTGAATATTGCAAGAGAACGTCAAGTCAAAAGATATAAAGATGAAAGGATTTATAGCAATTCCATGTTATCTCCTAAGAATATAAAGAAATATTGCCTTTTAGACAAAAAGGCTGAAGATATAATTAAAGAAGCATTTAAAAAATTTAAATTTAGCGCCAGAAGCTACAATAAGATATTGAAAGTTTCAAGAACTATTGCTGACTTAGACGGAAAGGAGTTTATAGAGGATAATCATATATTGGAGGCTATTCAGTATAGAAATTTGGAACAAAAATACTGGAGGTAAGGGGATGAATATATGAAAAATTTTTCCCACAAGGATATTTTAGTCTGGTTGAATAGTTTGTACATGAGGAATAAGACAATTGAATACTTGATTGAATATTTTAAAGATATAACGTTGCTATGGACTGTGCCTGCAAGAGAAATAATGAATATGGAAGGGCTAAAATATGAAATTAAGAACAAATTGATTTCTTACAGAAATGAAGATTATTTGGAAAAAATTTTGGATAAAATAAAAAAATTAGATGTGGAAATAATAACTGTCTTAGATGAAGACTATCCTGAAAGGTTGAGAAACATTGATGACAGTCCTGCTTTAATATATACTAAAGGAAAATTTAAAGATGAAGATAATCTGTCTTTAGCTATAGTCGGCTCAAGAAAAGCTACTTCCTATGGAAAATGGGCAAGTGAAAAAATTTCCGGAGAGTTAGCAAAAATTGGAGTGACAATAGTCAGCGGATTGGCAAGAGGGATAGATACGGAGGCTCATAAGGGAGCCTTAAAGGAAGGAGGAAGAACCATAGCGGTTCTTGGTTCTGGAATTAATGAAATATATCCCAAGAATAATGAAAAACTTTTTTATGAAATAGAAAATTCGGGAGCGGTAATCTCCGAGTTCCCCATAGATACTAAACCTTTCTCTCATAATTTTCCCCAGAGGAACAGAATAATCAGCGGTCTGTCTTTGGGAGTAATAATAGTCGAAGCTGGTGAAAGAAGCGGTTCCTTAATTACGGCTAACTTTGCAGCAGATCAGGGAAGAGAAGTATTTGCGGTTCCCGGAAATATCAACAGCATTTTTAGCAGAGGAACTAACAGGTTGATTAAAGATGGAGCAAAAATTGTAATGGACATTGACGACATATTGGAAGAAATATCGGAGCTTAAAGAAAAAGTTATAAAGGTATCCAAAAAAGGAGAAATAGATTTTTCAAAGCTTGAGGAGAATGAAGCAAAAATTTTAAAATGTATAGTTGAAAAACCAGTTTATTGTAATGATATAGTATATATGACAGGATTGGATATTTCTACTGTTAACAGTGTCCTTACTGCACTGCAATTAAAGGGAATGATAAGAGAATTAGGAGGAAAGATTTTCACATTATCATAGAGATTAAAATATACGGAGGTGTTAAACATTGCAAAAGAATCTGGTGATAGTTGAATCTCCTGCAAAGGCAAAGACCATAGGAAAGTTTTTGGGGAAGAACTATAAGGTAAAGGCATCTGTAGGCCATGTCAGAGATCTGCCTAAAAGCGATCTGGGAGTTGATATTGAAAATAATTTTGAGCCTAAATATATAACTATCAGAGGGAAGGGGCCAATAATAAAAGAATTGAAAGATGAAGCCAAAAAATCCGACAATATCTATCTTGCGACGGACCCGGACAGAGAAGGAGAAGCTATATCGTGGCATCTGGCTCATTTACTTAATATAGATGAAAAAGAACCTGTTAGAATAGAATTTAATGAAATAACCAAATCGGCTATTCAGCAATCAGTCAAAAAGCCAAGACCTATTAATATAGACCTGGTTGATGCCCAGCAGGCAAGAAGGATATTGGACAGATTGGTAGGATATAAAATAAGTCCTCTTCTTTGGAAGAAGATAAGGAAAGGATTAAGTGCAGGAAGAGTTCAATCCGTAGCTGTAAAATTAATATGTGACAGAGAAAAGGAGATAAAGGGATTTATTCCTCAGGAATACTGGACAATTAAAGCGATATTTCTAAAGGGGAAGGATTCTTTTGAGGCAAATTTTTATGGAGAATTGAAAGACGGAAAGGAAAGAAAATTAGAGTTAAAGAACAAGGAAGAAACGGATAATATTCTAAAGGAATTGAAAAAAGACGAATTCTATGTAAAAGAAATCAAGGCTGGTACCAAAAAAAGAAATCCCTATCCTCCTTATATAACAAGTACCTTGCAGCAGGATGCAACTAAGAAACTGGGATTTTCCACTAAAAAAGCCATGATAATAGCTCAGCAATTGTATGAAGGAATTGAAATTAAAGGAGAAGGATTTGTAGGGCTTATAACTTATATGAGAACGGATTCCACAAGGATATCCGAAGAAGCTATTAAATCCGCTGATGATTATATTGTAAAGGAATATGGGAAAGAATATAGTTCGGGAGGAAGAAGATTCCATAAAAATTCAAAAGAGGTCCAGGATGCACATGAAAGCATAAGGCCTACACATATTTTGAGAACGCCCAACACCATTAAGGACTCCTTAACGTCTGACCAATATAAATTATATAAGATGATATGGAACAGATTTGTTTCAAGCCAGATGAGTGCGGCTTTATATAATACATTGTCCGTTAAGATAAATTGCGGTAACTATATATTTAAAGCTGCCGGATCTATATTAAAATTCGATGGTTTTTTAAAACTTTATGAAAGTATAGATGAGAAAGAAAGAGATACTAATATACCACCTTTAGATGAGGGAGAAAGGCTTAATGTTAAAGAAATTTTACCAAATCAGCATTTTACTCAACCTCCAGCTCAATATACGGAAGCAACTCTTATAAAGACTATGGAAGAATTAGGGATAGGAAGACCGAGTACATATTCTCCCATAATAAGTACTATATTAAGCAGGGAATATGTAATACTTGAGAGAAAATATTTTAAGCCTACGGAACTTGGAATACTTGTTAATGATTTAATGAAAGAGTTCTTTAAAGACATAATTAATGAGGAATTTACTGCCGATATGGAAGAAAAGCTGGATAAAATAGCAGAAGGAAATTATAAATGGAAGAAGCTTGTAGAGGATTTTTATAAAGAATTTAAAGTATCTTTGGATGTAGCGGAAAAGGAAATGGCTGAAATTGAAATTAAAGATGAGGAAACGGATATTAAATGTGAAAAATGCGGGAGAAATATGGTTATAAAACATGGAAGATACGGAAAATTTTTAGCTTGTCCCGGGTATCCCGAATGTAAAAATACAAAGCCTTTGGTTAAGGAAATAAATGTTTCCTGTCCTCTTTGCGGAGGGAAAATAGTGAGGAGAAGATCCAAAAAAGGGAGAACTTTTTATGGCTGCAGCAACTTTCCCAATTGTAATTTTTTATCTTGGGATGAACCAATAAACGAAAAATGCCCTAAATGCGGGAGTGTGCTTGTACAGAAAAAAAATAAAAATGGAATTTTAATAAAATGCATAAATAAAGACTGTGATTATGTTCGTCATGAAAACAATAAATAATTAAATCTATCAAGAAGAAAATAAAATATTCTGAAAATATTTTATTTTCTTCTTGATATTTTAATGAAAGTATGATACCATTTCATTTGTTTGCAGAGAATTTATAGGAGAGTGGATTTAAATGCTTAGAGGAACTACTATCATAGCAATACGAAAAAATGGGAAAATAGCTATAGCTGGTGATGGACAAGTGACAGCAGGTGAACATACCATAATGAAAAGTACCGCAAAAAAGGTTAGAAAGATATATAATAATAAAGTGGTTATTGGGTTTGCAGGATCTGTTGCAGATGCTATGACTTTAGCTGAAATGTTGGAAGAAAAGTTGGAACAGTATGGAGGGAATCTGTTAAGAGCTGCCGTAGAGTTGGCAAAGGAATGGAGAAGGGATAAGGTATTAAGAAAACTTGAAGCCATGCTTATAGCGGGAGATAATGAAAATCTTCTGATTGTTTCTGGAAGCGGAGAAGTTATTGAACCTGATGATGGAATTGCAAGTATTGGTTCAGGAGGGAATTATGCTTTGGCGGCTGGAAAGGCTTTACTGAAACATACTGAAATGGACATTGAAGACATAGTCAAAGAATCTCTACAAATTGCATCCACCATATGTGTTTACACTAACGATAATATATCCGTTGAAGTTCTTTAAGGAGTGTGATTTAAATGGCAGAGTTAACGCCTAAGGAAATAGTGGAAGAATTAGATAAGTATATTATAGGGCAAGAGAAGGCGAAAAAAGCCGTAGCTATAGCCTTGAGAAGCAGATATAGAAGAAATTTGCTCGATGAGGAATTTAGAAATGAAGTTAAGCCTAAAAACATTTTGATGATTGGTCCTACGGGAGTGGGAAAGACCGAAATTGCCAGAAGGCTTGCTAAATTGGTTGATGCTCCCTTTATTAAGGCTGAAGCAACGAAATTCACCGAAGTAGGGTATGTGGGAAGAGATGTTGATTCTCTGATAAGAGATTTAGTGGAAGAAGCTATTAGAATAATCAAGAATAAAAAAATTGAGCAAGTTTATGATAAAGGAAAAATTTTAGCTGATGAAAAAATAGTTGAATTATTAATTCCTTCCAGGAGAAGAAAGGGAAGCAATATTAATCCTTTGAATATAATATTTGGCAATACTGAAGAAAAAGAAGGTAGCGAATGTAAGAGCGATAATGAAGAGGATAATAATATACAAATCAGAAGAAATGAAGTCAGGAAAAAGTTAAGAAATGGGGAGTTAGATGATAAGATAATAGAAATTGAAGTAGAGGAGAGTCCTAATTCGTCCATTGGATTTTTTAGCGGACTTGGAATGGAAGAGTTAAATATAAATATGAATGATGTATTTGGAGATTTGGTTCCAAAGAAAACTAAGAAAAGAAAGGTTACTATTAAAGAAGCAAGAAAGATTATAGGGTCTCAGGAAGCGCAGAAATTGATAGATATGGACGAAGTTATTGATTCCGGGATAAAAAGTGCTCAGGAGAATGGCATAATATTTATTGATGAAATTGACAAAATTGCAGGAAAGGGATATGATTCTGGTCCTGATGTGTCAAGGGAGGGAGTCCAGAGGGATATACTCCCTATTATAGAGGGAAGTACTGTTGTTACTAAGTATGGCCCCGTCAAGACCGATCATATTTTGTTTATTGCAGCAGGAGCATTTCATGTATCCAAGGTAAGTGATTTGATTCCTGAACTTCAGGGAAGATTTCCTATTAGAGTAGAATTGGAAAGTTTGACTGAAAAGAATTTTGAAGAAATATTGACCGCTCCTAAAAATGCCTTGACGAAACAATATGAATTGCTTTTTAAAACAGAAGGGATAGATTTGTCATTTACGGACGGTGCGTTGAAGGAAATCGCAAGGGTCGCCTTTATATCCAATGAACAATTTGAAAATATCGGAGCAAGAAGACTATATACGGTTTTAGAGAAATTACTTGAGGATATATCTTTTGACGCCCCGGATATAAAGGAAAAAAAGATAGTAATAGACAAAAGATATGTGAAAGAAAAACTTATAAATGAGATACAAGAAAAAGACGTATCAAAGTATATATTATGATGAGGAGGATATAAATATGAGTGAAAGTTTATTGCAAAAAACCAGAAGATTGAATAAATCCATACAGAATTCAGGGTCTAAGCCAGTATCATTTCCGGAGTTGAGCAAGATATTGAGTGATATATTGGATGCGAATGTATATATAGCCAGCAGGAAGGGAAGAGTGTTAGGATATGAGCTGATTTCCGGATATGACTGTGATATAATTGAAAACGAAGTGGTAAAAGGTAAAAAATTTCCGGATAAGTATAACGATGACTTATTGAGAGTAGTAGAAACTAAAGAGAATGTTAAAGAAATTTCGGAATGTGTTTTTGACCAAGTATCCAAGTGTAATTATCCGGATAAAATAGTTACAATTATTCCTATTAACAGCGGTGGAGTAAGGCTCGGAACGTTGGTGCTATCAAGATACGGGAAAGAGTTTACAGAGGATGATCTGGTACTGGGAGAATACAGTGCTACAGTTGTGGGAACGGAGATATTAAGATCCAAAAATGACGAAGTAGAAGAAGAAGCAAGAAAGCAAGCAGTTGTACAGATGGCAATCGGAACTTTGTCATATTCGGAACTTGAGGCCGTAGAACATATATTTAATGAATTAGATGGAGATGAGGGCCTTCTTGTAGCAAGTAAAATTGCGGATAGAGTAGGGATTACCCGTTCCGTAATAGTTAATGCACTAAGGAAATTTGAAAGTGCAGGGGTAATTGAATCGAGATCCCTGGGAATGAAAGGTACTCATATAAAAATATTAAATGACAAATTAATAGAAGAATTAAAAAAAGTAACACAATAGTAGGTGAAAAACCTACTATTTTTTTTATTGGATTTATAGGTAATAAAATAGATTGATTGCTTGGGAATAAATTCCCAGACATATTGGAACTTTGCTGGGTCTAACGTACCATCTTGGTAAATATCATGTAATATTTTTGACATTGTGAAGGAGTTTTGAAGAATATGAAGAATATAAAAATATAAAAGTAAAAAAAGTTGATTTTTATCGAAAAATGTTTTATTTCATAAAACATTCATGATAATATTGATGAAATATGTGGTAAAATGAAGAATAAAGATGTATTTTACATCTAATCTATCAGAGGTGATATTGTGTTAGAAAAATTATTTTCAAATTCAGATTATTTAAAGACGGCATTGGATGGATCTTGGTTAAGGAATAAGGCGATAACTCAAAATATTGCCAACAGTAGTACTCCGAATTATAAAAGGGTGGATGTGGATTTTCAAACTTGTTTGAAAAATGCTTCCGAAAATTATAAAAAGATGAAACTTACAACTACGGATGAAAAACATATACCCTATAACGGATACACAAGAGAAGGCGAAGGCGTAAAAGTATACAGGGATGAAGATACATCATATCGTTTTGACGGCAATAACGTAAATATTGATACAGAAGAAGCGGAGTTATCGAAGAATGAGATACTGTATAGCAATCTACTTGATCAATTAAGTGATGAATATACAAAAATAAAAAAAGTAATAAGCGAAGGGAGTAAATACTAATGGGAGTGTTTGATTCGATCAATGTTAGTGCATCAGCGTTAACCGCACAAAAAACAAGAATAGATGTAATAACAAAGAATATTGCCAATGCCGAAACTACTCAAGCGGCAGGCGGTATGCCTTACAGGAGACAGATGGCGGTATTTAAGGAAATAAGAAATACTCCGTTTTCAGAATATCTTTCGAAATTTAGTGATGAAAAAGCGGAAAACAGCGACGGAGGAGTTAAAATAAGTAAGATTGTGGAAGATACAACCCCATTTAAACTCGTTTATGATCCGGGAAACCCAGAGGCGGATGAAGATGGATATGTGAAGATGCCGAATGTGGAAGTCATAAATGAAATGGTAGATATGATAGATGCCCAAAGAGCTTATGAAGCAAATATCACTGCGATGAATTCCACTAAAACAATGTTGATGAAAGCATTGGAAATCGGGAAAGAATAGGGGGAAGAAAAGTGGGAGTAAATTCGATTGATTTAATTAATAATACGTTTCTTAATAATACTGATAAAGTAAATGACAGTAAAAATGATAATAAAGATATTTCCTTTGGAGATTATTTAAAAGATGCTTTGGATAAAGTCAATGATTTACAAGTTCAATCGGAAGAATATAAGAAATTATCGGCCACAGGAGAGTTGGATAACCTTCATGATGTATCCATTGCAGCCGAAAAAGCAGGAACAGCTTTGGATTTACTTTTAAGTGTTAGAAATAAAGTAGTAGAAGCATATAAGGAAATCATGAGGATTCAAATATAATATTTGTAGCAAGAAATGAGGTGATTTGGTGGGAGAAACTATACAAAAAATCAGGAATCAGTTAACTGAATTTTGGCAGAAAACAGATAAGAAAAAAAAAATCAAGATAGGAATCAGTGCTTTATTGGTAATCTTAGGTATTGTAATCTTAGTATTGATTTTTACCAGAACTAAATATGAGGTATTATATGATGATCTTTCTTTAAAGGATTTGGGAGAAGTTACTAAGAAACTTGATGAATTGAATATAGAATGGAAAACCGGAGATAAAGAAACAACGATTCTTGTCCCGAAAGGCATGAAAAACAAGGTAAAAATAGAATTGGCGTCTTACGGTTTACCGAAGGAAGGATATAATTTTACCGATGCTTTTAATGATTCAAGTTGGACTATGACTGAATATGAGAAAAAGGAACGAATGAAGTATGCACTGCAGAATGAATTGGCTTCAACCATATCTGAGATAGACGGAGTAGAGAGTGCCACGGTGTACATAGATGAAAAAGAAGATAGTGGCTTTGTAGTAGAAGATAATAAACAAGAAACTACTGCTTCGGTATTTTTGAAAAAAAGCGATAGTACTCCTTTGTCACAAGAAAAAATTACAGCTATTAAAAATTTGGTAGCAGGTTCTGTTAATATGAATCCCGAAAATGTTTCTCTTGTTGATGATCAGGGACAGCTTTTAGATGAGGAAAACGGTCAGAGTTCTGATACGAGTGATCAATATGCAATACAACAGAATCTTGAAAATAAAACTAATGAAAGTATTAGAAATTTCTTGGAGAATATGTTCGGATATGGGAATGTAGACGTAAGAAGCAGTTTTAAAATTAATTTTGATGTTGAAAATAGTAAGATAACTGAATTTTCTCCGCCTGTTGAAGGAAGCGAAGAGGGACTTGTAAGAAGTATGGAAGAAATAGAGGAGAATATGGTTGGAGACGAAGCCGAAGGGGTTCCGGGAACGGAAGAGAATCCCCCCGATTATCAGATGCCTGAAGACCAAAATGGTAAATATAATAAGGCAAGCCGGACTATTAATTATGAATTAAATGAAATAAATAAGGAAATAAGAAAGACTCCGGGACAGGTAGAAGGAGTGACTGTGGCAGTTCTTATAAATAAAAATGCACTATCTAGTGGAGAAATGACTGAAGAAAAAAAGAATGAAATATCCAAATTGGTTTATGCTGCTACCGGAATAGATACAAAACAGGTACAAGTTAGCGCTGAAAACTTCAGTTCGGGTTCTGATAACACTGAGTTAAATAAGGGAAATTCACATCTTTTATTATGGCTGATAATAGGTGCTTTGGCAGCTGCGGGAGCCGGCGGATTTTTGATTTATAGAAAGAGAAAGCAAAAAGAAGAGGAAATGGAGTTAGATGAATTAGAAGAGGAAAATGAGTTAGAAAAGGAAGATACTGAAGTGAAACCTTCAGAGGAAATTGATTTTGATAAGAAAGAATCCGATATGAAAACTCAAATTGACAAGTTTATTGAAAAGAAGCCAGATGCAGTAGCGCAGCTATTGAGAACATGGCTGAATGAATAGGAGTGACATTTATGCCAAAGAAACAATTTACAGGCAAAGAAAAGGCGGCTATACTACTAATTGCATTAGGGCCTCAGCGCTCAGCAGATATATTCAAGCATTTGGACGAAGATGAAATGGAAGAACTTACTCTGGAAATAGCAAACATAGGAAAGGTATCCCCTGAAGAAAAGGAAGAGGTAATAGAGGATTTTTATCAGCTTTGTTTAGCACAGGAGTATATTTCAGAAGGCGGAATAAATTATGCGAAGGATATCTTGGAAAGAGCATTAGGCTCTGATAAGGCGACGGATATTATATCCAAGCTTACTTCCTCATTACAGGTGAGACCTTTTGAGTTTATCAAAAAAACGGATATTAACCAGCTGTTAAACTATATACAAAATGAGCATCCCCAAACTATTGCCCTGATTTTATCCTATTTATCGCCAAGTCAGGCAGCGCAAATTTTGTCGAATTTGCCTCAGGAAAAACAATCTGAAGTTACAAGGAGGATTGCTATCATGGATAGCACTTCCCCTGAGATAGTAAAGAAGGTAGAAAAAGTATTGGAAAGTAAATTCTCGAGCATGATATCTCAAGATTTTGCTGCGACAGGGGGAATACAAACAGTTGTTGATATTTTGAATTCTGTGGATAGAGGAACTGAAAAGAATATTATGGAAGAGATGGATGTTAAAGATGCAGAATTAAGCGAAGAAATAAGAAAGAGAATGTTTGTATTTGAAGATATCATTTCTCTTGACAGCAAGAGTATTCAAAGAGTTGTCAGAGAGGTAGAAAATAGTCAATGGTCTATTGCTCTTAAAGGTTCAAGTCAGGATGTAAAAGAAGTTATATTTTCCAATATGTCTAAGAGACTTGTTGAGATGATAAAAGAAGATATTGATTTTATGGGACCTGTAAGGCTGAGAGATATAGAAGAGGCTCAACAGAATATAGTTAATGTGATAAGAAAATTAGAAGAGGAAGGCGAAATAATTACTCCAAGGGGAGGAGATGAAATTATTGCCTAAAATTATAAAATCTTTTCGGATAATTGAAAAAGAAGAGTTAGATGAAGAAAATATTGTTTCTCAGGATTATAGGGATAAAAATCTTGCCGATAGGAAAGTTCTTTTGGAAGAGGCTAAAAGACAATATCATATCATTGTTAACGATGCTAAAGAAAAAGCTCAATCCATTTTAGAAAAGGCAAACAGAGATAATGAAAACTATTTAAACGATACTTATGAAAGAGCAAAGAAAATACTTGAAGAGAGTAAAAATGAAGGATATGAAAAGGGATATAAAGATGGAACAGAAGAAGGATATGAAGACGGGACAAAAAAAGGATATGAAGAAGGATATGGAGAAGGAAAAAGAAAATCCGATATTTTGATCCAAGAGGCTCTTGAGATAAAAAAGGGTTATTTAAGCAAAAGGGATTCTATCTATAAAGACATAGAAAAAGATGTAATATCCCTTGTAATTGATATATGTGAAAAGATATTGTACGAAAGAATGGATGAAAATAAAGAGCAGATTGTATCCCTTGTTTTAAAAGGTATTGAAAGTTTAAAGCCTGTAGCAAATATTACAGTAATAGTTTCCAAATATGATTATGACATAGTGGAAATGTCTAAAGCAAATATATTATCCAGAGCAAGCCTTGTTGACGAAATGGAAGTAAAAGTCGACAGCAATCTTGGTAAAGGAGACTGTATTATAGAAACGTCCAAGGGAAGTGTCGATGTAAGTCTTACAAATCAAATAAATGAAGTAAAAAAATTATTAAATAATATTTTAAGTAGCGAGTGATACGAATGATAGATAAGGTAGATATAAAAAAGTATATAAAGGCTGTTGAAGAAAAAAATTTTACTAAGTACTCGGGAAACATAACTAAGGTTACAGGTCTTACCATAGAATCTACCGGGCCTATGGTGAGCATGGGAGAGTTATGCTATATATACCCTCATAACCAAAGTACTCCAGTATTGGCTGAAGTAGTGGGATTTAAGGAAGATAAAATACTTCTGATGCCCTTGGGGATGATGGAAGGAATAGCATCGGGAAGTACAGTAGTATCAAGCGGAAATTCTTTAAGGGTAAATGTAGGAGATGAATTGGTTGGAAGAGTAATAGACGGATTGGGAAATCCGATTGATGGAAAGGGTCCTATAAAAACTTTAAAGTATAATTCCGCTAATAGCAGTCCTCCCAATCCTCTGACAAGAAAGGTTATATCAGAACCTCTCCCTCTTGGAGTAAAAGCGATTGACGGATTATTAACTTGCGGTAAAGGTCAAAGAATCGGAATATTTTCAGGAAGCGGTGTCGGAAAGAGTACTCTTATGGGAATGATTTCGAGAAACAGCACTGCTGATATAAATGTTATAGGACTTATAGGTGAAAGAGGCAGAGAGGTGAGAGAATTTATTGAACATGATTTGAAGGAGGAAGGTCTTAAAAAATCGGTAGTTGTAGTATCTACATCGGATCAGCCTGCACTTATAAGGGTAAAAGGGGCAATGGTTACAACGGCTATTGCGGAATATTTCAGAGATAAAGGAAAAAATGTAATGCTTCTTATGGATTCTCTTACAAGATTTGCAATGGCACAAAGAGAAATCGGATTGGCAACAGGAGAACCTCCTGTGACCAGAGGGTTTACTCCATCCGTGTTTGCTGTTCTTCCAAGACTGTTGGAGCGTACAGGTACTTCCGATAAAGGGACGATAACGGGATTATATACTGTCCTTGTAGACGGAGATGATTTGAATGAACCTGTAACTGACGCAGTCAGAGGGATATTAGACGGACATATTGTTTTGTCAAGGAAATTGGCGAATCAAAACCATTATCCTGCTATTGATATATTAGCAAGTATAAGCAGAGTAATGCCCAATATAGTGGATAAAGAACATATGCAGGGAGCTAATGAAATAAAGGATGTGTTAGCTACATATAAAGAAGCCGAAGATTTAATAAATATCGGAGCTTATAAAAGAGGTTCAAATAAAAAGATAGATATAGCAATTGAACTTATTGATGACATTAACAATTTTCTTACCCAAGAAACGTTGAAAAATTATACTTTTTCTGATGTTAAAGAAATGATTTTAAATATAAGCAAAAGAATAAATGAGCTTAAACATGTATAGAGGTGAAGCATATGGAAAAGTTTAATTTTAAATTTGATAAGGTGCTGAATTATAAGTCAACTGTGGAAAATGTTAAAAAAGCGAATTATGGTAAATTAAAAGAAGAACTGAATAAAGAAGAAGATATACTAAATGGATATTATGACCATAAGGAAGATATGAAAACAAAGAAAAATGAGGAAGTTGCTAATACTAAAATAGGAAATATGCAACTTTACAGTAAATATCTAAATGATCTTAAGAACAAAATTGAAAAGCAGGAAAATGTAGTAGTTAATAAAAGAATAGATGTGGACAAGTCAAAGGAAGAACTTGTTGAAGCTTCTAAAGAGAAGAAGATATTTGAAAGGCTAAAAGAAAATAAACATGAAGAATATCTGTATTTAGAAAAATTATCGGAAGACAAAATTGTTGACAATTTGGTCAGCTACAGATCCAACGCCCGAGGATAGGGGGACTATAATGGAAAAGGCAGGGAAAATAAAAAGCGAAAAAAGAAAACAAAATATAAAAAAATATAGGCAGAACGCAGAGCATGCAGTAAATGAAAAGAATAATGAAGAAAACAAGAAAAAAGGCAAAAAAAGAATTGTTTTAATATTAGTTATGATATTTATAATAATGTTTTTAGTGTCCGGTGTTTTAATATATTTCAACAACAAGACATTTAAGACAAAAGTCAACGGTGTTTTGAGTAATGTTCCGGAGTTTATAGGTTCTCATTTTGGAGATCAGCCTGCGGAAAAAAATAAAGAAGAGATGAGAAAATATATGGCGAATTATTATTTGTCTCTTGAAGCTGACAGGGCTGCCGATAAATTATATGTAGTTAAAAAGGATAATGAAGGATTATTTAATGATATTATCAAGACAATGAATGATGTTTCCTCTGCCGGAACGGAGAGTATACTTAAGCTGGTAAGAAATATGGATCTAAGAAAGAATTCCCTTTCTTCGATATATGATGAAATACGAAAAGATGAAAAAAGTCAATTAGAGGATGAAATATCAAGATTCGAAGATATGGATACATATTTAGCTATAAACGAAATTGAAAGAAGATGCAAAGAGGATGGAGATTTTGCAGGAAAGCTTCCTCAAATGCTTAAATATATGGATGAGGATAAAGCGGGAGAGATATTATATTATATAGACGAAGGAATAAGAAATGAGATTCTTTCGGGATTGGATCAAAAAAGCAGAGGTGAGCTTGAGAGTTTGATGCTGAAAGAAGAAACTGATAAAAATAAATATGTAGATTTGTCAAAGCTGTATGAATTACGACCTGTTGATGTGTGTGTAAAGGAAATAGGAAATACAGACACTTATTCTATTGAAGAACTGGCTGATATTTATTTAAATTTAAGTATTAAAAAATCATCGGATATACTGTCAAGAATGGAAGACGAAGACTTTATGAAGGATATTTTATCGGCTGTAAGGAAAGAAGAACAACTTCAAAGAAGAGAACAAAACGTTGCTGAAAAAATGAGCGAAGGAATTAAATTTATCAGTGAATACAATAAAAAAATTGATGAATTGGTGGAAGTATATAAGAAAATGGATCCTTCAGATGTAGGAAATATTTTAGAAAGTATGATGGGGAATAATAAAACAGTTACCAAGTTTGAAGTTGATTCAACTCCTGTATTTGAAATATCGGATTCCACAATAGTATTGGATGTACTTGGAAAGATGAAAAAGTCTGCAGTATCTGAAATATTGGGTTCAATGAGTGCGAAAAATGCTGCGGAACTTACTCAAATGCTGGCGAAACCTTAAAATATAATTAACTAACATTGAAAGGAGGTGAAAAAGTGCAGGAATTAAATTTAAAAATTTTTGATATAGGAACAGCTGTGGCGTCCAATAAAAGAAAAGTAGACACAAAACACGGAGTAAATTCACAGTTTGAGAAACTGTTGAATGAAGTTAAATCCAAATATGGAATGGAAGATAAAGGAAGTAATGATTCCAAGAGTAAAATAATTTCAAAAGTAAATCCTAAAAAAAGCATTGAGAAAAATGGCATTGATGACATTAAGGAAGATACTAAAACTGAAGATGCCGAACCTTTGGAAGATAATGAAGAAACGGAGGATGGGACTTTAACAAATAAGGACATTGTTCTTTCTGTTCTTCAAAATATTATCAGTATTTTGGAAGATATTGATACCAGTAAACTTGATGATTCATCCACGAAAGATGCATTAAAGGAATGCAGGAAGATTATAGAGGATATCCAAGATATGGTTGTTAATTTAAAGCCGGAAGAAGAAGGTAATATTTTGGAACTTATCCAAGATAAAATAGAAAAATTCGGAGAGTTGATGGACAGCATAAAGGCAATAAAGAATACTGATGGAGGCATTCTTTTGAAAGATGATCTGAATGATTTGGATTTAATGTTAAAATCACTAAACGGAGAAATTGTGAAGGATAATGTCACGACTGAGAAAATCAATGAATCAGTAAATAACAAATCAGTTTTTAACGGCCATTATGATGTGAAAAATGGGGAGACTTCCGGAGACAATGATAAAGAAGTATTAAACAATTCGACAAAAGCGGATGAAAATCAGTTAAAGGTATCCCAAGAAGTTGATAGGCAGCCGAAAACGGAAAATTTATCAAAGATGGAAATGTCGGAAGAAAATAATCAAAGCAAAGATGGGGCAGAAGAGGAAGCAAATATTAAAGAATCAAAGGGAGAATCATTTTTAAGCTTAATTAAAAATGATAATACCGTTTCAAAGGAATCTGATGTTTTTAAAAACGATATTCCCCAAGTGAACAAGGAAAACATAATAGAGCAGGTAGCAGAGAAAATCAAGATTTTGGTAAATGACGGTAACGAAGGCAAGCAGGAAGTAAGAATAAAACTTAAGCCCGAGATACTGGGAGAATTGGTTCTGAAAGTAGAGGTAGAGAAAGGAGTTGTCGTAGCAAGAGCTGTAGTAGATAATTTTAGAACCAAGGAGCTACTGGAAATGAATATAAACCAGTTGCAAGAAGGGCTGAAAGAGCAAGGATTGGATATAAAAACATTTAGTGTATATGTAGGGAATAACAGTGATTTTGAAAAAGAAGGCAAAAATAATTTCTTCAGCAATAAGAGAAATAAAAAAGTAAAAATGAAGAATGTTAATTTAGAAGGAATTGGTAATTATGATGCTTCTATGTTCGTTGAGAATTTATCGAATACGGAAGTCGGAAAACTTGATTTAATGGCATAGGAGGTGTAAAAATGGCAGTCGATGGTGTAAATAACAATGAACCGGTATATTGGTTCAAAGATGAAAAAGAACAAACCGAACAAACAGAAAAAAGTAATTCGTTGGATAAGGATGCTTTTTTAAGGCTTTTAATGACGCAAATGTCTCATCAGGATCCTTTAAATCCCATGGAAGATAAGGACATGTTGGCTCAGCTTGCACAATTTTCTTCCTTGGAGCAGATGAATAATTTAAATACCAATTTTAATTCCGCAAAGGATGAAATAGTGGAATCTCTTGAAAATATGAATAATAATCAGATTGATGCAAACATTGAAATACTCAAAGAAATAATAAATATAAAAAAAGCGATGGAAGCCTACGGAGGAGACGAATCTCAGAAAGATTCAACAGAAGGTTAAAATCATGTTTTATTAGGAGCTGTTATTATGGAAGAAATAAATGTTAAACAGTTGGAAAGTAGGATTATAACTAATTCTCCACAAAATATCTCTAAGGGAAATATAAATGTAGAAAATAAAAATTTCCAACATATATTAGATAGGATTAAGGCTAATCAAGAAGAAATTAAATTTTCCAAACATGCCTTGGAAAGAATGGACGGAAGAAAAATAGAATTAAGTACGGACGAAGCGGACAAGCTTAACAAAGCAGTGGAAAAAGCCGAGAAAAAAGGAGTAAAGGATGCTTTGATTCTAATGGGAGATAAGGCATTTATAGCCAGTATTAAAAATAGAACTATTATTACAACTGTTGACAGAGAAGGATTAAGAGATAATGTTTTTACAAATATAGACGGAGCGGTAATAATATAGCCGGACCTATTAAGGAGGCTATTATATCTGAACGACAGAGGATATAGTCCGTTCTTAAAAAATAGGAGGAATGTATTATGATGAGGTCAATGTACTCCGCGGTTTCAGGGCTTAGGGCACATCAGACGAAGATGGATGTTATAGGAAACAATATAGCCAATATAAATACTGTGGGATATAAAAAGAGTCAGGTGGCTTTTCAGGATCTGTTAAATCAGCTTGTCAGAGGAGCGGGAGCACCTCAGGACGGAAAGGGAGGTACGAATCCTCAGCAGGTAGGGCTCGGAGTTGGCATAGGTTCGATAAATACCATTCAAACTCAGGGAAACACTCAGGCTACCGACAGTCCTACAGATGTAATGATTGACGGGGAAGGATTTTTTGTGGTGACGGATGATACTAATTTTGAAAACAGATATTATACAAGAGCGGGGAATTTTACATTTGACAGGGCAGGAAATTTGGTTACGGCCGACGGATATAAGGTATTAGGGTACGGTGCCGACGAAGACGGGAACATTACGTCGGAAATCCGCCCCATAGTTGTAAACCGTTCGGAAACCGTGGCGCCTACAACTACAAGGAATGTTCAGTTTGACGGTAATTTGGATTCAAGGATGGATTTGCCTTACGAGGCTGTTGAGACTCAAGATGCAAGCGGCAATAAAAAGTATAAGTTGGTTTTAAATAATGACGGGATATATAAAACCGATACTATAATCAGAGACAGCTTGGGAAACGGATATAAAGTTGAGTTTGAAATTTCAAAGAAGATAGACGGGCTTACTCTTGATGCTGACGGTAATTGGCCGGAGGAATATAATACTACTCTTTATGATACCAAAGAGGATGCATTAGCTGCTTTAAATAATCTTTCCGGTCAATGGCAGTATAGAGTACTTTCCATAAAGCCGGAAGGTTCAGATGGGAAAGCAATTACTCCTGCTGATACGGGGTTCCAGGATTTAGCTTTCAGCAGTGAGGGAAAATTGACTACAGGATCGAGTTTAAAGATTGAAATACTTAATCCCGAAACGGGATTTGGAGAGAAGGACGGAAGCGGAAATTACAATAATATAATAAATGTGGACTTTTCACAATTGCATCAGTATGCCGATGATACTTCCGCAAAGCCTAAGATTTTGGAAGGAAATACAGCCGGAGTAATAGAAGGATTTTCTATTTCCCCTAATGGGGAAGTTGTAGGGCAATTCAGTAACGGCGAAAAAAAGATTTTGGGGCAGTTGATTTTGGCTAAATTTGATAACTCCATGGGACTTCAAAAACTTGGAGGAAATTTATTTACGGATACAAGAAATTCCGGAGAGCCTCAGGTAGGGAAACCTGGCGCCAGTGGTTATGGGTCGACAAAATCAGGTTCTTTGGAGATGTCCAACGTAGATATTTCTATGGAGTTTACGGAGATGATTACTACTGAAAGAGGATTTCAAGCAAATTCAAGGATTATAACGACTTCCGATGAGATGCTTCAAGAACTTGTAAATATGAAAAGATAATATTAAAAGCTGGGCAATTTAGCTGCCCAGCAAAAAAAGGTGGAAGATGTAATGATAGAAGTTAAAAGATTAAACGGAAAAGAGTTTATTGTTAATTGTGATTTAATTGAATTTATCGAATCAACTCCTGATACAGTCATAACTCTTACTACGGGGAAAAAAATAGTGGTTGCTGAAAGTATTGATGAAGTGATTAAAAAAATTATAGCTTTTAAAGGAAGAATTAATGATTATCATAAAATTGAGCAAGGAAAAGAGGTGTAATAAATTTTGGATATAGCAACTGTAGTGGGACTTCTTGCAGGAATATTTTTTACTATATATGGAGTTTACTCATCTGGAGGTGTTATAGCCTCATATATAAATATTCCATCCATAATAATTACATTAGGAGGTACTTTGGCTTCCACTCTTATGAGCTATCCTCTTAAAAGTTTTCTAAATTTGGGAAATGTAATTAGAAATGCATTTAAAGAAAAGGACTTCAGCCCTAATAAAATAATAGAAGAGATAATTAATCTTGCCAACGTTGCACGTAAAGAAGGCTTGCTTTCTTTGGAGGAATATGGAGAGAAGATTAATGATGATTTTCTTAAAAAAGGAATTCTGTTGATAGTAGATGGTACCGATCCTGAATTGGTAAGAAATATAATGGAAACAGAGCTTACATTTCTTGAAGACAGACATGCTGAAGGTCAGAGAATGTTGGAGTCGGCAGCAACTTTTGCACCTGCTTTTGGTATGATAGGAACTCTTGTAGGACTTATAAACATGTTGAGAACCTTAAGTGATCCCAGTACTGTAGGACCTCAAATGTCTGTAGCGTTGGTAACGACTTATTATGGGTCCATTTTAGCAAATGTCGTTTTTTTACCGATGGCTAATAAATTGAAAATTGTAGGAAACAAGGAGGTGCTGGTTAAGGAACTGATAATAGAAGGATTGTTGGCAATACAGGCCGGAGAAAACCCAAGGATAATAGAAGAAAAGTTGAAGACCTTTGTATCTCCCCAAATGAGAAAAAATTACAGAGAACAAGAACAGCTTAGAAGAGAGGGAGTTATATGAGAAAGAAGAGAGAAGCGGATAATGTAAATACATCTTCCTGGCTTAATACATATGCTGATATGATAACACTTTTACTCTGTTTCTTTGTGGCAATATATGCTTTTTCCAATGTAGATAAAGCAAAGTTTGATACTATGGTTCAGTCCTTTAGACCTGGTGAAAGTTCGGGAAACGGAAGTAATGTCAATATTGAAGATTTGGGATTGGACGAAGATGAGTTAGAAAGAATTAGGGATATTTTGGAAGAATATACTGATGAGAAGGGACTTTCCGATGAAATTACGATGGATTTGGAAGAAAGAGGACTTGTTATAAGGTTTAAGGACAGTGTATTTTTTGACTCGGGAAAGGCTGATATAAAACCAAAATCAAGGAATATCCTCCATTATTTAGCGGAGATACTTAAGAAATCTGAGTTTAAAAGTATGCAGATTAAAATTGAAGGCCATACGGATTCGGATCCAATTGTACATTCTAATGAGTATCCTACTAACTGGGAATTATCTGCAATAAGAGCGACCAATGTATTAAGATATTTAGTTGAAGTTGAAAATATTGAAGGAAACAGGATATCTTCATCCGGATACAGCTATTACAGACCCATAGCGCCAAATGATACTAAAGCAAATAAAGCTAAAAACAGAAGGGTTGATATTGTAATACTCAGAGAGTCTTCTCAAAAAAATGAACCTAAGTAAAGGAGTGATAAAGTGAGTACTAAGAAAGTAATACTAATTGTGGTAGTTGTTGTTATAATTATACTTGGACTTGCCGGGACAATAGCGGGATATGTGTTTAATAAAGGGGGCTTTACTTTTTTTGAAAATAATAAGAAGAAGGAGAAAGTTGAGAAATATTATTTATCTTTAGATAGTATATATTGTAATATAAAAGACAGTAAAAAAGTGCTCAGCCTTAAGGTGACAATAGAATTGATCGATGAAGACAGCAAAACGGAATTGGAAAATAAACAATTTTTAATAAAAGATGATATAAACAAAATAATCAGAAATAAAACAGAAGAAGAACTTCAGGGAAGCGAAGGGCTGACCAATCTTCAGAAGGAAATAAAGAACAGTTTGGTAAAAATATTCGATGACGAAAGTATCACAAATGTTTATTTCGATGAAATGATTATTCAGTAGGGGAGGTAGCACAATTGCCAGAAGTATTGTCTCAAAATGAAATAGATGCCCTACTTCAAGCTATTAGCTCAGGTGAAGCAAATGTCCAGGATATGAAAGAAGAGAAGGGTTCTAAAAAAGTTAAAAAGTATGATTTTAAAAATCCTCAGAAAATTGCAAAGGATCAATTGAGAACTTTAGAAATAATCCATGAGAATTTTAGTAGGCTATTGCAGACTTTTCTATCCGGCTACTTAAGAGCGCCTGTTAAGATAGGTATTATGACTGTGGATCAATATGCCTACAGTGAATTCAACAATGCGATTTCCAATCCGGCTTTTTTAACCATTATTAATTTTAACCCTTTGGATGGCCAGATAGTAATTGATATATCTACTAATATTGTATATACAATGATTGACAGACTCTTGGGAGGAGATGGAGATGGAAAATATGAATCCAGAGGATTTACGGAAATTGAATTATCGTTATTAACTGTAATAATGTCAAAACTAAATGATTTTATTAAGGAAGCATGGAGTAATGTAATTGATTTGGAACCGTCCTTAGAAAAGATTGAAACTAATTCTCAGTTTGCTCAGATAGTACCTCCTAACGAAACTGTTGCTTTGATAACATTGAATATTGAAGTGGGAAAGGTAGAAGGAATGATAAATGTTTGTATTCCATATATAGTCATAGAGCCTATATTGGATAAACTTAGCACAAAATATTGGTTTTCGACTTCCAAAAAGGACATTTCCGAGGAAGACGAAAAATTAATTAAAGACAGGATCTTGGATACGATAGTTCCCATAACAGCCGAACTGGGAAATACGAGAGTTAAGATCAATGATATTGTCAATTTAACTGAGGGAGATGTAATAGGTTTTGATAAGAGTAATAATGAAAATATAAAGGTCAAGATAGGTCCCTTTGTTAAATTTTTAGGTAAACTTGGAACTGAAAATAATAAGATGGCAATAAAAATTAATAAGATAATAGAGGAAGGTGAAAATATATATGGCTAATGATATGCTTTCTCAAGAAGAGATAGACGCATTATTAAAAGGAACAACGGAAGATAATTTAACGGATTTAAATGGGGAAATCAGTGAAGTGGAAAGAGACGCATTGGGAGAGATTGGTAATATCAGTATGGGTTCGGCGGCAACTGCTTTATCTACTTTATTAAAACAAAGGGTAAGTATTACGATACCCCAAGTTTCCGTGGAGAATATCAATATTCTTGCCGATGAGTATACAATTCCCTTTGTTGCTATAGATGTGAAATATAAAACTGGACTGGAAGGGTCAAATGTATTAATATTAAAGACGGATGATGTAAAAATCATAACTGATCTAATGTTAGGAAAAGAAACTTTTGATTTAAACAGAGAACTGACAGAAATGGATTTATCTGCTGTAAGCGAAGCTATGAACCAGATGATGGGGACCGCATGTACGTCTCTTTCGGAGATGTTTTCAAGAAAGATAGACATTGAGCCTCCAAAATCCACGGAGATAACATTTGAAAAAGCAAAAGACGAGTTAGATGTATTGAAAAATGCAGATTCGATTGTTAAAATATCTTTTAAGATGACAGTAGGAGATATTATAAACAGTAATATCATGCAACTTATTCCAGTAAGGTTTGCAAAGGAGTTAGTGTCAAAGTTAATGGGACAAGATTCTCAAGTTGAATCGGAGGAAGAAGTTGTTTCTGCCAATTCAACCGATGACTCTTCTTTATCTTACGAATATGAAAAAGAAGATGATTTGGATAAAATGTTTGATTCAAAGGTAAAAAAGGAGGAAAGAAAGGAAGAGAAAAAAGAGAAGCATTTACACGAAAACAAAAATATAGAGACAGATAAAAGTGTTATTGTAAAAAAACCTAAGTTTGAGGCTTTTGATGTTGAGCCCAAGAAGGAAAACTTACACAATGAAAGTATAGATTTAGTAGGAGATATTCCCGTTGAAATAACCGCAGAACTAGGAAGGACAGCTAAAAAAATTAAAGAGATATTGGAATATGGCGTAGGTACTATTGTTGAATTGGATAAGCTTGTAGGGGAACCGTTAGATGTTTATGCAAACGGAAAATTTATTGCTAAGGGTGAAGTTGTGGTTATAGATGATAATTTTGGGATAAGGATAACCGATATATCAAATTCATATAAAGAGGATAATTAATTTAATAAGAATTTAAGGAGGATATACATATGGCTGATGGAATACTGATCGTAGATGATGCATCTTTTATGAGAATGATGATAAAAGATATTTTAACTAAAAATGGATTTACAGTTTTGGGAGAGGCGGAAAACGGGATGAAAGCTGTAGAAAAGTATAATGAATTAAAGCCCTCTCTTGTTATCATGGACATCACCATGCCTGAGGTAGATGGAATTCAAGCTGTGAAGGCAATAAGAAAAATTGACGGGAACGCTAAAATAGTTATGTGTTCAGCAATGGGACAACAAGCTATGGTAATTGAAGCAATACAGGCGGGAGCAAAGGATTTTATTGTTAAGCCATTCCAAGCAGATAGAGTAATAGAAGCTGTAAAGAAGGTATTAAGCTAAAATATGGGAAAATATTTTGGAGGAATATTTATCTTTTTGATTACAGTATTTAATTCCTTTGCTTATGCAGAAGGAAATGGCGGTGAAGAAAGTTTTTTAAAATTATTTATTAAAATGATTTTGTATCTTTTAATCTTTATCGCAGTTATAGTACTATGTTTTTACGGGACAAAGCTTGTTGGGAAAAGATCTAAATCATTTTTTAAAAGTAAGTATATGGAAATAATTGATACGGTAAGCTTGGGAACAAATGTTAAATTGATAGTCATGAAGGTGAATGACAAAATTTATATTATGGGTGTAGGAAATAACGGCTTTACACTTATAGATAAAATTAATGAGGATGAATTTCCTATATATGAAGAATCGGATGAAAAGAATTTTACGGACTACTTGAAAAAGTATAATTCAATTTTGGCGTTAAAAGATCTTGGAAAAATAAAAGACAAATTAAAAATGAAAAGGTCAAATGAAGTTAATTCAAATGAGTGTAGGGATGAAAAAGATGACAAAAAGAACAGTTAATTTGTTAATTTTAATCTTTATTATAAGTATGATATTTAGCAGTGGAGTTTATGCACAATCTGGGGTATCATTATTTGGGAAAAATATCAAAATAGAGGATGGAGGTACTCCTCAAGATTATGTATCTTCTATAAAGTTACTTCTTCTATTGACGGTATTATCTTTGGCACCATCGATACTGATAATGATGACAAGCTTTACCAGGATTATAATTATACTTTCTTTTATAAGGAATGCCTTAGGTTTGCAGCAGACTCCTCCCAGTCAGGTTTTAATCGGGTTGGCATTGTGCTTAACGATGTTTGTCATGGCTCCTGTTGGTAAACAAATTAACAGCGAAGCTTTGCAGCCTTTTTTAAAGGAGGAAATAAATCAGGAAGAGGCTTTGAAAAAAGCGATGGCTCCCGTAAGAGAATTTATGTTCAAGCAGACGAGGGATAAAGACTTATCTCTTTTTATGAACATTAAAAATATTTCTAATGTTAAGAACTTGGATGCCATACCTAATTATGTGCTGATTCCGGCTTTTATTATAAGTGAATTGAAAACTGCTTTTCAAATAGGATTTATTATATATGTGCCGTTTCTTGTAATAGATATGATAGTATCAAGTACTTTAATGTCAATGGGGATGATGATGCTTCCCCCTGTTATAATTTCATTTCCGTTTAAAATATTATTGTTTATTTTAGTTGACGGGTGGAATTTAATATCTAAAGCTATGGTTTTAGGATTCAAATAATGGAGGTGGCGGTATGAGTGAAGGAGATATAATTAAAATTGCACAAAGTGCTATTAGAACTATTTTAACGGCATCAGCTCCAATGCTGATCTTTAGTTTGGCAGTAGGTCTTGTTATAAGTATATTTCAGGCGGTAACTCAAATTCAGGAATCCACTTTAGCTTTTGTTCCTAAGATAATAGCCGTACTTTTAGCTCTTGTAATATTTGGACCTTGGATCTTGAAAGTTCTGACGGAATTTACTTCGGGGCTGCTTACAAATATTAATTCTTATATACAATAGACAGGTGTTAATTATGGAAGAAATTTTAAATATGGTACTTAGTAAATGGGAGATTTTTTTGTTAATCTTTATAAGGCTTTCAGGAATATTTATTTTCTCTCCTTTTTTTAGCTCTAAGAATGTACCAAATATTGTTAAAATAGGTTTTAACTTTATGCTTTCTATTATTGTTATGAATGTACTGAATATCAATTCTTTAAATTTAAAGGGGGCTAATTATGTTGTTTTGATAATTAAGGAACTGTCTATAGGACTTATCATAGGGTTTATAAGTTATGTTTTTTTTTCAACCTTTTATGTATTGGGGCAGATTATCGATATGGAAACGGGATTTGCCATGGTAAATGTTCTTGATCCTCAGTTTAATACGCAAATACCTGTTATGGGTAATTTTTATTATATAATGTCATTTTTAATATTTTTGACTATAAACGGACATCATCTTTTGATAAAGGCATTGGTGGATAGTTATAAGCTTGCACCAATTGGTAAATTTACAATAGATAAAAATATTGCTTTTTTCATGGCTGATATTGTGTCCAAAAGTTTTTCGATAGGGTTTAGATTGAGCATTCCTGTGATTACTACTATTTTATTAATTGATATTCTTATGGGGGTTCTTTCAAGAACTATGCCTCAGATGAATGTATTTGTTGTAGGAATGCCGCTAAAGATTGTTATAGGTCTTGTGGTAGTTATGGTGACATTACCATTATTTGGGGTTATATCAAACAATGTATTTGAAGAAATGTTTAATAGTATATATGAATTCTTAAGGTTATTAACATGAGAAGCAGAATTTTTTCTATAGATTTACAACTTTTTGCAGAAGGAGAAAAGACAGAAAAGGCAACCCCAAAGAAAAGAAGAGATACAAGAGAAGAAGGGCAAGTTCTCCAAAGTAGAGAAGTCACTTCCGCCTTTATTTTATTATTATGCTTTATAGGTTTTAAAATTTTTGGAGGTAGAATATTCAGTAATTATCTTGAATTTTTAGAAGAGGTTTTTTCTTTAATATCTAATCCTACTGATATCTTTTTGGAGTCAAATTTTAAGGTAGGATTTCTAAAAGTTATTGTTGAATTTTTGGGGGCAATTCTTCCCATAGGTTTAATATCTCTTCTATCAGGATTATTAATAAATTATGCTCAGATAGGATTCTTGTTTACGACAAAGCCTTTGAAGATTAAACTCAGCAGGATAAATCCTATTGAAGGATTCAAGAGATTATTTTCAAAAAGAGCAATTATGGAGTTGTTAAAATCTATTATTAAGGTAGTCATCATAGGATATGTGGCTTATAATTTTATATCGAATAATTTAAACACCATAATTAATCTTCCGGGACTTGAGATGATTCCGGCCATCAAAAGTATGTCAAGTATTATACTTGATTTTGCAATGAAGATTGCGGGAGTTTTAATTGCTCTTGCGTTTGTTGATTATTTTTATCAATGGAGAGAATACGAAAAGAATTTGATGATGACTAAGGAAGAAATAAAAGAGGAATATAAGCAGACGGAAGGAAATCCCCAAACAAAATCTAAAATAAGGGAGACTCAGAGGAGGCTTGCCAGGAGTAGAATGATGCAGGAAGTTCCTAAGGCAGATGTTATAATTACAAATCCTACCCATCTTTCTGTTGCCCTGAAATATGATGCTGAAAAGTATTCAGCTCCGTATTTGATAGCAAAAGGAGCGGATAATATTGCTTTTAATATAAGAAAGATTGGAAAAGAAAATGATATACCGATTGTAGAGAACAAAATTTTGGCAAGAACTATATATGAAAATGTGGAAATCGGAGAGACAATTCCCGACGATTTGTATGAAGCGGTAGCTGAAGTATTGGCATATGTATATAGTTTAAAAGATAAGTATTAGGAGGATTAATATGAAGTTTGGAGATATAGTTGTAGCGGTGGCAGTCATTGCTATGGTAGTAATAATTATAATACCTATTCCTAAGGTTTTATTGGATATTTTGCTTACTGTGAATCTTGCGTTAAGCTTGCTTATATTACTGCTTTCTATGTATACGAAAGATATATTGGATATATCCGTATTTCCTTCCCTTCTTTTAATAACTACTTTGTACAGAATGTCTTTAAATATATCTACAACAAGAGGAATTTTAACTGAAGGGAATGCCGGAAGCGTAATAGAGGTTTTTGGAAATTTTGTTATACAGGGTAATATAGTCGTCGGATTCATAATATACATTATAATTGTTATTGTGCAGTTTTTAGTAATTACAAAAGGTTCAGAAAGAGTTGCCGAAGTGGCTGCAAGATTCACTCTTGATGCAATGCCCGGAAAGCAAATGGCAATAGATGCCGATTTAAATGCAGGGCTTATTACTGAAAGTGAAGCGAAGAAGAAAAGAAAAGAAGTACAGCAATATGCTGATTTTTATGGAGCTATGGATGGAGCAAGCAAATTTGTAAAAGGAGATGCTATAGCAAGTATTCTAATAACCTTTGTAAATGTTTTGGGAGGCTTTTTAATAGGAATGATGAGTATGGGTTTAAGCTTTTCCGAAGCTCTGCAAAAATATGTTCTTCTTACTGTAGGAAACGGATTGGTTGGCCAGATACCTGCCCTTTTGATTTCAACGGCAACAGGTATCATAGTTACCAGAGCTGCTTCTGAAAGCAGTTTAGGAAAAGATTTAGTCGAGCAGATGTTTGGGAAGAATCCTCAGCTTCTTTCTATAGTAGGTGGTGTGTTAGCATTTTTGGGAATATTTACTCCACTCCATTTTTATATAGTCATCGCTTTAATTTTCTTATTATTGTCCTATTTAATGAAGAAAGCAACAAAAGGAAAAGAGAAAGAAGAGAGCGTCTCCGTGGGGCCGACTGAAGCGGAGGAATTGAGAAGACCTGAAAATGTCATGTCCTTATTAAAAGTGGACAGCATAGAGCTGGAATTTGGTTATGGCTTAATACCACTGGCGGACGTAAGCCAAGGCGGAGATTTATTGGACAGAATAGTAATGATAAGAAGGCAGATTGCTATGGAAATGGGGCTGGTGGTTCCTATTGTAAGATTGAGGGATAATATTCAACTAAATCCAAACGAATATGTGATAAAGATCAAGGGAGTGGAAGTCTCCAAAGGTGAAGTTTATTTCGATCATTATATGGCTATGGATTCCGGTGCAGCTACAGGTGAAATTGAAGGAATTGATACGGTAGAACCTGCTTTCGGACTTCCTGCTAAATGGATTACCGACAAAGAAAGAGAAAAGGCAGAAGTTTTGGGATATACAGTAGTAGATCCTCCTTCAGTAATAGCTACTCATTTAACTGAAATTATTAAGCAGAGAGCTTATGAATTAATAGGAAGACAGGAAGTTAAATCCCTTATTGATAATGTAAAGGAAGAATATCCTGCTGTGGTGGAAGAGGTTGTTCCGAAGGTGTTATCCCTTGGAGAGATAGAAAAGGTCCTTTCAAATCTTTTAAGAGAACAGATAAGTATCAGGGATATGGTTACAATATTGGAAACTTTAGCTGATTATGGTACGGTTACAAAGGATACGGATTTATTAACGGAGTATGTCAGGCAAAAACTTTCAGGGTATATAACAAACAGATATGTGGAAAATAATCATTTGAAGGTCGTTACCTTGGACAGTCAAGTAGAAGAGTTGATAATGAATTCCATAAATAAAAGCGATACGGGTTCTTATCTTTCGTTAGAACCCAGGAAAGCTCAAACAATCTTAAACAATACATTGAAGGTAGTTAAAAAACTTACTTCCATCGGAGAACAACCTATAATATTAACGGCACCAATTGTCAGGTTGTATTTCAAAAGGCTTACAGAACAGTTGACAAATGATTTGGTTGTCTTGTCCTATAATGAGATAGAGTCTTCTGTTGAGGTCCAATCTGTAGGGATGGTGAGTATATAATGAAAATTAAAAGATATATAGGAGAAAATACTCAAGAGGTAATGGGTAAGCTAAAAAAAGAATTGGGGCCTGAAGCAGTAATACTTAATACCAAAACTATTAAAAAAGGTGGCTTTTTGGGATTATTTAAAAAAAGCATGGTTGAAGTAGTGGCGGCAGTAGATGAAGAAGAATATAGTTTTAAAAGACAAAATAACAGAGCAATTAGAAATAATAATGAGAATGATAATCTAAAATCCGAAATAGTAAAACTCCAAAACCTTGTAGAAAAAATGTATAATAATATGAACAAGAGCGATGAGATAAACGAAAGACTTGAAAAGTACAGAGATGTTTTAGTATCCAATGGAGTTGACAAGTTGGTTGCTACCTCAATATTGAATAGTATAAATGAAAATGTTAATATAGAAGATAAGGACGAAGAAACTCTTGATGGAATAGTGAATTATTATTTATATGAGCGCCTCGGAGATGTAGAACCGATAGAGATTGAAGAAAAGCAAAAAGTAATTTTTTTTGTTGGACCTACTGGTGTTGGAAAAACTACTACTTTGGCTAAGATAGCTTCAAAAATTATACTTGAAGGAAAACATAGTGTTGGATTAATAACTGCCGATACATACAGAATTGCTGCAGTGGATCAATTAAAGGTATATAGTGAAATACTTAATATTCCTTTGAAAACCGTTTATAAATCCCAAGATTTGAATAAAGCATTGGAAGAGTTTAAGGACAAGAATATTGTATTAGTTGATACTGCAGGGAGAACCCATAAGGATAGGGAGCAAATACTTGAAACAAAAGAATTAACTGATTCTGTGGACAATAAGGAAATATATCTTGTTTTGAGTGTTTCAACGGATTTAAAAACTTTATTGTCCATATTAAAACAGTATAGCTTGTTTCGTGAATGTAAAATTATTTTTACTAAGTTAGATGAAACGGAGAATTATGGGAATATATTAAATGTAAAATATTATTTTGATAATCCTCTTTCATATATTACAAATGGACAAGATGTTCCCGATAATATAGAAGTAGCGGATTTAAAAAAAATAGCGGGTCAATTGTTTAAGGAGAATTAATATGCCGGATCAAGCTGAAAAATTAAGAAATTTAATAAAGAAAGATAGAAATATAAATATTGATGATTTTGTTACAAAGGAGAGAGAGAAAAAAAGTAAAGTTATTTCTATAACAAGTGGGAAAGGGGGAGTAGGAAAAACTAATTTTACTATAAACTTGGCAATTTCTTTAAAAAGATTGGGATATGAGGTAGTAGTCTTTGATGCGGATATCGGATTAGCCAATATAGATATTGTATCAGGAACTATAACCAAATATACCATTTCGAATTTATTGAAAGACGGGCTTGATATATTTGAAGTAATTCATGAAGGACCGGAGGGAATAAAGATACTGTCCGGAGGTACAGGAATAAATGAATTAACCTTAATCGACGATAAATCAATAAATAAGATAATTGATGAATTAGGGAAATTAGAGAGATTTTCGGATTTTATATTAATTGATACGGGAGCGGGAATACATAATTCGGTAACGGACTTTATAATGTCTTCCGACGAAGTTATAGTTATCACAACACCTGATCCTACATCTATTACTGATAGTTATACTTTAATAAAAACCTTGGTACTCAAAGGGTATGGAAGGCAACTAAATGTAGTGATTAATATGGTTGATAGCAGAACTAATGCCTATGAAGTGTTTAATAAGCTTAACAGGGCAACCGATAGATTTCTGAATATCCAATTAAATTTCTTGGGTTTCTTGGATCGGAATAATATTGTTTCCAACGCTGTGAGAAAACAAGTTCCCTTTGTAATATCAGATCCTTATAATCAGATATCAAAGAAAATAAATATTATAGCATTAAATACTGCGAAAGGGATAAATGTTTTACCAGATTATCGACCTAAAAGTTTTGTGGAAAAATTGAAATACTTTCTTTTAAAAAAGGGTGATTGAAGATTATGGACGATAAAAAAAAGCTTTTTCGTATAGGTCAAAGAATTGAAATTAGCAGAGAAGAGAAGAGAGGAAGAAAATTCTATCCGAGTCAAATTTTGGATATTATCGATAAAAATGTTTATGTCATCAGTGGGCCTATATATAAAACTTCTTTCATAATGGTTCATAAAAATGAAATAATTAAAATTTCTTGTGCAGTAAAAAATAAAGGAAGATTTTGTTTCGAAGGAAGAGTATTAGAAAGAAAGTTCAATAAGATATATATAGTTAAAATTCAACAAGTAAGCAAAGTTTACAGGACTCAAGAAAGGAATTATTACAGATTTCCTATAAATATAAAGGTAATAAAAAAGTTTGTTGTAGGAAAAAGCGAAAAAGAAGAAATCATTGAAGAAAATTGTGAGTCAAAGGATATAAGCGGAAACGGCATAGCCTTAAAAACATCTTTTAAACACAGCATAGGAGATATCGTAGGAATGAGTTTTGATATAAATGACAGAACAATTAATGTTATGGGAAAAGTAGTGAGAATAAAGCCTGTAGATGTATTTTATTATAAATATGAAATTGGAGTAAACTTTTGCGATATCGCTTCGAAAGATAGGGAGACAATAATAAAATATATATTTGAAAGGGAAATAAGAATGAGAGAAAAAGGGTTGATATAATGATTAAAGTATTAATAGTTGATGATTCTGCACTAATGAGGAAAATTCTTTCTGATATATTAAACGAGGATGAAGAGACCCAAGTTATAGCGGTAGCAAACAATGGAAAAGATGCGCTGGAGAAGATAGTACTTTTTAAACCGGATGTTGTTACTTTGGATATGGAAATGCCGGTAATGGATGGCATTGAAACTTTAAAAAATATTGTTGCCAAATATAATATTCCTGTACTGATGATAAGTTCTTTGACTACTGAAGGTGCGGAATATACTATAAGAGCTTTGGAGGAAGGAGCGGTAGATTTTATTCCCAAACCTAAGAATATATTTGGATTGGGAGGAAGTGCAGAAAGAAAGAAAATAATAGACAAGGTAAAGATTGCCGGCAGATCCAATAGAAGAAGATTATATAAAAAAATTGATATTTCAGAACCTGTTAAAAAGAAGTTTGATTTTGATATTCTTAGCGGAAGTAGCTACAATAATATAGTTGCTATTGGTACCTCAACCGGAGGACCGAGAGCTCTGCAAGAAATAATACCAAAGATTCCTTATAATATTAATGCTGCTATAGTGATAGTCCAGCATATGCCTCCTAATTTTACGAAATCTCTTGCGGACAGGCTTAATTCTTTGTCTCAGGTATTGGTAAAAGAAGGAGAAGAAGGGGAAAAACTTAAAAGAGGATATTGCTATATAGCACCGGGAGATTATCATCTGTTAGTAGGTAAAAGAGGAGACGATTTATTTATTAAATTAAATCAGAGTCCTCCTATTTTGGGATTAAGACCGGCAGTAGATCCTATGATGGAATCAGTTGCTAATATAGAGCATAAGAAAAAAGTAGGCATTATATTAACCGGAATGGGGTCTGACGGAACATTAGGGTTAAAAAAGGTAAAAGAAAAAAAAGGTTTTATCATTGCACAAGATGAAAAGTCATCGGTGGTTTTCGGAATGCCAAGGGCAGCTATTAATATAGGAATTGTTGATAAAATATTGCCTTTAGAGTCAATCGCCGATGAGATTATAAATCAAGTGGGGGTGTTATAAATGGATTTGGACATTAGTCAATACTTAAATGCATTTGTGGAAGAATCAAAAGAACATATACAAAATATGAATGAAATACTTTTAGATCTTGAAAAGGATGTTCACAACCAGGACATATTAAATGAGTTGTTTAGAATAGCTCATACCTTAAAGGGAATGGCTGGAACAATGGGATTTAACAGTATGGCAAATTTGACCCATCAGATGGAAGATGTTCTTCAGGGAATAAGAAGTGGAGAAATTCAAGTATCAGAGAATACCATGGATGTACTCTTCGAATGTGCAGACGTTTTGGATTCATGTATATCTCAAATATCCGAAACAAGCAAGGAACCGGAAGACGATTATAGTGCTCTTATCAATAAATTGAAAAAGGCAATGAATAATGAAAAAAATGAAAGCAATGAAGACAATAAGGATAATAAAGATTATGAAAAACCAAAGAAGGAAAAAGTTGAGTTTAATGAATATGTAAATAATGTTTTATGTAAAGCCAGTTCCCAAAATTTAAACAGTTTTCAGATAGATGTTCGTTTGAAAAGTACATGTATGCTTAAATCGGCAAGAGCGTTTGTTGTATTTAATACATTGGAAAACTTGGGAGAAATTATTTATTCGAATCCATCGGCAGAAGATATTGAAGACGAAAAATTTGATTTGGAATTTTCTATAGTTATAGTCACTAAAGAGGAGAAAGAAAAAATAGAAGGAGAGTTGAACGGCATATCGGAAATTGAGAATATTCAGATTGCCGATTTGACTGAATTGGAAGTAAAAACGGAACAAGTTAAGTCTAAGGATATTACCGCGGAAAGAGAGTCTGTGACTCAAAAAGAAAAGAAAGAGAAAAATGGTGGCACTGTTTCCAAATCTGCCAAAGTAGGAAAGACTGTAAGAGTTGATATTGATAGATTGGACAATCTTATGAATCTTGTCAGTGAGCTTATTATTATAAAGACGAGAATGGAGGGAATAGGAGAAACTTCTAATAAAGAAGGCATGAATGAAGCCATTGAATACTTAGAAAGAATTACTACAAGCCTTCACGATGCGGTAATGAAAGTGAGGATGGTTCCTATTGAAAGAGTGTTTAACAGATTTCCGAGAATGGTTAGGGACCTATCGAAGGAATTGAAAAAAAATGTTTCCCTTCAGATGTCCGGAGATGAAACGGAAGTTGATAGAACTGTTATTGATGAAATTGGGGATCCTCTTATTCATTTAATCAGAAATTCAATAGATCACGGAATAGAACATCCGGAAGAAAGGAAAAAGCTTGGAAAGAATGAAACAGGTACGGTTATATTAAAAGCTTATCCTGACGGTAATAATGTAGTGGTAGAAGTAGAAGATGATGGCAGTGGAATTAATTTTGAAAAAATAAAGAAAAAAGCTGTGGAAAAAGATTTGATAAATGGGAAAAATGCCGATACGATGAGTAAGGAAGAAGCAATTGAGCTTTTGTTTAAACCTGGATTCAGTACTTCAGATGTAATCTCGGATGTATCGGGAAGAGGGGTAGGATTAGATGTAGTCAAGAGCAAAATAGAATCCATAGGTGGCTCTATAGAAGTGGAGACAAAAGAAGGAAAAGGAACTAAATTTATAATCAGAATACCTTTAACTCTGGCAATAATTCAAGCGTTGCTAGTAAAAGTAAAAGAAGAAATGTTTGCAATACCTTTAAGTTCAATATCGGAAATCATTAATATAAATAAAGAACAGATAAGAAATATACAAGGACAGGAAATAATACTATATAGAGGAAGAACCATTCCCGTAATAAGGCTGAATAAAATAATCCATACTGAAATAGATGAAGAAAGAAATGAGTTCGTTTCCATTATTGTAAAGAAAGGGGACAAGCAGGCTGGATTAGTAGTGGACAGCCTTTTCGGACAGCAAGAAATTGTAATAAAGCCTTTAGGAAAGTATTTATCAAATGTTAAATATCTCGCAGGTGCAACTATATTAGGTAATGGGAAAATTTCTTTAATATTAGACGTAAATTCATTATTTTAGGGAGGGAAGAGGAAATGGCTTCTGATCTGAATAAATATGTGATATTTAAATTGATAGATGAGTATTACGGATTAGATATCGAAAATGTAATATCGGTTGAAAAGATGCAAGAATTTACAAGAATTCCGAATGCGCCTTCTTATGTAAGAGGAGTAATAAATTTAAGAGGAGAAGTTATACCTGTTATTGATTTAAGAGAAAAATTAGGATTGGAATTAAAATCTACTGATGAAAATACAAGAATAATAATCGTTTCTGAAAGTGAAATAAATTTGGGAATTATTGTAGATTCATCTTCGGAAGTTTTAGAAATACAAAGAAGTCTTATAGATAAACCTTTAGCATCGGAGGAGGAATCCAATAATTATTTAAAAGGTATAGGAAAAGTTGATGGAAGATTGATTATAATTATTGATTTGGAAAAATTAATTGAAGCTTAAATGGGGTGTTAAGATATGTCTATAAATATAGATGACATTAATAGCAATATTCTTGACGTTTTAAAGGAAATCGGAAATATTGGTTCCGGAAATGCGGCTACTGCTCTTGCCAATATGATATCTAAAAGGGTTAACATGGATGTACCTCAAACCCGGCTATTGGAATTCAAAGATGTTTCTAACTTGCTGGGCGGAGAGGAAAATCCGGTAGTAGGTATATATTTTGAAATGAAGGGAGATGTAGTAGGCAATATAATGTTTGTCCTGGACTTAAATTCTGCTAAGAATTTAACTGAAATGCTCTATAGTCATGATACGGATTCAGATGATTTGACTGAAATGGACATATCGGCATTATCGGAAATAGGTAATATAATATCCTCTTCCTATGTAAATTCTTTAAGTGAATTAACAGGATTAAAGATTAAAATTTCGGTTCCGTCTTTATCTATAGATATGGCAGGAGCGATACTTAGCGTACCTGCAATTCAGTTTGGCCATATAGGAGATCATGTGTTGTTTGTAGAAACTAAATTTGAGGAAGGAAAGAGGGAAGTTATAGGGAATCTTTTTTTAATTCCGGAAATTCAATCTTTTACTAAAATATTAAACGGCTTAGGAGTTTTGTAAAATGGGTGTAGTAATAAAAGTTGGAATGTCTGATTTAAATGTTTTAAAAGCACCGGGGATATTGACGACCTTAGGCCTCGGATCTTGTGTGGGAATAGCAATATTTGATAAAAGAAGAAAGATTGCAGGATTGGTACATATTATGCTTCCTTCCAGTAACGAAATAAAAAATAACGGAAATAAAGCAAAATTTGCGGATACCGGAATAGAAGTTTTAATTGAAGAAATGATTAAATTGGGTGCTAATAAAAGAGATTGCATTGCAAAAATTGCCGGAGGGTCTCAGATGTTCACATTTAATTCTAACAATGATATCTTGAAGATCGGGGAAAGAAATATTAAATCTGCGAAAGAAAAATTGAGTCAATTGATGATACCCATTGTTGCTGAGGATACAGGAGGTAATTTTGGAAGAACGATAGAATTTAATTCGGAAGATGGAACTCTTTTCATAAAAACAATTGGTCATGGAGTTAAAACTATTTAGTTTATTCCTGTGGAGGTAGCCTTATGACAACAAAAGAATTATGGTATAAATATAAAGAAACAAATGATATGGAATCAAAAAAGGAATTGATAGAAAAATATGTTCCTTTAGTTAAAGTTGTAGCGGGAAGAATGTTCAACTTTTATGGAAGTAAAATTGAATATGATGATCTGGTAGGGTTTGGAGTGCTGGGACTTATAGACAGTATTGAGAGGTTTGATTTGCATAAAAATATAAAATTCGAAACCTATGCTCAGATACGAATAAAAGGTGCAATTATTGATAATATAAGAAAACTTGACTGGATTCCGAGATCTTTGAGGAAAAAGTCAAAAGATGTACAAAAAGCCATTTTTGAATTGGAGAACAAACTGGGATATAATCCTTCTAACGAACAGATATCCGAGTATTTGCATATTTCACTAAAAGAAGTGGAAAATATGCTGTCAGATATAACTACATTTAATGTTGTATCTTTGGAGGACTTTTTAAATGAAAACGGAGAATACTTTTTTGAGGTAAAAGAAGATGATAAGGATACTCCTGAGAGGGTTTATGAAAAGGATGAAATAAAAAAAATACTGGTTGATACCATAGATGCTCTTCCTGAGAAAGAAAAACTTATAATTTCTTTGTATTATTATGAAGAATTGACTTATAAAGAAATAGGTCATATTTTGAAGTTATCTGAATCAAGAATATCTCAAATACATAGCAGGGTGTTAATAAAAATAAAAAACTGTTTAATTAAGAGTGGAATAAATTCAAATGATTTGAGGTGATTAATATGGGTACTGAAAAAAATATTTCCATAGAGCTATCCCGGGACAAAAAAGAGGGATATCTAACTTTAAAATCCGATAAAAATTTTGAAGGTTTTAGAGAAAAAGATTATGATTTTATATTGGAGAAAATAAAAGAGGTTATTAAAGTTCCAATAGACGAAAAAATGATCAGGAATATATTAAAAAACAGACTATATGACGAAAAATTTTTGATAGCTTCATGGATGGAACCTATTAATGGCAGGGATGGATATATAAAAAATTATTTTGACTCAAAAAAAAGCATGGTACCAAAGGTATTGGAAGACGGAACGGTTGATTACAAGAACTTAGATATGGTTACAAATGTTAAAAAGGGGGATATTCTTTCAGAACTTATTCCGCCGGAAGATGGTAAGAACGGGATGAGAGTAACGGGAGAGATAATTCCGTGTAGACAAGGTAAAAAAGCGTTTTTCAAAAGAGGCAAAAATGTAGGTATCAGTGATGACGGTTTATATGCAGTTGCTTTAAAAGCAGGACAGGTCAAATATATGGGCAATAAAATATCCGTATTCGAGAACTTAAATCTTTCTTCTGTAGATAATTCTACCGGAAATATTAATTTTAATGGTAACGTTACAGTAAAAGAAAATGTAATGAACGGTTTTACCCTTAAGGCAGAAGGAGATATAAAAATAATGGGTATTGCAGAGGGAGCTTATATAGAGAGCCAAGGAAATATATTTGTGAATACGGGAGTTCAAGGATACGGCAAAGGAGAAATTAAAGCTCAGGGTAATTTAACCACAAGATTTATTCAAAATAGCATTATCAATTGTGCAGGAGATATAACTGCAGAGACGATAATGCATAGCGACGTAATAAGTAAGGGGAATATAAATGTAATCGGGAAAAAAGGGTTGATTGTAGGCGGGACGTATAGAGCCAACAGGGAAATAAATGCAAAAATTATTGGATCATCCATGGCTATTTCAACCATACTGGAGGTAGGAACAGATCCTCAGATTAGATTAAAAAATGAAAATGTAAAGAAAACTCTTGATGACATTAGAAATAACTTAGATAAGATTGATAAAACTATTGATGCCTTGGAAAAAAGAGGTAAATTAAGTAATGAAAAGAAAGAAATGTATGATAAACTTGTTTATACACAAAAAAATTTATATGAAAAGATGATAGAGCTTAACAGGCAATATAATGAAAGTAAGACTTATATTGATGAGATGTCGGTAGGAAAAATTAAAGTCGAAGATATAATACATCCAGGGGTAAAGGTTATAATAGGAAATGCCGTTTTACTTATTAGAGATGAATTGAGGCACTGTACATTATATAATAGTGAAGGAGAAATAAGGGTAGGTCCTTATTAGGAGGGGATAATATGCCAGTCAGGCCTGTAGATTATATTCCTCTGGTACATCAAACTCAGGAATTATCAAAAGTAAAACAATCGGAAATTGAAAGAACTAAAGTTCAGATGGAAAATAACTTTGTTCAAAAGGAAAAGACAATTAAAAGGAATGAGACAAGAGTCAATGATCCGGAAAAAAATGAGAGGGTAAGGATCGATCCAAATAGTAAAAGACAAAATACTAACGAAAATAAAAAGAGAAAAGAAGAAGAAGAAAATAAAATCGTAAAAGACAGAAAGAATGAAGAAGTTAAAGAAGGAAGTAAGATAGATATTAGGATTTAAGAGGTGTAAAATAGTGTTGTATAATGTATTGATGATTTTGGGAATTTTTTGTATTGTTATTTCTTTTATATTTTTAAATTCTTTTTCCAATAAAGAAAAAGGGTTCTTTGATGAAATTACCGATATGTATAAAGACATCGAAAAATATAAAGATCATATGGAGGTAGCCATAGATGATTTAGAAAAAATAATTGATTTTTCAGTTGATAAGGCAGACAAATATATTTCCGATTATCCTGTTGCCAAAAAGGAAGAAAGAAATGCCTCACTTACACAGGAAGATGATTTTTTCATAATAAATCATAAAGATGAAGATGATTTATCAAAAAAGGTGTTTGAACTTAAAAATATCGGAATGGATAATAAAGAGATTGCACAAAAACTTAACAGAGGAATAAGAGAAGTGGAAATCATTATAAAAATGAATAGCCAATTGAAAAAGTAATTTTTACTATTAAATTGTTTAATATAATAAATTATGACTGATAAAGTTAGTATTTATGCCTATTGTGGGAGTCTTGAAGAAAAATGTGAGGCTCCCTTTTTCGTATATGCATTATCTTTGGAGTGGGGATATAAAAGTAAACTTGACAAAATATATCCAGAATGATATATTAATTATGATAGATAAAATTTTATTGAATGGAGGGAACTAGTTGCTGATTACACGGGAAACAGATTACGCGTTGAGAATTTTGCGCGTATTGGCAAACGGGAAACGGGTTACTTCAGGTGAGATATGTAAACGTGAATTGCTTCCTCAGCAGTTTGTATATAAGATTTTAAAGAAGTTGGAGAAGGCAGGAATTATACAGATTACCCGAGGTGTTGATGGGGGCTGTAGATTAACCGGAGACCTTAAAAAGCTCAGTTTATATGATTTGACTGAAATCGTTGAGGGAAATAAGTTTATAAGCGCTTGTATGCAACCTAATTTTCAGTGTGCATGGAGAAAGAAATACAACTCTAAGTGTAATGTACATTGTCATTTATTGAAAATCCAGGAGGTATTTGATAGAGAATTGCGTATCCATAGTATTTATCAAATATTATTTGAACAAGTTTAACTTTTTATTTAAATGGATTTGAACATTAAATATATTTTACATATAAAGTGGACAATTTTTATCAAGTATATGAAACCCGTTTAAAATGCTGGTTTGCTACCATAAAATTAGGTATTTGGTATGCTTTATAATAAGTTTTATACAAATAAAATATAATTTAAATAAAAGGAGGGAATGGTATGTTTTTTAAGACAAGGGAAGATCATGAATCTTTACGTACAAAAATTCGAGAATTTGCGGAAACTGAATTGAAACCTCAAACGTTTCTTCTTGATAAGGAGAATGAGTTTCCTACAGAGATTGTCAGAAAAATGGGAGAGATGGGTTTGATGGGAGTTCCATATCCTAAGGAGTATGGCGGTTTAGACTTGGATATGATCAGTTATGCTATTGCCGTTGAGGAGATTTCTCGAATAGATGGGGGCACCGGAGTTATTCTTTCTGCTCATGTTTCTTTAGGATCGTGGCCCATATTTGCTTATGGTACAGAGGAACAAAAACAAAAATATCTGATTCCTTTGGCAAAAGGCGAAAAATTGGGGGCATTTGGTCTTACAGAACCAAATGCCGGCAGTGATCCGGGGGGAATGGAAACCACGGCTGTTCTTGACGGTGATTATTATATACTGAACGGCGGAAAGATTTTTATAACAAATGCAGATAAAGCTGATATCTATATTATTTTTGCTGTTACTATACCGGATATAGGAACTCACGGTATTAGTGCATTTATTGTGGAAAAAGGATGGGAAGGTTTTACTTTTGGAGATCACTATGACAAGATGGGTATCCGTTCGTCTTCTACTGCTGAATTGATTTTTAATAATGTGAAAGTTCCAAAGGAAAATTTATTAGGAAAGGAAGGAGACGGATTTAAGATCGCAATGTCTACTTTAGATGGCGGTCGTATCGGTATTGCCTCCCAGGCTTTAGGTATTGCTCAAGGAGCTTATGAAAGTGCTTTAGAGTATTCCAAAGAAAGAATTCAGTTTGGAATGCCTATTTGTCATCAGCAGATTATTTCATTTAAACTGGCTGATATGGCTACAAAGCTTCGAGCATCCCGACTTATGGTATATAGTGCTGCCGACCTTAAGGAAAATCATGAGTCTTATAGTATGGAATCTGCCATGGCAAAGCAATATGTTTCTGACAATTGTTTGGAAATTGTAAATGATGCCCTTCAAATTTTTGGAGGTAATGGGTATTTGAAAGGCATGGAGGTAGAGCGGGCTTATCGTGATGCAAAAATTTGTACAATTTATGAAGGCACCAACGAAATTCAACGGATAGTTATTGCGTCTCACATTATCGGGAAAATGCCAAAAAATGAAGCCACCACACGGGGAAAACGAGGGTCCTTAACCGGAACACGCAAAAAGATGATTTTTAAAGATGGTACTGCCAAAGAACAAGTAGCTGCTTTGGTAGATGCGTTGAAAGCGGATGGATATGATTTTACCGTAGGGATAGACATTGATACTCCTATTTCCAAAGCTGAGAGAGTTGTAAGTGTAGGCAGGGGAATTGGCAATAAAAAAAATATGTTCATAGTGAAAGATCTTGCTGTTCAAGCAGGCGCAGCTCTGGGTTCTTCCCGTCCTGTAGCCGAAACCCTGAAATATGTTCCCCTAAACCGTTATGTTGGAATGTCGGGACAAAAATTTAACGGCAATTTATATATAGCCTGTGGTATTTCCGGAGCAGGTCAGCATTTGAAAGGAATTAAAGATGCCACTACCATTGTTGCTATTAACAATGATCCAAATGCTCCTATTTTTAAAAACTGCGATTATGGGATTGTAGGAGATATGATGGAAGTTGTTCCGCTACTTACTGCCGCCCTTGATAATGGCGAACCTAAAAGGTTAGCACCTCCCATGAAAAAAATGAAGAAGGCTGTTCCGAAAAAGGTCGCTCCGTCTTGGAAGAGATATGTCTGCAACGGATGTGGATACGAATACGATCCTGCTGTCGGAGATCCGGATAATGATATTCAGCCGGAGACTATTTTTGACTCCCTTCCCGAAGAATGGATTTGTCCTGAGTGCGGCGAAGAAAAGAAAAATTTTATAGAAGTATAATAAAATTGCTAAAAATAATAAATATTTATTTAATGTAAAGGAGGATTTGGTATGCATTGTGTTAGAAAAGTAATTGATGATCTTTATTGGGTAGGAGCTAATGATCATCGTCTTGCATTATTTGAAAATATTCATCCTATTCCACGAGGTGTTTCTTATAATTCATATGTGCTTTTGGATAAACGGACAGTTCTTTTTGATACGGTAGACTGGTCGGTTTGCCGTCAATTTTTAGAAAATATTGAAGCGGTTTTGAAAGGCAGACAATTGGATTATTTAGTGATTAATCATTTGGAGCCTGACCATGCTGCATGTATTGAAGAGATTTTATTGCGTTATCCTAAAATCAAAATTATAAGTAATGAAAAAGCTTTTATGATGATGCGACAGTTTGGTTTCCATATTGATGAACGCATTGAAGAGGTTAAAGAAGGGGATACGAAATCTTTCGGGAAACATGTGGTGACTTTTGTATCTGCGCCGATGGTTCATTGGCCTGAAGCCATGGTTACTTTTGATACGACTAACGGAGTTCTTTTTTCTGCAGATGCTTTTGGTTCCTTTGGTGCTTTAGACGGAAAACTTTTTAATGATGAGGTGAATTTCGAACGTGATTGGATAGATGATGCCAGAAGATATTTTACAAATATCGTAGGAAAATATGGTCCTCACGTTCAGGCACTGCTCAAAAAGGCTTCAGGAATTGATATTAAAATTATATGCCCTCTTCACGGTCCCGTATGGCACAGTAATTTAGGATATTTTTTGGATAAATATGACAAATGGAGCAGATATGAACCGGAGGAAAAAGGAGTTATGATCGTATATGCTTCTATGTATGGCAATACCGAAAGTGCGGCGACCATCTTGGCCTCAAAGTTGGTAGAAAAGGGTTTAACTAATTTGGTAATGTACGATGTCTCTAATACCAATGTATCCTATTTGATTTCTGAAACATTCCGTCTCAGCCATGTAGTATTGGCTTCCGTTACTTATAATTTGGGAATTTATCCAATGATGCACAGTTATCTGATGGATATGAAGGCATTAAATTTGCAGAAACGTACTTTTGCCATTATAGAGAACGGTTCTTGGGCTTGTAAGTCAGGAACATTGATTAGAGAATTCCTGGAAAATGAAGTTAGGGATATGACTGTTTTAGATGAAAAATTGACTCTAAATTCAACTATGAACGAAGATAATCTTTCGGATATGGAAGTTCTTGCTGATAGCATTATTAAGTCCATGAAATAATTTTTTTATAACCTGTGGGAAAGCCATATTTACCTTAATTTATACTTGACCTAAAATGGGTTTCAAAAAAGGTTTCATTAATATATTAATGAAACCTTTTTACTACTACTAATAATACCTTTTTGAATTCAGGGAGGTATTATTTATATAATCTTAAAAATATCTTTTACGGTATCATTGCTTTTTAACATAATAAAATTTGGAGGAATTGCTTGAGAATGGATGCAGAATGTGATATAACATAATCGGCGATAAGTTTTATAATGTCAAAGAAAAGGAGATAATATAGATGAAGGCGGGTATATTTTGGAGAAAGCTCAGAAATGTAGAGCAGCAAATGAGACTTACCTCTGACAAGGTTTATGATGATGCTTATGAAGAGGCCTACCATCATTATTCAGCTTTGAAAACTGCCGGTTATGATGCTTGCCTCTTACAATGGAAAAAAGACCCCAGAGAAACTTTTGATGATATTAAAAAAGAAAATATTGATATTATATTTAACGCATCCAGTACAAAGGAAATTGCGTTTTTAGAAACCTTCGGTATTCCTTATGTTGGGTCGGGAATTGACCTTGTACCATTAAACAAGGCTCAAAGAAAGGAAATTGTGATTTATAATAAACTTCCAACCCCTAAGTTTGTCATAGCCGATGATGCAAATAGGATACCGGAAATAAATTTAAATTATCCTCTTTTTGCTAAACCTATTGCAGGAAGGGGAAGTGCCGGTATTGGTGAGGATAATATAATATACAGGAAAGAAGAATTACCAAGAGTAGTGAAAAAGATTACCGAAAATATTGGGCAGAGAGCATTAATAGAGGAATTTATAGAAGGAAGAGAGATAACCGTTGGCATCATAGGGTATAAAAAATCCATAGTGCTACCTATTGTAGAAATAGGGTACAATTCTGTTAAGACCAATACATTTGAACATAAAATGTATGATAAAGAAATAATATATTGTCCTGCTGATTTTTCAAAAGAAGAGGAGAGGCGTATTAAGAATACGGCTTTAAAAATATACAAGGTATTAAATGCAAAGGATTATTCCAGAATTGATATGATTATAGGGAAAAACGGTATACCATACTTTTTGGAGCTTAATACCTTTGCTGGACTTACTATGGATTCGAAAAAAGATGAGTACGGCGATATGAAAGTTCATCATGGATATATGGGATATTCCGCAAAGGCTGCGGGAATGACTTCATCAGAGTTCATAAGCACTATTTTAGAAAGCGGGATAGAAAGATATGGTTTAAAAAATAAGGATAAAAGAAAATTAATATCTTAATGTAGTGTGAAGAAAAGGAATGTATAAAAAAATAAAAATATGTTGATTATAGCAATGATATATGCTATACTACTATAGTGATTACACACATTCGTGGATTTTTAAAGACGTGCCTTTGATGGTACTTTAAGAAGATGAGATGAATGGAGGAATAAAACATGGAGGTGAATTTAAATGTCAGTTATTACGATGAAAAGTTTATTGGAAGCAGGGGTACACTTTGGACATCAAACCAGAAGATGGAACCCTAAGATGGCAGAGTATATATTTACTGAAAGAAATGGTATATATATCATTGATCTTCAGAAAACGGTGAAAAAAGTAGAGGAAGCTTATGATTTTGTAAAAGAAGTATCCGAAAATGGTGGAGAGATATTGTTTGTAGGAACTAAAAAGCAAGCTCAGGAAGCAATAGAGTCGGAAGCCAAGAGATGTGGTATGCACTATGTTAATCAGAGATGGTTAGGCGGAATGTTAACTAACTATAATACCATCAGAAAAAGAATTGACAGATTACAAGAGTTAAATACTATGGAGGAAGACGGAACTTTTGATCTTCTGCCCAAGAAAGAAGTAATTAAATTAAAACATGAAAGAGACAGACTGGAAAAGTTCTTAGGCGGAATTAAGAATATGAATAAAATTCCTGATGCTATCTTTGTAGTCGATCCAAGAAAGGAAAGAATAGCGGTTAAAGAAGCTAAAATATTAGGAATACCTGTTGTTGGCATTGTTGATACAAACTGTGATCCGGATGAAATAGATTATGTAATTCCGGGGAATGACGATGCTATAAGGGCAGTTAAGTTATTAACTGAAACTGTTGCAAATGCAGTATTGGAAGGAAAACAGGGAGAACAGATGGAAATTTCTGAGGAATAAATAAGAGGGTAAGGGGGAGAGAAGATATTTTCTTATTTCACTCTTACCGTTTTTTGACAATAGAAGGAGGGATACGATGAGTATATCTGCATCACTTGTTAAAGAATTGAGAGAAAAAACAGGCGTTGGAATGATGGATTGTAAAAGAGCATTGGAGGAAACCGATGGGGATGTTGAAAAAGCTGTTGATCTTCTGAGAGAAAGAGGATTATCCAAAGCGGCAAAAAAAGCGGGAAGGGTAACTGCTGAAGGTTTAGTAGATGCATACATACACAATGGAAGAATAGGTGTTTTAATTGAAATAAATACAGAAACGGATTTTGCTGCTAAAAGTAGTGATTTTAAGCAATTTGTCAGAGATATGGCAATGCAAATCGCTGCTTCCAGTCCTAAATATGTTTCTAAAGAAGATGTTCCGGAAAACGAAGTGGACAAAGAAAGAGAAATTCTTACTGAACAGGTAAAGAACGAGGGAAAACCAGAACATGTTGCCAATAAAATTGTTGAAGGAAGATTGGAAAAATTTTATGAAGAGGTATGTTTGTTAGAGCAGCCTTTTATCAGAGATACCGATATTAGAGTAAAAGATTTACTTAATGAAAAGATTTCTAAGATAGGAGAAAATATAAAGATAAGAAGATTTGTAAGATACGAAGTCGGAGAAGGATTGGAAAAACGAGAAGAAAATTTTGCTGAAGAAGTTGCAAAACAAGTTAAAATGTAAATTTTACTTAAATGGAGAACAAATATTTGTTCTCCATTTAAGTAAAATCTCGAAAAAACAAGAAGGAATTATTGAGTTTATATAGAATTAAACATTTGAGGAGGATTAGCATGAGTCAGCCAAAATATAAGAGGATTGTATTGAAGTTAAGTGGGGAAGCTTTAGCTGGAGATAAAGGAGTAGGAATAGATGAAGATACTATCGAAAAAATATCGGAACAGATAAAAAAGCTGCAACTTATGGAGACTGAGATAGCTATAGTAGTAGGAGGAGGAAATTTTTGGAGAGGACGTAGTGCTAAGGGAATGGATAGAGCTACTTCTGATTATATGGGGATGCTTGGAACTGTTATTAATGCTTTGGCATTACAGGATTCCTTAGAAAAAGCCGGAGTTATAACAAGGGTTCAAAGTGCGATTGAAATGAGAGAGGTTGCGGAACCGTATATCAGAAGAAGGGCAATAAGACATTTGGAAAAGGGAAGAGTAGTTATATTTGCCGCGGGAACGGGAAATCCTTATTTTTCTACGGATACTACTGCTGCATTAAGAGCTGCTGAAATTGAAGCTGATGTGATATTGTTGGCCAAAAAAGGAGTCGATGGAGTTTACGATTCTGATCCTAAGATGAATTCAGAAGCCAAAAAATTCGAACAGTTAAAGTACATAGATGTTTTAAATATGGGATTAAAGGTCATGGATTCAACAGCTACATCTCTATGTATGGATAATCAAATACCTTTAATTGTATTTGGTATTGATGAACCGGACAATATTATAAATGTTGTTCTTGGTAAAAAAATTGGAACTCAAGTAAAGGAGGAATAGCTATGTATCTGGACATTCATAAGGAAACAGAAGAGAGGATGAAAAAGACAATAAGTGTGTACAAAGAAGAACTTGCAGGGATAAGAGCAGGAAGAGCAAATCCATCTATTTTGGATAAAATTACTATTGAATATTATGGAGCCGTTACACCTTTAGTTCAGGTTGCGGGAATATCTGCGCCGGAACCGAGACTTTTAGTTATACAGCCTTGGGATCCTAAGACAATTTCGTTAATTGAAAAGTCAATATTAAAGTCGGATCTCGGATTAAATCCTTCCAATGACGGCAAGATTATTAGACTTGTTATACCTCAATTGACGGAAGAACGAAGAAAGAGCTTGGTAAAAATGGTAAAAAAAGCTGCCGAAAATGCTAAAGTTGCTGTAAGAAATACTCGACGAGACAGCAATGAAAAATTAAAAAAGATGGAAAAGAATAAAGAGATAAGTGAAGACGAAAGAAAGGAAGCTGAGGAAGAAACTCAGAAGATAACGGATAAATATGTGGAGGAGATTGATAAATTAACCTTGAAAAAGGAAAATGATCTCATGGAAGTATAATTTTCCCCTTCTTCTAAAGAAGGGGCTTTTATTAACTGGAGGTTGTAATGTTGGAAAATAAAACGAATGAAGCGAACAGAATTAAAAACTTAATTGATAAAAATAGGCTGCCGCAGCATATATGCATAATAATGGATGGAAATGGAAGATGGGCTAAAAAAAGAAATATGCCAAGGACTTTTGGCCATCAAGAAGCAATGGAGAGAGTAAAGGAGATCGTTGAGGCAGCTACTAATATAGGAATTGAATATCTTACTTTGTATGCATTTTCTACAGAAAATTGGAAAAGACCTAAAGACGAAGTGGATAATTTGATGAAGATTCTAATAAAATATCTCAGAAGTGAGCTGGATAAAATGTGTAAAAACCATATAAAATTTAATCCCATAGGTGATATAGAGGGGCTTCCCAAAGTCGTTGTTTCTGAGATAAAAAAAACAGTTGAAAAAACTAAGGATAATAGTAAAATGGTATTGAACATTGCCTTAAATTATGGTGGAAGAGATGAAATAATATATGGAATCAAAGGTCTTTTAAATGACATAAATTTGGGTAAAATTAGTATTGATGAAATAAACAGTGAGATGTTTTCCGATTATTTATATACTAAGGGTCAGCCTGATCCTGATCTATTGATAAGGTCAAGCGGAGAACTTAGAATAAGTAATTTTATGCTTTATCAAATAGCTTATACTGAATTTTGGTTTTCCAATATATACTGGCCCGATTTTACGGAAAAAAATTTTTATGAAGCAATCCTGGATTATCAAAAAAGAGACAGAAGATATGGGGGAATTTAAGTGAAAGATTTTGCCATCAGAACCATAAGCGGAATAATAGGAGTTATAATAGTCATGTTTATTGTTTCAAAAGGTGGAATAATGTTAGATTTGTCTATATTTTTTGTTTCCCTTATCGGAATATATGAATTAAACAAAGCATTTGGGAATATTAAAGATAACAAAATGGTTCCTAATATATGGCTGGCGATTTTGTTCACTTGTGGATTATTTATCAATAGTATAAATAATAATGTTTTGCCTTTTAATCTTATGATCAATCTTATGATGCTGATGCTTCTTATAATTATTGTATTAAACAAGAAGATTTCTGTTTATAATGTTTCAATAACTTTGTTTAGTGTTATGTATGTTCCTTTTTTTATGTTTCATATTGTATATTTGGATAAGAGCATATATATTTGGCTTGTATTTATAATTGCCTGGGGAACAGATACTTTTGCTTATATTTTCGGTAACCTTATGGGGAAAAGAAAACTATGCCCTGAATTAAGTCCTCATAAAACTCTGGAGGGTTCTATAGGGGGAATATTGGCAAGTATTTTTTTGGTATTGGCTTTTTCGATTTATTTTAATATTGCTCCCTTGTGGAAGATGATAATATTGTCTGTGTTGGGTTCCATAGGAGCTCAATTTGGAGATTTAGCCGCATCCAGAATTAAAAGGACAGTAAATATTAAAGATTACGGATATATTATACCGGGACATGGTGGAGTTTTAGATAGATTTGATAGTATAATTTTTGTTGCACCGATAGTATACTATTATGTATCATATATATTAAAGTAAAAGATAGGTGGTGTTATAATTGAATACAGCTTTAGCTGTTATTTTTGTTTTTCTGATGGTTATCGTTCTTCACGAATTTGGACATTTTATCGTTGCAAAATTAGTGGGAATTAAAGTTAATGAATTTTCCGTGGGCATGGGTCCCAGAATATTTCATAAGAAAAAAGGTGAAACGGATTATTCTATTCGTGCTCTTCCTATAGGAGGATATGTAAAAATGGAGGGAGAGGATGAAAATTCTTCAGATCCCAGAAGTTTTAATAATAAGCCTGTTGGTTCGAGAATAGCTGTAGTGGCTGCAGGAGCCATTATGAACTTTGTTTTGGCAATAATCGTCTTTGCAGTAGTTGCTTATATAGTGGGAAGACCTACTAACGTTATAGATAAAACAATTGAAAATTCTCCGGCCTATGAGGCAGGGTTAAAGAGCGGAGATAAAATTGTTGCCATAAATGATAAGGCGATCAATAGTTGGGACTCCATATCAGAAGGGATAAACAGTACCGAAGAAGGCCAGGAAGTAAAGATATCCATATTAAGGAATTCTCAAAAATCCGATTATTATTTAAAGCCAAAGGTGGAAGACGGAAGAATGATTATAGGAATTTATCCGGCCTATGAAAAAAGCATTTCTTATTCTGCTAAAAGCGGATTTGAAACTACCGGCTCTATATTAAAATTAATGTTTAAAATTCCTTCAATGATATATAATAAGCAATTAACTTCAAAAGATGTTTCAGGGCCTGTAGGAATAATATATACTATTGGAGAAGCCGCGAAATATGGATTTGCCAATGTGTTATATATCATGGGCTTTATCAGCGTGAATTTAGGATTTTTTAATCTCTTGCCCATACCTGCCCTTGACGGGAGCAGAATATTGTTTCTAATAATTGAATTTTTCAGAGGTAAACCTATAAATCCTGAAAAGGAAGGATTTATCCATTTCATTGGTTTTGTGGCATTGATACTTTTGATGATATTTGTTACCTATTCGGATATCTCCAGATTTAATTTAATTGGGAGGTGATTTTAAATGAAAAGAAGAAAAACAAGAAAAATATTTCTGGGGAAAGTTCCTATAGGAGGAGGATCCCCAATAACGGTTCAGTCAATGACCAATACGAAAACCAATGATGTTGAAAAGACAGTTAATCAGATTCACCAATTGGAAGAGGCCGGCTGTGATATTGTAAGGGTGGCGGTTCCGGACTTAGATTCATGCAATGCTATTAAGGAGATAAAGAAGAGGATTAATATACCCCTCGTTGCAGATGTCCATTTTGATTACAAATTGGCAATCGGTTCTGTGGAAAACGGGGCTGACGGCTTAAGAATTAATCCGGGGAATATTGGTTCCAGTGAACGGGTCAGAGAAGTTGTTAAGGCATGTAAGGAAAGAAATATTCCTATAAGAATAGGAGTGAATTCCGGTTCTGTTAAAAAAGAATATCTGGAAAAATATAACGGAGTGAATGAATATTCCATAGTTTATAGTGCATTGGAACATGTAAGGATACTGGAAGATATGAACTTTAATAATATGAAAATATCTTTAAAGGCCAGTGATATAGCTCTTACGGTAAAATCTTACATGAAAATGGCCGAGTATGTTGATTATCCTTTCCATATAGGAATAACCGAGGCGGGTACTCCATGGAGAGGAACCATCAAGTCTGCTGTAGGGATAGGTGCTTTACTGCTCATGGGCTTGGGGGATACTATAAGAGTTTCTTTAACTGGGGATCCTGTTGAAGAGGTGAAAGTCGGAAAAGAAATATTGAACTCCTTAGGGTTGTCTAATGATTCTTTGGAGATTATATCTTGCCCCACTTGTGGGAGAACCCAAATTGATTTGATACAAATTGCAAATGAGGTTGAAAGAAGAACGAAGAATATAAAAAAGCATATTAAAATTGCTGTAATGGGATGTGCCGTAAACGGACCGGGGGAAGCAAGGGAAGCGGATATCGGAATTGCCGGTGGAAAAGGAAGCGGCCTTATATTTAAAAAGGGGGAGATAATCAAAAAGGTAAAAGAAGAAGAATTGGTAAATGAATTTATGAAAGAAATAGAAAAGATGTAATCATTCCCAGATTAGAGGGAGGGATAGGAGTAACTGATGAGTAAAGGCGTATCTTTAAATAAACTTATAAATGATAATCATATGGATTTAAATTTTACGGAAGATATTATTATAAACAAAGTTAAGATCAACTTAGATGAAAAATTGTTATCGGTTGATCTTAAATCTTTTAATATAATTGATGACAAAGATATAGATGATTTGAAAGAAAAATTAAAAGAGAGATTTAATGAGTTTAGTGTGAAGATCAATATTAAATATGAAATTGAAAATTTCGATGAAAAGGATAATATAAATAAATATTTTAATAATATTATGTATTTAATAAATAAGGAAACGCCGGTCAATAACCCTTGGAAGGAATATTTGAATTGGCATTTTTCGGAGGATACATTTTATATTGAAATAAACAATCGTATTGTATATGATACTTTGGAAAAGAACGGAATAATCCGTGATATAGATTTAAAAATTCATGATGAGGTTAATAAAAAGGCCCAATTTAAATTGATAAATAAAAATGATGGTATTGATAGTAAAGAAGAATTTTTAAAGGGAACATTAAATGAAGAAAAAATTTTATCTAAAGCTATGATAGAAAATCAAAGTAAAGTTTCAAACATTAAAACCAAGGAGAAAAGAAAATCTTCTTCCTATACGCTTGGCAAAAAGATTGAGGAAGAACCTATCGATATTTCTGAAATAAATTCCAATATATCTCATGCCGTCGTAAAGGGAGAAATATTTAATGTAGGGAAAAGAGAAATCAAGGGAGGAAAAAAGTTATATATTTTTAATATTACGGATTATACTAATTCCATTACCGTGAAATCATTTGTTACTTCCAAAAAAGAAGAGGAGATGGATCTTTATATTAAAGAAGGAACATATGGAAAGATAGAAGGGGATATAATATTTGATACATATTCCAAACAATTGGTTTTAATGATGAAAAACTTTAGTATTATGGAAAAACCTAAAAGAATGGACAGTGCCGATGAAAAAAGGGTGGAACTTCATCTTCATACTCAGATGAGCTCAATGGATGGCATCAATAGTTTTTCTTCTTTGGTGGAGAGGGCTTCCCAATGGGGACATAAGGCAATAGCCATAACGGATCATGGAGTTGTCCAGGGATTTCCTGAAGGAATGGAAGCCGGGAAAAAATACAATATAAAAATTCTTTATGGATTAGAAGGATATATGGTAAATGACAAGAGCAGTATACTGTCAAATCCTCAAAATACTGAAATTAGTGATACCTATGTGGTATTTGATATAGAAACTACCGGATTGTCTCCCAATAATGATAAAATAACGGAAATAGGAGCGGTAAAAATAAAGAATGGAGAAATTCTCGAAAGGTATAATCAATTGATAAACCCGGAAATACCTATACCGGAAAAGATAGTCGATCTTACCGGAATTACAGATGAGCTGGTTAAAGATAAGCCTAAAATAAGTGAGATACTTCCTGATTTTTATTCTTTTATAGAAGGAGCCAACCTTGTTGCTCATAATGCGTCTTTTGATGTGGGATTTATCAGAGAAAATCTTAAGTTATTGGGAATTGATCTTAAAAATCCTGTTATAGATACGTTGGAGCTGTGCAGATCCCTGTTTCCGACTTTAAGAAATCATAAATTGAACACTGTTGCCAAGCATTTAAATGTTTCCTTGGAAAACCACCACAGAGCAGTCGATGATGCAAAAGCTACTGCAGACATATTTTTAATCTGCCTTGATATTCTGAAAAAAAAAGGAATTCAAAATATCAGCGAAATAAACAAAAAACTTTCAAATAATAAAAACCTTACTAAGGAAGATACTTATCATATTATTATATTTGCCAAAAATCTTGTGGGGGTTAAAAATTTATACAGGTTAGTTACTGAATCACATTTGAATTATTTTTACAGAAAGCCCCGAATTCCCAAGTCATTGATAGAAAACTACAGAGAAGGACTTTTAATTGGAAGTGCTTGCGAAGCAGGAGAATTATACAGAGGAATAATTAGGAATAAAGATGATAAAGATATTGATGAAATAGTTAAATTTTATGATTATTTGGAGATACAGCCTATAGGCAATAATATGCATCTGGTAAGAGAAGGAATAGTAAAAGACGAGGAAGAACTTAAAAACATAAACAGAAAAATTGTTGAATTGGGAGAAAAATTCGATAAAACTGTGGTTGCTACAGGAGATGTGCATTTCTTGGATCCGAAAGATGAAATATACAGAAGAATACTCATGTACGGTCAAGGGTTTCATGATGCGGAAGATCAGCCTCCTCTTTATTTTAAGACTACGGATGAAATGCTTGAAGAATTTAGTTATCTGGGAGAAAAGAAGGCTGAAGAAGTAGTAATAAAAAATACAAATTTCATAGCAGATAAAATTGAAGAATTTCTTCCTATTCCCGACGGAACTTTTCCTCCCGTAATCGAGAATTCGGATAAGGAGTTGACGGAAATTACTCACAAAAGGGCAAAGAAGATATATGGAGATCCTCTGCCGGATATTGTTAAGAAGAGACTTGAAAGGGAACTGAATTCAATTATTAAAAATGGCTATGCTGTCATGTATATAATTGCTCAGAAATTAGTCTCCAAATCCCTAAGTGACGGATATCTGGTAGGTTCAAGAGGATCTGTGGGTTCTTCCTTTGTTGCTACTATGAGTGGTATAACAGAGGTGAATCCTTTGCCGCCCCATTATATTTGCGAAAATTGTAAATACAGTGAATTTGTATTAGATAATTCCGTAAGTTCAGGAATTGATATGGAGGATAAAGACTGCCCCAAATGCGGTAAAAAACTAATAAAGGAAGGATATAACATACCTTTTGAAGTTTTTCTCGGTTTTGAAGGAGATAAAGAGCCGGATATTGACTTGAATTTTGCCGGAGAGTATCAGCCTGTGGCTCATAAATATACGGAAGAGCTCTTTGGAAAGGGGTATGTGTACAGAGCCGGTACAATAGGAACTATTGCCGAAAAGACAGCCTATGGATTTGTAAAAAAATATTTTACGGAAAAAGATATTTCCGTTCATCCCGCAGAGATAGAAAGGCTGGTAAAGGGATGTACCGGAATTAAGCGTACTTCGGGGCAGCACCCGGGAGGAGTAATGATTGTACCTAAATACAAAGATATCCTTGATTTTACTCCTGTGCAATACCCAGCCAACGATAAAAAATCAGGAGTTATAACCACTCATTTTGATTATCATTCCATAAGCGGAAGGATATTAAAACTTGATATTCTTGGGCATGATGTTCCGAGTATAATACGAATGCTGGAAGATATCACAGGCGTTGATTCAAGAAAAATTCCTCTTGATGATGAGAAAACAATGGAGATCTTTGTTTCTGCAGATCCTCTTGGGATATCCGGAAAGGATATTAATACGGAAGTGGGTACTTTGGGAATACCTGAATTCGGAACAAAGTTTGTAAGGCAGATGCTTGTCGATACAAAGCCTACAACTTTTGATGAACTGGTAAGAATATCCGGCCTTGCTCATGGAACCGATGTGTGGCTTAATAACGCTCAGGAACTTATCAAGAATAAAACGGCTACATTGAAGAATGTTATATGTACGAGAGACGATATAATGCTTTATTTAATCAATATGGGACTTGATAATAAAAGAGCTTTTAAGATAATGGAAAGAGTAAGACATGGCAGGGGACTGACGGAAGAGGACGAAGATTATATGAGGGAAAATAATGTTCCGGAGTGGTATATAAATTCCTGCAACAAGATTAAGTATATGTTCCCCAGGGCTCATGCCGTAGCATATGTTATGATGTCCTTCAGGATTGCGTATTTTAAAGTCCATTACCCTCAAGCCTTTTATGCTACCTATTTTACAACTAAATCGGCCGATTTTGATGCGGAATTGGTACTTAAAGGAAAAAGTTTTGTGAAGTCAAAGATAAAAGAGCTGGAAGATAACGGAACCGAAAGAACCGCGAAGGAAAAAAATCTTTTAACTGTTTTGGAAGTAGTGCTGGAAATGTATTTGAGAGGTCTTTCTTTTGAGAAGGTGGACCTTTATAAATCCGACAGTGATAAGTTTATAATTGGAAAAGAAGGAATAATTCCTCCTTTAAAATCTCTTCAAGGAGTGGGAGAGACCGTTGCAAGAAATATCGTATCCGAAAGAGAAAAGAGAGAATTTATATCAAAGGAGGATTTGATAAACAGGACCAAAGCAAGTGTTACTGTAGTTGAAGCATTAGAAAACCACGGGTGTTTAAATGGACTTCCTGAAAGTAATCAAATCAGCCTATTTAGTGTTTGATTTTTGTTATAAATATGTTATAATATTATTGACAACAAGAGGAAGTATATTTAAAGAGTGGGAAAACCCACTCTTTGATTTATTTTAAAAGGCGGATAGAGAAATGGAGGTGATACTTTGAATAAAAAATCCATAATAAAGATGGTGGAGGAAATTTCAAATCCGGTTTTACGCGAAAATAACATAGAACTTGTAGATATAGAATTTGTAAAGGAGAATTCAAATTATTTTTTGAGAATTTATATAGATAAGTCCAGCGGTATTACTGTTGATGATTGTCAGAAGGTGAGTGAGTATATAGGCAAAAAACTTGATGAAGTTGATCCCATTGATGTAAGTTATTATCTTGAGGTTTCATCTCCAGGACTGGACAGACCTTTAAAGAGAGAAAGGGATTTAGAGAGAAGTCTCGGTAAAGATGTTGATGTGAGTTTATATAAGGCCTTGCAGGGAAAGAAAAAGTTGTCTGGGGAATTAGTAAGTTTTAATGAAGATATCATAAAAATTACAGATAATGATATAGGTGAAATGGAAATACCAAGAAATAATATATCAAAAATAAAGCTGGCAATAAAATTTTAAGGAGGTTAAGTTAAATGAATGCCGAATTCATAGAGGCACTTGAAGAAATTGAAAAGGAAAAAGGCATTTCAAAGGATGTAATATTTGATGCGCTTGAAGCAGCTCTCGTTTCAGGATACAAAAAGAATTTTGGTTCATCTCAGAATGTTGAAGTTAATATAGACAGAGAGATGGGAACTGTCAAAGTTTTTGCTAAAAAGACAGTTAAAGAAGTAGTTGAGGATTCTTTTTTAGATATAAGTTTGGATGAAGCCAAAAGAATTGATGATAAGTATCAAATCGGCGATATTATTATGATAGAAGTTACGCCGAAAAATTTTGGCAGAATAGCCGCACAAACAGCAAAACAGGTAGTAATGCAAAAAATTAAAGAAGCGGAAAGAGAAGTAGTATTTAATGAATTTGCCGGCAGGGAGAATGAAATAGTAACGGGGCTGATTCAAAGGATAAGTAAAAATATTATATACGTTGATCTTGGAAAGACGGAAGGGGTTCTTCCACCTTCGGAGCAGATAGAGGGAGAGACTTATAATCAGGGAGATCGATTAAAGTTATATATCCTTGAGGTTAAAAAAACCACTAAAGGCCCTCAAATAATACTTTCCAGATCTCATCCGGGTCTTGTAAGGAGATTGTTTGAACTGGAAGTTCCGGAAATACATGATGGAATAGTTGATATTTATGGAATTTCCCGTGAAGCAGGATCAAGGACTAAGATAGCTGTTTTTTCTAAGGATCCCGATGTGGATCCTGTGGGAGCTTGCGTAGGTTTTAAGGGAAGCAGGGTAAAAGCTATAGTAAATGAGTTAAACGGAGAAAAAATAGATATAATTATATGGAGTAAAAATGTTGGAGAATTTATTTCAAACAGTTTAAGCCCTTCAAAAGTTTTGAAAGTGGAAGTAAATGAAAAAGAAAAATCTGCATTAGTAATAGTGCCCGACTATCAGCTTTCTTTAGCTATAGGGAAGGAAGGACAAAATGCGAGACTTGCGGCTAAATTGACTAATTGGAAGATAGACATAAAGAGTGAGAAACAGTATGAGGAAAGGAAAAAAGAATAGGAGGGTAGTTAACTTGAAAAAAAGAAAAATTCCCCTGAGAAGGTGCGTAAGTTGTGGTGAAAGTAAGCCGAAAAAAGAGCTTATAAGAGTAGTTAGGAATACAAATGATGAAATTGAAATCGATATGACAGGAAAAGTTAATGGAAGAGGAGCATATGTCTGCAGAAAAACGGAATGTATTGAATTGGCAGGTAAAAGTAAAAAGCTTTCAAAATCTTTGGAAAAAGAAGTGCCGGAAGAAATATTTCAAGAACTTTTTAACTTAGCCCAGACCAATAAGGAAGAAGAGTGAAAATCACTTGTAAATTTACATTGGGGGTGTATATATGACAAAGATTAGAATTTATGAATTGGCAAAAGAACTCAATATACCAACTAAAGATCTTATGGATAAGATCTTAGAGTTAAAAATTCCCGCAAATAGTCACATGAGTACAATAGACGAGGAAGAGGCAGAGTTAATCAAGGAAATTATAGAAGAGGAAAGTGACAACAAAGTTAAAGATAAAATTTTTGAAGATTCTCCTGAAGTTCATAAAAATGATAAAATTAAAAATAAGGAAAAAGAAATAAAAGAATCAAAAAAAGTAAAAAAAGAGGAAGCTGAAGAGAAGGAAGTTAAAGAAGTTAAAGAAGCTAAAGAAGAAAAAACCATACAAATTTATGATAATATAATAATAAAGGATTTTGCAGAGAAAATGGAAGTTTCTCCTAGCCAAGTAATTACTAAACTAATAGGATTGGGAGTAATGGCTAACTTAAACCAACCTATTGATATTAACTCGGCTGTAATCGTAGGAAAGGAATTTGGATTTAATGTAGAGAGTATGAAAGAATCAGAAGAAAAAATGGACGAAGAAAGATTGGATTTTGAAGATTCTCCCGAAGATCTTCAGTGGAGACCACCGGTCGTTACGGTAATGGGTCATGTAGATCATGGCAAGACTTCTTTACTGGATGTTATAAGAAAAACTCATGTGACAAAACAGGAGGCAGGAGGAATTACCCAACATATAGGAGCTTCCACAGTTACTATTAATAAAAAGAAGATTGTATTTTTGGATACTCCCGGACATGAAGCTTTTACGGCCATGAGAGCAAGAGGTGCTCAGATTACTGATATTGCTGTTTTAGTAGTAGCGGCGGATGATGGGATTATGCCTCAGACGATTGAAGCAATAAATCATGCCAAGGCGGCGGGTATTCCTATTATTGTAGCAATAAATAAGATTGATAAGCCTTCCGCAAACATAGAAAGAATTAAGCAGGAATTAGTAGAACAAGGATTGGTTCCCGAAGATTGGGGAGGAGATACAATATGTGTCCCTGTTTCGGCTTTGAAGAAGAAAGGAATAAACGATCTTTTGGAGATGATACTTCTTGTAGCTGAAATGCAGGAACTTAAAGCAAATCCCGACAGAAAAGCCGTTGGAGCCATAATTGAGGGAGAACTGGATAAGGGAAAGGGACCTTTAGCTACCGTATTAGTTCAGAAGGGTACTTTGAAAGTAGGAGATGTAGTAGTGGCTGGTTCTGCTTATGGGAGAGTTCGCGCTATGTTTGACGATGTAGGTAAAAGGGTGAAAAAAGCTACTCCATCTATTCCCGTAGTTATATTGGGGTTATCTGAGGTACCTGAGGCAGGAGAACATTTATATGTAGTAGATGATGAAAAGAAAGCAAGATTGTATTCAGAAAAGAAAAAGGATAAATTTAGAGAAATACAGCTTAATGCTAACCAGAAGGTTTCGTTGGATGATCTTTTTGAGAAGATCCAAATGGGCGAAGTAAAAGAATTAAATGTAGTAATAAAGGCTGATGTGAAGGGATCTATAGAAGCGGTTAAACAGTCTTTAACAAAATTAAGTGTTGATGAGGTAAGGCTTAATGTAATTCATGACGGAGTTGGAGGAATTACAGATAGTGATGTTATGCTTGCATCGGCTTCCAATGCCATTTTAATAGGATTTAATGTAAGGCCCACTCTTTCGGCAATTGATTTGGCCAAGAGAGAAAAAGTGGATTTGAGAACTTACAGGGTTATATATGATGCTATTGAAGATATTAAATCCGCTATAAATGGTATGTTGGAACCCACTATAAAAGAGGAAGTAATTGGAAGATCAGAAATAAGAGCTGTATTTAAAGTATCAGGGGTAGGAAATATTGCAGGTATTTATGTTCTTCAAGGAAAGATCACGAGAAATTGCAAAGTACGACTTATAAGAAATGACGTAGTAATATTTGAAGGAGATGTATCATCTCTTAAGAGATTTAAAGATGATGTAAAGGAAATTTCATTCGGCTATGAAGGTGGTCTTGGATTGGAGAATTTTAATGATATTAAAGAGGGAGATATAGTTGAATCATATATCTTAAAAGAAATACGTAAAGAATAAGGGGTGCATCCTATTATGAAGGATAAAAGAGTTAATAGAATTTCCGAAGAGGTAAAAAGAGTGGTTTCAGATTTGTTGATAAATCATTTGAAGGATCCCAGAATAAATAAGATGACAAGTATAACTCATGTGGAAGTGACGAGGGATTTAAGATATGCTAAAATATACATCAGTGTTTATGGAAACAAGGAAGAAAAAGAAAATACTATTGAGGGATTAAGAAATGCTAAGGGATTTATCAGAAAGGAAATAGGAGAACAGATAGATCTTAGATATGTTCCGGAACCCATATTTTATTTAGACGAATCTATTGAAAGAGGATTATATATGTCTCATTTAATAGATACGGTTACTAAGGAAGATAATTTTAAGAAAGGAAATAAAAATGAATGATGAATTGAATTCCCTTATGGATGAGGCAATAGAGATTATAAAGAATTCTAATAACATATATATGGCTTCTCACGTAGACCCGGATGGAGATAACATAGGTTCTTTATTATCTATGAAATTATCGCTGAAAAAAATAGGCAAAAATGTAAATATAATAAAAGTGGATAATATACCTGGGGATTTTAAATTTCTACCCTCCGTAGATTCCATAACTGATCAACCTTTTGATAAAAATGTTGATTTGTTTATCGCGTTGGATTCAGGAGATATGGAAAGGCTTGGAGTAGCCAAAGATTTTGCTCTTTGTGCAAATAATATTATAAATATAGATCATCATAAGACCAATACAAAATTCGGAAATATAAATATTATTGATTCAAAGGTTAGTTCTACAGGAGAATTAGTGTATTTGCTTTTGAAAAGAATGAAAATTGATATTGATGAGGATATAGCTACTTGCATTTATACTGCTATCAGCTCAGATACAGGCAGTTTTATGTACGATAGTACTTCATCAAAAACTCATTTAATAGCTGCGGAACTTTTGAATACAGGAATGAACATGAATAAGGTGGTCGTTAATTTATACCAGAGTAGAAGTCTTGAAAAAACCAAATTATTTATTGCAGCATTGAATAAATTGGAATTTTTCCAAGAAGGAAAGATCGGTATTGTATCTATTACTCAGGAAATGCTGAAAAAATCCAATGCCAAAATGGAAGATTCGGAGGGAATAGTTTCTTTTTTAAGAGATACCGAAGGAGTAGAAGTAGCGGTAATTATGAAAGAAATAAAGGAAGATGAAATTAAAGTGAGTATGAGATCTAAAGAATATGCAGACGTATCGAAAATATGTCTTTTGTTTAACGGAGGCGGCCATAAGAGAGCAGCGGGATGTACAATATATGATTCTTTAGAAAGATCAAAAAGTATGATTTTAAATGAAATATATAAAAGCATAGAGGAAAAATAGATGGATGGGATTATAAACGTATTTAAACCTAAGGGCATTACTTCTTACGACGTGATAAGGATGATAAAGAAAATTTTAAATATCAAAAAAGTAGGGCATACAGGTACTTTAGATCCTAATGCCGGCGGAGTATTGCCCGTATGTGTAGGAAATGCCACGCGTTTAAGTGAATATATTCTTAATTCAAAAAAGGAATATATCGGGGAATTGACTTTAGGGTATGAAACGGATACTCAGGATGGAGACGGAAACGTAATTAAATATTCAGATAAAATTGTAGAAGAAGAAGAAATCAAAATGGCTTTTGAAGGCTTTAAAGGTGAAATTGAACAGGTTCCTCCCATGTATTCTGCAATTAAGCATAATGGGAAAAAATTATATGAACTGGCGAGAGAAGGCATAAATGTTGAAAGAAGCCCAAGAAATGTAACTGTATATGATATGAATATTATTGAAATCCATGAAAACAAAGTATTATTTAAAGTTTTGTGTTCAAGGGGGACTTACATCAGAACTTTATGCAATGATATAGGAACTAAATTAGGAACTTATGGATATATGTCATACTTGCTTAGAACAAAAGTAGGAAATTTTGTTATTGAAGACGGAATGAGCATAGAAGAATTAGAAAAAAAGGTTAAGAATAATAAATTTGAGGATTTTCTTATTCCAATGGATGAGGCCCTACAGGATTGGAATTTTGTTAATGTAAATGATGAAGATTGTTTTAAGCTGATGAACGGTTTAACTATAGACTTATGGGGGGATTTAAAGGAAGGATTGAATAGAGTATATTGTCAAGATAAGTTCTTGGGAATTGGAAATATAAAGAGCCATAACAATGTTAATATGCTAAAAATGAAAAAAGTTTTATGTAAAAGGTGATTATATGAATATTATTGATCTAAAGAACAATGCTAATAAGGAATTTGATTATGCAATTGCCTTGGGAAACTTTGACGGATTACATATAGGACATAGTATTTTGATAAAGGATATGATAGGCGAAGGGAAAAAAAGGGAATTGAAAAATTCCGTTCTTATTTTTAAAAATTATACCAAGTCAGTTGTATATAATAAGAATTCAGAAATGCTTACTTCCAATGAACAAAAATTTATATTATTAGAAGATATGGGAATTGATACTATATATATGATGAATTTTGATAAAGATATGATGCATCTTTCTCCGGAGGATTTTGTTAAAAATATATTAGTGGATAAGCTAAGAATAAAACTTGTAGCTGTAGGATTTAATTATAGTTTTGGATATAAGGCTCAAGGGAAAGGAGATCTCTTAGCTAAATTGGGAAATAAATATAATTTTGATGTAAAAATACTTCCTCCCGTTTATAAAGATGGGCTGATTGTAAGCAGTACCCTTATAAAGGATTTAATAAGAGAAGGAAATATTTCAAAAGCAAATTCCTTTTTAGGAAGGTCATTTTCTATGGTAGGAAAAGTTATTTATGGTAAGAGAAGAGGCAGTGCTTTAGGATTTCCTACAGCCAACATAGAGAGAAAAATTAACTTTGTTGTTCCTAAGAGCGGAGTTTATGAGACATCGACGATTGTAGGAGACAAGGAATATAAAAGCCTAACTAATATCGGCAACAATCCCACTTTTAATAATAACAATATTACAATTGAAACATATATATTAAATTTTAATGAGAATATATACGGAAAGGAAATTACCGTGAATTTTTTGAGATATTTAAGGGAAGAAAAAAAATTCTCTACTAAAGAAGAACTGATTATTCAAATGCATAAGGATGTAAATATGATCAAAAGCGATTAACCGTATTTACTTTTATATAAGTATATGTTAAAATTATCTTGATCTTAAAATACCTTTGACTATGTAAATCGTATCCTCGACGTTTTACTTAGTTAAAGGCGAAATTTATGTATAAGAGGAGGTGGATTTAGATGTCGATGAGTAAGGAAGAGAAAAAACAAATTATTGATGAGTATAAATTACATGATTTGGATACCGGATCACCGGAAGTTCAAATTGCAATTCTTACAAATAGAATTAATTCTTTAAATGAGCATTTGAAATTGCACAAGAAAGACCATCACTCAAGAAGAGGATTGTTGAAAATGGTTGGACAGAGAAGGGGATTACTTAATTATCTTCAAAAGACAGATATTGAAAGATATCGTAGTCTTATTGCAAAGTTGGGCATAAGAGGCTAAATTGGAGCGGGAGTTCTCCCGCTCTATTAGTTTATTATTAAAATTTGACTTATATAATTATATAAGGGTTATAATATTATTAAATATATAATAAAGGAGGTAGAATATGGAAAGAACTTTTGAATATGAGCTTGATAAAAGGAAACTAACAGTGAACATTGGTAAAGTTGCAGAGCAAGCTAACGGATCATGCTTGATTCGCTACGGTGATACGGTTTTGCTGGTGACGGCATGTTCTTCAAAAGAACCAAGGGAAGGTGTAGATTTTTTCCCATTAAGTGTAGACTATGAAGAAAAGTTGTATTCAGTAGGGAAAATACCCGGAGGATTTATCAAAAGAGAAGGTAAACCGAGTGAAAAGGCAATACTTACTTCGAGGCTTATCGATAGACCTATAAGACCACTTTTTCCTAAGGGATATAGAAATGATGTTCAGGTGATTGCTACGGTGTTAAGTGTTGATCAGGATTGCAGTCCTGATATTGTTGCTATGATAGGGTCTTCCGTAGCGTTAAGCATTTCAGATATACCTTTTCAAGGACCTACTGGTTCAGTAGCTGTAGGATTAATTGACGGAAAATTTATATTGAATCCTACAAGTGCTGAAAGAGAAAAGTCAGATCTCAGTTTAATTGTATCAGGTACCAAAGATGCAGTTATGATGGTAGAAGCGGGAGCCAATGAGGTGCCCGAAAATTTGATGCTGGAAGGAATTCTTTTTGCTCATGAATATATCAAAGAAATCTGTAATTTCATTGAATCAATTCAAAAAGAAGTTGGAAAGGAAAAGCAAGAATATGAAGTATTCAAGCCTGATGAGTTAATTGAAAGGGAAGTAAAGGAATATGCAACAGACAAACTTAGAGAAGCAATTCACACAGTAGATAAGCAAGGAAGAGATGAAAATATCGATAAATGTAAAGAAGAAGTGATGGAATATTTTTTAGAAAAATATCCTGAAAATGAAGAGGATATAGACGGTTCCTTGTATGATATTATAAAAGAAGAAGTAAGGAGCATGATTTTAAACGATGGTATCAGACCGGACAACAGAAAAGTTGATGAAATAAGGCCTATTACATGTGAAGTAGGAATGCTTCCGAGAACTCATGGTTCAGGATTATTTACGAGAGGCCAAACTCAGGTTCTTACTATAACAACCCTTGGAGCTTCTGAGGATGTTCAGATAATCGACGGTCTCGGAAAAGAAGAATCAAAACGATATATGCATCACTATAATTTTCCTCCTTATAGTACAGGAGAGACAAGAGTGATGAGAGGGCCCGGAAGGAGAGAAATAGGCCACGGCGCATTGGCGGAAAGGGCATTAGAGCCGGTAATACCTTCAGAAGAGAATTTTCCTTATACCATCAGACTTGTTTCCGAAGTATTAAGTTCCAATGGTTCTACATCTCAGGCAAGTGTGTGTGGAAGCACATTATCACTATTGGATGCCGGGGTTCCCATTAAAGCTCCTGTAGCAGGAGTAGCAATGGGGTTGATGAAGTCAGAAGATAAAGTAGTTATATTGACGGATATCCAAGGAATGGAAGATTTTCTTGGGGATATGGATTTTAAAGTAGCAGGAACCGAGAAAGGAATTACGGCTATTCAAATGGATATAAAGATAGCAGGAATAGGCAGGAATATTCTTAAAGAGGCACTGGAGAGAGCAAGAATAGGAAGATTATTTATACTCAATAAGATGAGAGAAGCAATAAGTTCTCCGAGGAAAGAATTATCTCCTTATGCTCCCAGAATATTTTCTATGAATGTAAATCCGGATAAGATAAGGGATATTATTGGTCCGGGGGGAAAGGTGATAAATAAGATAATTGATGAAACAGGAGTAAAAATAGATATAGACGAAAGCGGGAAAGTTGTAATTGCTGCTGAAAATATAGAAAATGGGAAGAAAGCAGTTAATTTAATTGAAAAAATAATAAAGGATGTAGAAGTTGGAGAAATATATCTGGGGAAGGTTACAAGAATAGTAAATTTCGGAGCTTTTGTAGAGATACTTAACGGGAAGGAAGGATTGGTTCATATATCGAATATAGCAAGAGAAAGGATAAACAAGGTAGAAGATGTACTGTCCGTTGGTGATGAAATACTTGTAAAAGTCATGGAAATAGACAGTCAAGGGAGAATTAATTTATCGAGAAAAGCGGCTCTTCCTCCGGAAGATAAAGAAAGCGAAAAATCGAACGATAAAAAATAAAATGGCATGAACCGAGAAGTGGTTCATGTTTTTTTATTTTTTTAATATATATTTGTTCAACCTTCGGAATATAAATATATTAATATATGGAGGTGTTGAACGTGAAAGTATTTATTATTAAGAAGAGAATTATTTATATTTTTCTCATTGCTGTAATTGTTTTAATTTCTTTTCTTTTACTTTATAATTTTTATAAGGTAAAAGAAACATTCAACAGGGATATTTATTATAAAGGAAAAACTCAGGAGAATATTATTGCATTTACCTGTAATGTGGATTGGGGAGGTGAATATATACCGGATATGTTAAACATCTTTAAGGAAAATAATATAAAGATAACATTTTTTGTCACGGGAAAATGGGCGGAAAAAAATCCGGATTTACTGAAAAAAATGTATTATGAAGGCCATGAAATAGGAAATCACGGATATATGCACAGAGATTACGGAGAACTTAGTTATGAATTAAATAAGCAAGAAATACAAAAATGTCAGGAGATTATCAATGAAATTTTAGGAGAGTCTTCCATGTATTTTGCCCCTCCTTCCGGGTCATATAATGATAATACTATTAAAGCCTGCAATGAATTAAATTATGATATAATTATGTGGAGTATTGATACTATAGATTGGAGGGAAGACAGTTCGGAAGAAAAAATAATTGAAAGGGTACTTAAAAAGCCTGAAAATTCTTCTATCGTACTTATGCATCCTACGGAAAGAACGGTAAAGGCGTTGCCCAAAATAATTGATTCTCTTAAAGATAAGGGATTTAGTATAGGAAATATCAGTGATGTTTTGGAATAAATTTGTATTGAAATTAGTAAAAAACTAAAATATAATATTTTTAAATCCTTTTTTTATTGTAATTGTCAATGGAGGAATGAATTGATGTATTTAAAATACAAATTGAATGACGGAATAACAGTTGTCATGGAAGAAATGCCTTACATGCAATCTGCATCTATAGGAATATTGATTAATAATGGATCAGTAAATGAGAAAAAAGAAATAAACGGAGTATCCCATTTTATTGAGCATATGCTTTTTAAAGGAACAGATAAAAGGTCCGCAAAAGAAATATCGGAAACTATTGATAACATAGGAGGACAATTAAATGCTTTTACTGATAAAGAGTATACATGTTTTTATTCCAAGGTATTGAGCTGTCATATATCCATAGCAATTGACGTATTATCGGATATGATGATTAATTCTAAATTTTTGGAAGAAGATATGGAAAGAGAAAAAAAGGTCATATCGGAAGAAATAAATATGTATCTTGATTCTCCGGAAGATGCAGTCTATGATTTGTTGTATGAAACCATATATAAAGACACACCTTTGTCTTTATCTGTATTGGGAACGGAAGACAGCTTAAATTCTTTAAGCAGAGAGGATATAGTTGATTATTATCACAAGTATTATAATCCCGAAAATATGGTAATATCTGTGGCAGGAAATATAAAATCAAAAGAAATAATAAAAATACTTGAAGAAAAATTTGGCGGAATGACTAATGAGAAAAAAGGACAAGCTCATTTAATTCAAGAGCCTTTAAACTTCAATGATATAAAAGGAATGGTAAAGAAAACAGAGCAATTAAATTTTTGTATCGGAATGGAAGGAGTGTCAAGGGAGAGTGATGATACATACCCTTTGTTAATATTAAACACTGCCTTGGGAGGAAGCAGCAGTTCTATACTGTTTCAAAAAATCAGAGAAGAGGAAGGACTTGCTTATACCGTTTATTCGACTCCTTTTTTCCATAGAAATACAGGAATATTTTCAATATATGCAGGTTTAAATTCAAATAATATATTGGAATTTGCGAAGATAATAAAAAAAGAAATAAAAAATATCAAAGACAATTTAATATCCTCAGATGATCTTTTAAAGTTAAAAGAACAGTTGAAGGGAAGTTACATATTAGGTTTAGAAAGTACTTTAAGCAGAATGATGGAATTAGGAAAATCTCAATTACTTTTTGAAAAAGTGATAACTTCCGAAGATGTTATTAAAAAAATAGATAAAGTAACATTGGAGGATATTAAAAGAGTGTCGGAGAATATTTTTGACTTTAGAAAATATGACATAGCATATGTAGGAGAAATTTCAAAAAAAGAAAAAATAGAGTCCGAGTTAAAAAATATTTTATTTATATGAGGTGAATTTGATGAAAGTAAAAATAGTAAATAAAAGTACTCTTCCGATTCCCGAATATAAAACTCAAAATTCATCGGGAGTTGATCTATATGCTAATATAGAAGGTGAAATAGTAATAAAACCTTTAGAGAGAAAATTGATACCTACAGGTATATACGTAGAAATTCCTGAAGGCTATGAAGGACAAATAAGGGCAAGAAGCGGTTTGGCATTAAATCATGGGATTACCTTAACAAACGGCATAGGTACTGTTGACAGCGACTACAGGGGAGAAATAAAAGTGCTTTTAATTAATTTGGGAAAAGAAAATTATACTATTAAAAGAGGAGACAGAATAGCCCAATTAGTTCTTATTAAATATGAGAAAATTTTATTTGAAGAAGTGGACGAGATAGATGAAACTTATAGGGGGACAGGAGGCTTTGGTCATACGGGAAAATAATATCATAAAAAATGTCATCATAAATGATAACATAAATCAAAAAAGAAAACATATATTTAAATAGATAACCAATTCAATTAAGGAGGGATTTTATGAGATTAAGTGAAATTGGCTCCAAAGAAATAGTTAATTTAAACGATGGAGCGAGATTAGGAATATTGGCCGACGTAGACTTCTTTATAAATGAAAAAAGCGGTCAGATTATATCCCTTTTAGTGCCGGAAAGAAAATTTCAGCTTAAATTTTTTTCGGAAAGATCTGAAATGGAGATCCCATGGAACTCTATAAGAAAGATAGGAAATGATATGATAATAATTGAAATGGACTTATAAAAATTATCACCATAATTATTATAAAACCATACTATAAACTAACGAAAATTAACTTGAGGTGATGTATACTTATGAAAATAATTGTTCAAAAATTTGGAGGAACTTCTGTTTCTTCTTCTGAGAGCAGACGAATTGTATTGAAAAAAATAATTGATAAGGTTAAAGAAGGATATCATGTTGTAGTCGTAGTTTCGGCCATGGGAAGAAAAGGAAGTCCTTATTCTACTGACTCCTTATTAGATCTAATAAATAAAGAAGCTCTTAATCCAAGAGAGATAGATTTACTTTTATCTTGCGGAGAGATTATCTCAGGAGTTACTCTTTCCAGTATGATAAGAGAAAAGGGATATAAAGCGAAAGTACTTACGGGAAGACTTGCAGGAATCAAAACAAATGATAATTTTGGCAATGCTGAAGTGTTGGATGTGGACCCATCAAATATTATTAATAGTTTGAAGGATGGAAATATAGTAATAGTAGCAGGATTTCAAGGGGTCAATTCCAATGGAGAAATAACGACTCTCGGAAGAGGAGGAAGCGATATAACCGCAGTAGTGTTAGGGAAAGCTTTGCACTGCAATCAGGTTGAAATATTTACTGATGTAGACGGTGTTATGACCGCAGATCCTAATATAGTAGAAAATGCAAAAGTAATTAAGACCATGTGCTATTCAGAGGTATATCAATTGGCAGAAAACGGGGCAAAGGTCATCCATCCTAAAGCAGTAGAAATTGCTCAGCAATCGAATATTTCATTGGTAATAAAAAATACCTTCACCGATAGCGAAGGGACGATTATTGAAAAAGCAGATACGAATTTTTATAATAATAGAAAAAAACAGTTTAATGACAAAATACTTACGGGTATAACATTCAAAAAAGGGCGTAATCAAATAAAAGTAAAAACAGATGATGAAAAAAATGAAACGGAAAGGTTAATGAATGATATTACTATAAACAAAATAAATATAGATTTAATTAATTTTTTTATAGATGAAAAAATATTTACAGTAGAAGATAAGGATCTTCCTGTTATGACAAACATACTAAAGGAAGGAAATTATAAATATGATATAATAAAAAATTGCTGTAAGCTCAGTGCGGTGGGATATAAAATGCATGGAGTTCCGGGAGTCATGGCAAAAATAGTTAATGCTCTCTGGAAAAACAATATTAAGATATTACAATCTTCAGATTCTCACAATACAATATGGTGCTTGATATATGAAAAGGATGCTGAAGCTGCCTTAAAAATACTCCATGAAGAATTTGAAATGTATAAATAAAAATGAATAAAGGAGATGCTGCAAATTTAATTTGCAGCATCTCCTTTATTTCAATCACATGGGAATTTAATACCTGATTGTTTAAAAAATATTAGAATATAATGTTAGAATATTATTATCTCAATAGTAGAAACTATATATTGTTATTATGCACAATATGGAGGTATCATTATAATGAACGATGATAAAAACAATGAAAATATCGAAGAGTTAGGCATCCCCAATTCAAGCAAAATTCCTAATGATATTCAATTTCTTATAATTATAGGTGAAATAGAAGGTCACACAATATGTCCCCCTCAAAAGAAAACAACGAAATATGAACATATAATTCCTTTACTGATTTCAGTTATGGAGAATCCGGATATAAAAGGTCTGTTTGTAATACTTAATACTGTAGGGGGAGATGTGGAGGCAGGACTTGCGCTGGCGGAAATGATTAACAGCATAAATAAACCAAAAGTTTCATTGGTACTCGGAGGAGGACACAGTATCGGAGTCCCTTTGGCTACAGCCACAGATTATTCGTTTATAGTTCCTACTGCTACAATGACTATACATCCTATAAGAACTTCAGGATTGGTAATAGGTGTGCCTCAAACATTTAGATATTTTGAGAAGATGCAGCAAAGAATAATAGATTTTATAGTGAGAACATCAAGTATTAAAAAGGGGGAGCTGAAGAAACTTATGTATGCTACTGACGAAATCGCCAATGACATAGGAACTATTTTAGTTGGTCAAGAGGCAGTAGATTACGGGATTATAAATGAAGTAGGGGGATTTGACAAAGCTCTTTCCAAATTAAGAACTTTAATAAAAGAAGGACTTAATTAATAGTACAACTTTATAATTTGTGTTATAATTACATAGACAAACATTAATTTTCAACTTATTTTACTAAAAGAAGGATTTTCATATTATTTATAGAATTTATTTTTGAGGTGGTCCCGTTGAAGAAGAAAAAAAAAGGAAAAATAGAATTAGATAAAGAAATTATAGGTATTGTACTAATACTTCTGGGAATATTATCGATTTTCAGTTTATTTAGTGATAAAACAGGAATTGTGGGAGAGTTTTTAAAGAATATTTATCTTCAGTTAATGGGTTTTGGAGGTTTTATATTTCCGTTAATACTTATAGCTATAGGGATATTTTTTATGGCAAATAAATTGGATATAGATGAGGATAGAAAGGCTTTTTATAGTATAGTAATATTTTTATGTGTATTGACAATTATTGATATAAGCAAAATGGGCAATATGGCATTTGTGAAAAGAATTCAATTAGCTTTTCGGTATGGAGAATCAGGTTTAGGCGGAGGCGTATTGGGAGCTTTTTTGGGTTATATATTTTTTAAGCTCTTTGGTTCTATAGGTTCTTATATAATATTGTCTTTTGTTATAGTCATAAATATTATGCTTATATCCGAAATTAAAATATCTAAGATTAAAACAGCAAAATTTTTTAGTCATAGAAATAAGAGACCTACATATAATTCCGTTGGACCAAAAACAATGGAGGAAGATGAAAAAAAAGAAGGAATAAAGATATTGGATTATACCCAAAATGAGGAAGAAAAAGAAGATAAAAAAAATAATATGGAAAATATAAAATATGAAAACAAAGATAAGGCTGCAGATAATCTGAAAATTTTTAACAGCCATCAAAAAAATAAAACTTCTTATAAATTTCCTCCCATGGAATTTTTAAAAAGTTCGGATCTTAATACGGATTATAGTGACAAAAAAGAAATATTCGGAAATGCAAGAAAGATTGAAGAAACCATGAGAAGCTTCGGAATTGATGCTCATGTAACTCAAATAAGCAAGGGACCTACAATTACCCTATATGAGCTTCAACCTTCTCCTGGAGTAAAGGTAAGCAAAATAGTTAATTTATCCGATGATATTGCCTTGAATTTGGCGAGTTCCGATATTAGAATAGAAGCTCCCATACCGGGAAAGGCGGCAGTGGGAATAGAAGTCCCCAACAGGAAAAAAAGCAATGTGTACTTAAAGGAAATATTACAGTCGGAAGAGTATAATAACATTTCTTCAAAGATTCCTTTTGCTTTGGGAAAGGATATATCAGGAAAGCCTATAGTTGCCAATATTGAAAAGATGCCTCATCTTCTTATAGCAGGGGCTACAGGTTCCGGGAAAAGCGTATGTATAAATACTATTATTATGAGCATATTGTACAAAGCAACTCCCGATGAGGTAAAATTATTGTTAATTGATCCCAAAGTGGTGGAATTAAGTATATACAATAAAATTCCTCATTTACTTACTCCTGTTGTAACGGATGCTAAAAAAGCTAAATTTGCTTTAAATTGGGCTGTCGAAGAAATGACCCGAAGGTATAAGATCTTTGCTAAAAACAATGTCAGGGATATTTACAGTTATAATGCAAAAGTAGAAAAGGAAGAACCAGAAAATAAATTATGTCAGATAGTGATTATAATTGATGAATTGGCAGACTTGATGATGGTGGCGGCTCAAGAGATTGAAGATTACATATGCAGATTGGCCCAAATGGCAAGGGCAGCAGGTATGTATTTGATTATAGCAACTCAAAGACCTTCTGTAGATGTAATAACTGGAACCATAAAAGCAAATATTCCTTCAAGAATATCCTTTGCCGTTACCAGTAGTATTGATTCAAGAACTATATTGGATATGGGAGGCGGAGAAAAATTACTGGGGAAAGGAGATATGCTGTTTTTCCCTTCAGGATATTCAAAACCTGTGAGAATTCAAGGAGCTTTTATAAACGAGGAAGAAGTTGAAAAAGTGGTACAATTCTTGAAAGAAGAGAATGAAATAGAATATGACGAGAGCATAGCGGAAGAAATAGACAATCCTCATGAAGAAACCCCCGGTATTGATGATGATTTACTTCCTGATGCTATAGATTTAGTAATAAATGAAGGACAGGCATCTATATCTTTTCTTCAAAGAAAATTGAAAATAGGATATTCAAGAGCAGGAAGATTAATAGATGAAATGGAGAGAAGAGGAATTGTAGGAAAATCTGAAGGAAGTAAGCCAAGAAAGGTTCTAATGGATAGGGACAGTATTAATTCTTAGCGGAAAGGAAGAAAAAATTGGACTATATATCAATAGTAACTATGGGTTGTTCAAAGAATGAAATTGATTCGGAATTGATGAAAAGTATTTTGCAAAAAGAAGGGTATATTTTAACTAAGGAATATGATAAGGCTGATATAATTATTGTTAATACCTGTGGTTTTATAAAGACGGCAAAGGAAGAGTCAATTAAAGCAATATGGGAAATGACCGAATATAAGACCATGGGGAAATGTAAATATTTAATATTGGCTGGGTGCCTTGCTGAGAGGTATTCCAAGGAACTTATGGAAGAGATATCTGAAGTGGATGGAATAATAGGAACTGGTAATATAAAAGACATTTCAAAGATAATAAAAGAATTAAAAATGAAGGGAAATAGGATTTGTAATGTTAAAAATATAGATAGTGATTATGCGGAGTATATCCAAAGGATTACTGACGGTTATACGTCTTATTTGAAAATTTCAGAAGGATGCGATAATTTTTGCTCTTACTGTATAATACCGAAGCTCAGAGGTAGATATAGAAGCAGAAGGATGGAGAATATTATTGAAGAAGCCAGAAATCTATCTAAAAACGGTACGAAGGAATTAATTTTGATTGCTCAAAATACAACAGATTATGGGATAGATATCTATGGAGAGTATAAACTTCCACAATTATTGAATGAATTAAATAAGATTAAAGGTATCCGATGGATAAGAATATTATATATGTATCCCGACAATTTTACGAAAGAATTGATATCCGCTATTTCTCAATGTGAAAAAGTAGTCAAATATGTGGATATACCTATACAACACATAAATGATTATATACTAAAAAAAATGAACAGAAATATTTCAAAAGAGAATATAACAAATTTGATTTACAGTTTAAGAAAAAATATACCGGATATAATTATAAGGACTACTCTCATAGTGGGATTTCCGGGAGAAAAAGAAGAATATTTCAATGAACTTGTTGAGTATGTAAAATCCGTTAAATTTGACAGACTAGGGGTTTTTACCTATTCAAGAGAAGAAGGGACTGCTGCTTATAATTTTGATGATCAAATACCGGAAAGAATTAAAAATTTAAGAAGAGATATGATAATGAAAGTTCAGCAAAATATATCAGCACAAAAAAATAAAGAAAAGTTGAATCATATATATCCAGCCATGGTGGAAGAACAATTGGAAGAGGATTTGTATGCAGGAAGGACTTATATGGATAGCCCTGAAATTGATGGTGTATTGTATATCGAGAGTAATGAGGAATTACAAATCGGGGATTTTTATAATGTTAGAATTACAGATTCCTTAGAATATGATTTGATAGGAGAGGTTTATCATGAATTTACCTAACAAATTGACTATTTTTAGAATATGTTTGGTGCCGTTTTTTGTTTTTTTCTTATTTTCAAATTTAAAATATGGTCAATATATTGCTGTATCTATTTTTATTTTAGCATCACTTACAGATACTTTAGACGGTCATATAGCAAGAAGCAGAAATTTGATAACTACATTTGGAAAATTCATGGATCCATTAGCTGATAAAATATTGGTTTCAGCAGCATTTATATCGTTAGTAGAACTGGGGAAGGTTCCTTCGTGGATTGTGATTATTATCATTTCAAGAGAATTGGCTATAACAGGCTTTAGAACAGTTGCAGTATCTGAAGGAGTAACAATAGCTGCAGATAAGTGGGGAAAGATGAAAACCGTAACTCAGCTAATTGCTATAATAGCTTTGCTTTTAAATAATTACCCTTTTAGTTTGATTAATTTTCCCTTTGATAAGATAATGCTTTATATATCCGTTGTATTTACGATAATTTCTGGGGTAAACTATATTTATGTTAATAGAAAAGTATTGAAATCCGAAAAAAAATGATACAGGAGATGTTTATATGAAAGCTGAAATTATTAATGTAGGAACTGAATTGCTTCTGGGAAGTACTTTAAATACAAACGCTAAATTCTTATCGCAAAGATTGGCCGAATTGGGAGAAGAGGTATATTTCCATACCGTTGTGGGAGATAATCGAGGTAGATTGAAAGATGCACTCAATTTAGCATTGAAGCGTTCTCAACTTATTATATTGACGGGAGGTCTGGGACCAACCCAGGATGATTTGACAAAGGAAGTAGTATGCGAAACGTTAAATCTAAAATTAAATTTAAATGAAGAAGTATTAAATGAAATTAAGAGATATTTTAATAAACTCCATAGAGAAATGAGTGAGAACAACATTAAACAGGCTTACATACCTGAAAATTCCATAGTGCTGAAAAATGATATAGGAACGGCTCCAGGAGTTTTAGTAAATTGGAACGACAAAAAGATAGCCATTCTTCCCGGGCCTCCCAATGAGATGAAGACAATGTTTAATAAGTATTTATCCCCATTGATTAAGGAGAACTATATTATAAAATCCAAAACATTAAAGACTATCGGCATTAGTGAATCAACTCTTGAGTTGATGATAAAAGATTTTATTGATTCTCAAACTAATCCTACTATTGCAACATATGTAAAAGAAGGGCAGGTAGATGTTAAAATTACGGCTAAGGAAGAGAATAAGGAGAATTCCGATGATTTAATAAATGATATGGTAGAAAAGGTAGAGAAAAGAATCGGCAAATATATATATTCTTATGATGATGAAACAATAGAGGAAGCTTTATATAAAATTTTGAAGGATAGGGGATTTAAAATTGCCTTCTGTGAATCATGTACAGGAGGATTGGTATCCGGCAGATTTACGAAGATCCCCGGTGTTTCCCAAGTATTTGACAGAGGAATAGTTACTTACAGCAACAGGGCTAAGGTTGAAGAATTGAATGTAAAGGAAGACACCTTAAGAAAGTATGGAGCCGTCAGTGAAGAGACTGCCATTGAAATGGCAGAGGGACTGTTGAAAAAATCAAATGTGGATATAGCTTTATCTACTACGGGGATTGCAGGTCCCGACGGAGGAAGTGAAGAAAAACCCGTAGGTCTTGTATATATAGGAGTTGCAACTAAGGAAGGTTCCCATGCCGTTAAATTTACTTTTCCCGGGAACAGAATAAGTATTCAGAACAGAACGGCAACAATGGTTTTCGATGAGGGAAGAAAGTGTTTATTGAAATTAAATAATTAAAATTGACTAATACAATCAAATGTTATAATATATTATTATAGCGAACTAATGTTCGAAAATATATGGAAGGTGGTGACTCCAGTAATACTGGGCATATCATGGCAGATTCAAAGAATAAGAATAACGAAAACAGTAAGGAAAAAGCTTTGGAAGTAGCCATCACTCAGATAGAAAAACAATTTGGAAAGGGTTCCATAATGAGGCTCGGAGAAAACAGCAAAATGAATGTCGAGTCCATTCCTACAGGAGCCTTAAGTTTGGACATCGCATTGGGGATTGGAGGACTTCCTAAGGGAAGAATAATTGAAGTATTTGGGCCTGAATCATCGGGTAAGACTACCGTTGCACTACATTCCATAGCGGAATCTCAAAAACTGGGAGGTATAGCAGCATTTATAGATGCAGAGCATGCATTGGATCCTGTATATGCTAAAAATTTAGGAGTGGATATAGATAATTTGATAGTTTCACAGCCGGATACAGGCGAGCAGGCCTTGGAAATTGCTGAGGCTTTGGTCAGGAGCAATGCTATAGATGTAATCGTATTGGACTCGGTAGCTGCTTTGGTTCCAAAGGCTGAAATCGAAGGAGAGATGGGAGATAGTCATGTAGGATTGCAGGCAAGATTAATGTCTCAGGCATTGAGAAAATTAGCCGGTGCTATAAGCAGATCGAATGCCATAATCATATTCATAAATCAGCTTCGTGAGAAGATTGGGATAAGCTACGGAAATCCTGAAACCACAACAGGAGGAAGGGCACTTAAATTTTATGCTTCCGTAAGGCTTGATGTTAGGAAAATAGATTCTATTAAGCAGGGAGATGACATTATTGGCAACAGAGTTAAGGTCAAAGTTGTCAAAAATAAGGTAGCTCCTCCTTTTAAACAGGCTGAATTTGATATTATGTACGGCAAGGGAATTTCAAAGGAAGGAAACATTGTGGATTTGGGGGTTACATCTGAAATTATCAATAAGTCCGGTTCGTGGTACAGCTATGGAGAAGATAGATTGGGACAAGGAAGAGAAAATGTTAAAGATTATTTTAAAGAACACAAAGATATTGCAGACGAAATTGAGAACAAAATCAGAGAAAAAAATGGATTGAAACCTTTGGAATTGAAAAAAGTAAGTAAAGAGAAAAAGGATAAAGAAAAAGCAGAGTAAAGTGTATTTTAGAGACCTCCTTGTTTTCATAAGGGGGTCTTGAAGCAGGAGGAAATATAAAAGTTGAAAATACTTTATTTTACAGATACTCACATAAGAGGAACTACTCCACAAAATAGAAAGGATAATTTGGTGGAGACTTTGGAGAAAAAATTTAATGAGGTAATCGGGATAATAAATGAAGAAAATATTGATTATGTAATTCACGGAGGAGATCTTTTCGACAGGCCTGATGTTTCGGTTTCGATAGTAAGTAAGTTTGCGGAAATATTGAATAAAATTAAAGTTCCCATATATATAGTCTCTGGCAACCATGATATATACGGCCATAATCCTGAAACATTGGGTAAAACCATGCTTGGACTTTTAAATGCGATTAACATTCTTCATGTTATCGACAGCGGAGAAAAGATTATACTTGAAAAGAATGGTGTAAAAGTTCAACTAACAGGCCAGCCGTATATTTATAATTTAGACGATCCTATTAACAGAGATAAATACATTATAAAGTCTAAGCCTGATAATATAAAATATCTCATTCATGTAGTTCATGGAATGCTTTTGGACAGACCATTTATAAAAGGGATCCCTTATACTCTGATAGATGATATAAAGGAAACTAAAGCGGATATTACTTTATGCGGACATTATCATTCGGGATTTGGAATTAAGATTATAGATGGAAAATATTTTATCAATCCGGGAAGCTTAATACGTATCACAAACAGTGTTAAAGAAATTGAAAGAATTCCTCAGGTGGTTATTATGGATCTTTCAAAGAAAATAGATATAAAACTTGTTCCATTAAAAACAGCTCAAAAGGGAGAATTAATCCTTGACAGAAAGGAAATAGAAAACTATATGTACAAGAACGAAAGGTTGAATGAATTTAAACAATCTATAGATGAAACGGTTAATTTTGACAAACTGGATATCAATAAAATACTTTCGGAAATATCACATACAGAAGGAATTAAACCCCAAGTAAAAGAAGAGGCTCTAAGACGAATTGCTTCTTCCCAGATTAAGTTTTCAGGAGATGATATATGATATGACCTATATCAAGAAGGTGATTTTAGAAAATTTTCAATCTCATAAACATACTGAAATACTGTTTGATGAGCATTTAAATGTGATAGTAGGTCCTTCTGACCAAGGAAAGAGTGCTATAATCAGAGGAATTCAATGGGCATTGTTTAATGAACCCTCAGGAGATTTTTTTATAAGAGAAGGAGAAAAGGAATGTAGCATAATCATATATTTTAGTGACAATACAGCTATTAAAAGATATAAGAGCAGAAGCAAAAATTTGTATTATTATTATGACGAATTTGGAAAAGAAACTATATACGAGGGATTTGGTCTTGAAGTTCCAAAAGAAATAGTCGATAAGATTAAAATAAGAAAGATTTTCTTATCCGGAAAACAATCTAATGCCATCAATATAAGCGAACAATTGGAAGGTCCATTTCTTTTATCGGAAAATACGAATACAAGGGCAAATGCCATAGGACGGTTAATAGGAGTACATATAGTAGATGATGCGATAAAGGATACATTGAAAGATAAGACAAATTTAAATAGCTTAAAGAAAAACAACGAAGAACAATATCAAAATCTGTCCGATGATCTTAAAAAATATGATTATTTAGACGATTTAAAAAGAATATTAGATAAATTTGAAATAATACAAGGGAGTATAAATGAGAAACAAGCCAAATTAGAAAAATTGATTGGTATCAGAAAGGACTACATAGATTGTTCGAATAATATAGGAAACGTTAAGAGCATTATAAACAGATTAGAAAATATTGATATAGTAAAAGAAAAATCAGACAGATTAAATAATTGTATCAGAATATATAATATAGTAAACAGTAAAAAGGTCAATTTAATTAATATAGATGAGAAGATAAATGAAAACTTAAATATATTGAAATATTCATCTAATATAGATGAAATGGGTAATATTTTAATTAATCTCGATGATAAAACAAAGAAGTTATTGCTATTAAAATCAATAGATGAAAAATACAGATATATTAATAAAAATTTATCTGATAGTAATTTAATAATAGAAAATTTGAAGACCATATATATTGTTAGTAATATGACGGATGATATCGAAAAGAATATTCACGGATTAAACAACCTTTCAACCATATATAAAAATCTCATGGATTTGGACAAGAGAATAGAACAGGGAAATAATTATATAAAAAAATTTAAAAATATTTCTGAAGGTGATCTTTTAGTTCAGAATATAAGCGGTAAATTAAAGGGATTTAATACTTTTATTAATGTAGAAAAGCGTTACACTGATATTCTAAGCAATATAAATAATACAAATAAGATTATCAAAGATGAAAAGGATAATATATCATTATTTCTCGAAGAATATAAATCCTTATTATTGAAACTGGGTATTTGTCCCCTTTGTTTAAGTAAGATAGATTCAAAAACAATTGAAAAGATAATATCAAATTATAGTTAATTGAAGTCTTATTATTGAAAGTTTAAAATATAAATACATTAGGATAGTATTTTAACTTATAATTTATGAGGAGTGTATAAGCATGCAGGATTATGAAAAAAAATTAAATACTTTGAAGGATGATCTGGAGAAAGCAAAATCTTTGAGATATAAGGCGGAAGCAAGGCTGGAACAGTTAAATAAACAAAAAGAAGATTTGATTAAGGAACTTGAAAGCTTAAAAGTTAATCCTAATAATTTAGATGAAGAAATTAAAAAACTCACCTTAGAGATAGATTCTTTATTCGATGAGGCCAATAAACTTCTTCCAAAAGATTTATTGGAAAAGAAATGAGTGACTTATTATGATATCCAATTTAGAAGACCTTAATAAAAACATAGATAATTTAAAAAGACTGTATTCTAAGGAAAGCGGAAAGAAAGAAAAAATACTGGAACAGATGGAGAAAGTGAAAAAGGAAATAAATGAAATCGATTCAAAGATCGATTTATTGGAAGAAGTAAATTTATTGCTTCAGAAAACTTCCGAATTTGCGAGGGAACAATCTAAAAAGCAGATAGAAACGTTAGTAACTAATTGTTTGCAGTATGTTTTTGAAAATGACATGGAATTCAATATTGATATAGTAGAATTAAGAAATAAACCTAATGCTGAGTTTTATGTAATTTCCCGTTATGGTACTCATACCATAAAGACAAAACCGGAGTTATCAAGAGGAGGAGGAGTTGTAGACGTTATTTCTTTAGCATTGAGAATTGCTTTTATGCAGATATACAGACCACAAATATGCGGCCCCCTCATATTAGACGAACCTGCTAAACATGTGAGCGAAGAATATATATTCAACGTAGCGGATTTTTTGCAGAAAACTTCGGAGATGTTCAATAAGCAGATTATAATGGTTACTCATAATAATTATTTGTCATCTATCGGAACAAATGCCTACCGAGTAGAATTAAAGGGCTCAGAAAGCATTGTAAGGAAGATAACGCCTGATTAATAACTTGACATATTTTCTTAAAAGTAATAAAATTAAATCGTATGTAAAGCTATACTTGTAAATAGTGTAGACTCTATAAGCCGCGATTATCCGGTTTATATTTTTATTAATTATTGTAAATTAAGTACTTTTGGAACTTGAAAATTAAATAGAAAGGGAGGTGCAGCGTTATTGAACTTCTAAAATTAGTTATAAGTGTCGTAATTGGAATCATCGCTGGTTTTTATATAAGAAGAACAATCAGTGAAGGAAAGATAAAAAATTCTGAGGAATTAGCCAAGAAAATTTTAGATGATGCAAATAAAGATGCAGAAACAAAGAAAAAAGAAGTGTTATTGGAAGCAAAAGAAGAGATTCATAAGATGAGAAGTGAATTTGAAAAAGAAAGCAGAGAAAGAAGAAATGAACTTCAAAAATTAGAAAGACGGTTAATGCATAGAGAAGAATCTCTTGATAGAAAAAGTGAAGGTTTAGAAAAAAAGGATGATTTAGTTTCTAAAAAGATAAAGGAATTAGATGAGAAAGAAGAGCTTATAAATCAGCTTTATGAAAAGCAAGTTGAAGAATTGGAAAGATTATCAGGCTTGACGTCAGAAGAAGCCAAGGAATTGCTTCTCAATGATGTTAAGAAAGAAATAACTCATGAATCTGCTATAATGATTAAAGAAATTGAGAGCAAGGCAAAGGAGGAAGCTGATAAAAAAGCCAGGGAAATCATTTCCTGTGCCATCCAAAAATGTGCTTCCGATCATGTTGCTGAGACCACAGTGACGGTAGTTCCTTTGCCAAATGATGAAATGAAGGGCAGAATCATTGGAAGAGAAGGTAGAAATATTAGAACTTTAGAAACACTTACGGGAATTGATTTGATTATAGATGATACACCGGAAGCCGTAGTTCTTTCAGGATTTGATCCTATAAGAAGAGAAGTTGCGAGAATTGCATTGGAAAAGTTGATAATCGATGGAAGAATACATCCGGCTAGAATAGAGGAAATGGTAGAAAAAGCCAAAAAAGAAGTAGAGAATATCATAAGGGAAGCGGGAGAGCAAGCTGCTTTTGAATGCGGAATAAACGGTTTACACCCTGAACTTATAAAGCTATTGGGTAGACTTAAATATAGAACAAGTTACGGGCAAAATGTATTAAGGCATTCTATTGAAGTTTCTCGTTTAGCAGGAGTGATGGCATCGGAATTGGGTGCTGATGTTAAAATTGCTAAAAGGGCAGGACTTTTGCACGATATAGGTAAGGCTGTAGATCATGAAGTTGAAGGACCTCATGTTACAATTGGAGTGGATTTGGCTAAGAAATATAAGGAGTCGAAGGAAGTGCTTCATGCAATTGCTGCTCATCATGGAGATATTGAACCACAAACAGTTGAAGCGGTGTTGGTTCAGGCGGCGGATGCCATATCTGCTGCAAGACCGGGAGCAAGAAGAGAAACGCTGGAAGCATACATCAGAAGACTTGAAAAACTTGAAGAAATAGCTAATTCTTTTGAGGGAATCGAGAAATCTTATGCCATACAAGCAGGTCGTGAGATAAGAATAATGGTTAAACCGGAATTAATTAATGATGATGAGATTGTTCATACTGCCAGAGAGATAGTCAAAAGAGTAGAAGAGGAACTTGACTATCCGGGTCAAATAAAGGTAAATGTAATAAGAGAGACAAGGGCAATAGAATATGCAAAATAAAGGGCAGCCTTTTTGAAACCGTTTAAGGTCAATTTCGAACTAAAAAAAGATGATTTTTTTATGAGTTATAAAAAAGAGCGAAAATTTTCAAAAGCAAAAATATTTTTAAATAAAAGAGGATTTTACTAATATTTGTAGAATAAAGAATTATAGTCATATATAAATATATAATTCATAATAAATAATTTTGGTAGAGGGGGATATTTTAATGGATGTATTAAAAGTATCAGCAAAATCAAGTCCAAATTCTGTTGCAGGAGCTCTTGCGGGAGTATTAAGAGAAAAAGGTTCTGCCGAGATTCAAGCTATTGGTGCGGGGGCTTTGAACCAGGCTGTCAAGGCAGTTGCCATTGCCAGAGGTTTTGTTGCACCCAGCGGTATTGATTTAATATGTATACCAGCTTTTACAGACATTGAAATTGACGGTGAGGAAAGAACAGCTATTAAGTTAATTATTGAGCCGAGATAGTATTTTTTAAAAAGTCTGCCATATATGGCAGACTTTTTATAATTTATAGAAAAATTTCATTTTACCTTGGAAGCTTTTTTATATTAATGATATAATAATAGTATAAAAGGTCAAATATAAATTAAGGAAGAAAATAATTTTTCTATGGGTTATAAATATAGTGCTATAAATTTGGGAGTGATATCTTGATTTTAACTGCAGATTTACATATTCATACAACTTATTCCGATGGATTGCTAACTCCTGATGAAGTTATTAAAATAGCTTTTCGAAAAGGTTTATATGCCATAAGTATTACCGATCATGATACTGTTGCGGGGATAAGAAAATTTGAAAATAGTCAAGTTAAAGTTATTCCCGGCATTGAATTTGGCTGTGTATTTGAAGGAGAAGACGTTCATATATTAGGATATTTTTCAAAATATTTTTTGCCTAAAATTAGTGAAAAGGTTAGTTTTTTGAAAGAAAAAAGAATCGAGAGATGTTCCGAGATTATAAAAAAACTGAATAATCAAGGATTGAAGATAGATATGGAAGATGTTTGTATTTATACCCAAAATGGTTTAATCGGGAGGCCTCATATAGCGAGAGCGCTGATTGAAAAGGGATATGTACATTCTATGAGGGAAGCTTTTGATCTGTATCTGAACAGGGGTTGCCCGGCTTATGTGGAAAGATGCAGCTTGTCTATTAAAGAAACTATAGATTTAATTCATGAAGAAGAAGGAATAGCTGTATTGGCTCATCCGGGATTAATAAAAAGAAAAGAAATTATAGATTATGTTATAAAGGAAGGAATAGACGGATTAGAAGTGATTCATTCAAAGCATACTCATGAAGATGTTGTATATTTTTTAAGTTTGGCCAAGAAGAAAAATCTTTTGATAACAGGAGGTTCCGATTCTCATGGAGATTTGATAGATGGGGAATATTTAATTGGAAGGTATTATGTTCCTGTTGATAATCTGATGAAGGGTGAAAGGAGGATAAGTATTGACCAATTATAAAGGTGAAAGAAATAGGCAGTTTCCATCTAAGATAAGCACGACGTCTTTTGTAAAATTATATATACTTCATCTGCTTAAAGAGAAAAGTTATTATGGAAATGAGATAATTGATGAAATCAAGTTAAGAATGGAAAATAAATGGATTCCAAGTCCCGGAATGGTATATCCTCTATTAAGGGAAATGGAAGAGAAGGGATATATAATAGGTTCTTGGGATCAGCCTGATAAAAGATCTATAAGAAGATATCGCATTACCGATGAGGGGTATAAACATTATAAAATAATTCTTCTCCAATACAAGACAATATTTGAAGATTCTTTGATAATAATTAAAAATACATTAAAAGATATATATAACATTAAAATCTAAAGGGAGGTATAAATAATATGAACCTGAATTTATCAAAAAAAGGATTAAGCATTGCTCCGTCTGTTACTCTTGAGATAACCGCTAAAGCCAAAGCGATGAAAGCAAAAGGAATAGATGTTGTTGAGTTTGGTGTTGGTGAACCCGATTTCAATACACCTTCTAATATTTCCGAAGAAGGTATAAGGGCAATTAAGGAGGGAAAAACAAAATATACTCCTGCCTCTGGTATAATCGAATTAAAAGAAGCTATCTGTAAAAAATTTAGCAGGGATAACGGATTGAAATATAATCCAAATAACATCGTAATTTCAAACGGGGCAAAGCAATCCTTATACAATTCCCTTATGGCTATATTGGATCCGGGAGATGAAGTTATTGTTTCTATTCCTTATTGGGTAAGTTATCCCCAGCTTGTACAAATTGCAGGAGGGGTTCCGGTATATGTTCAAACAAAAGAAGAAAATGGTTTTAAATGCAAAGTGGAGGATTTGGACGCGGTTTTAACCAAAAAGACAAAAGCTATAATACTTAACAGTCCGAATAATCCTACAGGTATTATATATAATTCTTCCGATTTAAAGGCTATAGCAGAATGGGCAGTAAAAAATAATATTTTCGTTATTTCGGATGAAATCTATGAGAAGCTCATATATGGAGGAGAGAAACATACAAGCATAGCTTCATTAGGTGATGATATTAAAAGATTGACCATGGTTGTAAACGGTATGTCAAAGGCTTATGCCATGACAGGATGGAGAATAGGATATGTCGCAGCAGATGAAAAGGTAGCAAAGGTTATGGGAAGTATCCAAAGCCATATTACATCCCATCCGTGTTCCATAGCTCAATATGCCAGTGTAGAGGGATTAAACGGAAATCAGGATAGTGTTGAAAATATGAGAAAACAGTTTGAAGAAAGAAGAAACCATATGGTGAAAAAGGTAAATTCCATTGAAGGCTTGAGCTGTAAAATGCCAAAGGGTGCTTTTTATGTAATGGTTAATTATAAAAAGTTAAAGGGAAAGACAATAAAAGGAAAGGAAATTAGAAGTTCCCTTGATTTTGCACAACTTCTTCTTGAGGAAGGAAAGGTAGCGGTAATACCGGGAGCAGCTTTTGGAGAAGATGATTACATAAGGCTTTCTTATGCGACTTCTTTAGAAAATATAGAAAAGGGAACAAATAGAATTAAAGATGTAATTGAGAATTAGATTTAATATAAAAAGATAAAAGCAGGTTTGCATAATATAATTATGCAAACCTGCTTTTTGTAAATTATAAATTTTCCATTAAATAGGTTTCAAAAAAGGCCTACTAATGTGCCATTGTTTAACTGTAGACTTTTTTATTTTGTATATTAAATTTTTAATATATAAAATAAAAAAATTCGGGTATTGTATATATAGGTAGATATAAAGGAGAGTGTTAAATATGACAAATATAATTATTTCTCCAAGCAAATATGTTCAAGGCAGAAATGAATTGTACAATTTATATGAACATGTTCATTCGTTGGGCAACAAATTCCTGATTTTGGCCAGCGAAAACGGAATAAAACGAACAAAAAATATAATAGAGAATAGTTTTAAAAATAAGGATTCCAAATTAGTTTTTGAACCTTTCAACGGCGAATGTTCTAAAAATGAAATAGAAAGAATAAAAAAAGTGTTAATTGAGGAAAGCTGCAATGTGATAATAGGAATAGGCGGAGGAAAGGTATTTGATACGGCAAAGGCAGTCGGATATTATAGTCATATTCCCGTAGTCATAATTCCGACAATTGCTTCCACAGATGCTCCCTGTAGCGCATTATCCGTAATTTATACGGAGGAAGGTGAATTTAGTGAATATTTGTTCCTTCCGAAGAATCCGGAAGTTGTGTTGGTGGATACGTCTATAATTTCAAAGGCTCCCGTAAGATTACTTGTTGCGGGAATGGGAGATGCATTGGCAACATATTTTGAGGCAAGAGCTTGCGTAAGAGCTGATGCAAATACGATGGCAGGAGGAAAAGCAACTCAGGCCGCTTTTGCTATTGCTGAATTATGTTATAAAACTTTAATGAGAGATGGACTAAAAGCAAAACTTGCGGTAGAAAAGAAAGTTGTTACCAGGGCAGTGGAAAATATCGTAGAAGCAAATACTTACTTAAGCGGCATAGGATTTGAAAGCTGTGGGTTAGCTGCGGCCCATGCAGTACACAATGGATTTACCGTTATTAGCGAATGTCACCATCTTTATCATGGAGAAAAAGTCGCATTTGGAACTATAGTTCAGCTAATATTAGAAAATAGCCCATCAGAAGAAATTGAGGAAGTTATAAATTTCTGTATACAAGTAGGCCTCCCTATAACATTAGGAGATATGGGAATTCATGATTTAAGAGAAGAGGATATTATGAAGGTAGCGGAAGTTTCCTGCGCCGAAGGAGATACCATGCATAATATGCCGTTCAAAGTAGAAGCCGAAGATGTATACTCCGCTATAATTGCGGCGGACAATTTAGGAAGAATGTATAAATAAATTTTAAATTAACATTATATAAAATAAAGAACGAGTTCTAACAAAAAACTTGTTCTTTATTTTATAATTAATACTCATAATAAATATTATCATAAATGATGATATAAAAAACAAATCTAAACAACTCATATAAATAAACATATAAATAAAAAAATTTAAATTTTCCTATATCTATCTCTGTAACTTTTCTACCATTCCTTCGAATATATAGTGGAGGGATGATAATGAATATAAAATTGGAAAACATCAGTAAAAGATATAAAAGCATAAAAGCACTGGAGAACATTAATTTAAGTATAGATTCTCCGGCTATGATAGGATTTGTGGGACCTAACGGGGCGGGAAAAAGTACCCTTATGAAAATATTGGTAGGCCAGCTCCTTCCTACAAATGGCAGTATCACAATAGACGGGATTCCTTTAAACAAGAATGAAAGATATCTTAAAGAAAGACTCGGATATCTGCCTCAGGATTTTGGGCTATATGAGGAATTGAAAGTGGATGAGTTTCTGGATTATATTGCTTCCCTGAAGGGAATAAAAAAGAACAAATCAGAAGCTGTCGACAGAGCTATAAGCATGACAAGTTTAAAAGAAAAAAGAAAGTACAAGATAAGAACCCTTTCGGGAGGGCAAAAACAGAGGGTAGGAATTGCCCAAGCCATACTTAACAATCCGGAACTGCTTATAGTGGACGAGCCCACTGTAGGTCTTGATCCGGAAGAGAGAATAAGGTTTAGAAATCTCTTTTCCGAAGGTTCAAAAGACAGAATAGTTATATTATCAACTCATATTATTGAAGATGTAGAATCAATATGTAATTCAATTATTGTTTTAAATAAAGGGAAAATATTTTTTGTCGGAGAACCCAATGAACTGATTAAAGAGGCTTTGGAACATGTAGGAACTATAGAAATTGAAGGAAATGAGAGAGAAAAAATATTAAAAAGTGAAGTAAAGGGTGAATTCAAGATTACTTCAACGGTTATTACCCCCAAAGGGACTAAATACAGGATCGTATCGGAAAAACTGCCCTCATCTTTTGATAAAATAACTCCTTCTTTAGAAGATGCTTATATATATTGCATGTTGAAAGGAGAAACTGAAAATGAATGAAATTAAATATATGTTCAAATCTAAGATAATAATTATATTGATTTTAATTACATGTATAATATTGGCAATAGGAGTCAATTCATTAAATATGACAAACGATTTTAAGCTGTTTTATTTAAAAAGAACATCATCAACCATATCCTTTAATTCCGCAAAATTTGGTGCTGAAATTTGCTCCATGTTATTTGCTTTATTTACCGCATTGACTTTAGATAAGGATAAAAAAAATAAAAGTAAAAGTATCATAGAGTCGAATTTAAACTATTTAAGTATAGTAAAAATCAGGATTATCTCCATAGTATTTTATGCTGTTTTGACGACTATAATGGGAATGGCAATGGTTATGATTGTACAGAAGGTTAAATATGGCATACCCATTGATATCTATTACTATTTATTTAGCTACGGGCTCATATTTTTCTTAACTATTTTGTTTTCCGTTTTAATAATATCGGGATTATATTTGTTAACAGAAAGTTTGGACATGAGCATTATAACTTTCGGATTGCTTTTTATCAAAAGTTTGACATCAAACAATTATTTATTGAACTGGATAGGAACCAATATGGATGTGGTTTCGGATTTTACGGGCATTGGCCCTGTAAGCAAGACAATTATTTATAATAGACTATTATGGTTTTTTATTTCCATGTCCGTATTTTTTATAGGGTTACTGTTCAGAAGAAGATATGAAAGCAAAATATGGAAATCCTTTCTGATAAATATAAAAAACAAGGGACTATTGATTTTAACCATATTTAGTTTATTGGGAAGCAGCTTTGCCTATGCTAAAGAGCCCTATACTTCAGAGCCGGCAAATAACGTTGAAGTACATTCCAATGAAAATGTATATTTAAAAGGTGTTTATCCTGAAGTAGACTTCAATACCAAAAGAGGAGAGATGAATGCTCACGTTTTATATGATTTCATAAATAAAGGTTCGGAGACAATGAAGTTTTATATAAATGATGGGCTTAAAATAAATTTTTTAAGAGTTAACGGAGAAAAAACGAAGTACAAAAGAGTTAAGAATGAGAACATCATCGAAATACCCATACCTTCTGAGGAAAAAATAAAAATAGAATTTTCATATAAGGGGAAAGTAAAATGTGACAGAGATGGGGTAGGAAGATCAATGCCGGGTTATATTTCAAAAGACAGCATATATCTTCTTGAAGTTTCAAATTGGATATTCAGGCCTATAGTCCAAAAGGGCGATTTAATAGATATTTCCGGATATCTATCGGTTCCGAAGGATTTAACCGTAGTTACGCCAGGAAAGCTTGTAAGTGTAGAATCAAAAGGGGATAAAAATAAATGGATATTTGAATATAGTTCCCATACTGCGGATATAGGAGCATTTGCGGGAAAATATAAAAAGACTGAAATTAATGTAGAAAATATGACCGTCGAATTTTATTATGCTCCAAAACACGAAGAATACGTGAAAAACATGAAGATAGAAGAACATATAAAAAATATGATGAAATATTATATTGAAAACATAGGAGAATATTATTCAAAAAAGTATCCGCTGAAAATTGCCGAAGTTTCCATATATAAAAGAGGAGGCCATTCTTCCGAAAATGTCATAACTTTTTCAGAAAATAGTGTGAATCGTGAGGAAAGCATGTATTCCGTAGAGAATGAAAAGGAACAAATAAATGATTTCGGAAGAGTTTCCGTTTATGCCGATGACATTCAGCTTATTGCTCACGAAATGGCTCATCAATGGTGGGGCACAGGTGTAAATATTATAGAAAATAGCCCTTGGTCTTCGGAAGGACTTGCAAATTATTCTTCTTATAAATATATACAAAAAGAGTTCGGAGATATGATTTCATCAAATGTTTTTTTAAGTCCTTGGAAAAACAGAGTGGCTGAGCTTAAGAATTATTATTATATAAAAAATAAGGATATGAGAGACAAATTGAATCCCAAATTTATAAAGTCCTTAGAAATGGAAAATAAGCAGACCGAATTGTATTATTTGATGCCTCTTGAGCTTCTAAAGGGAGAAGAAATTCAGGGAGAAAAGGTCTTTTCTGAAGGAATAAAAAGAGTTTATAAAAAATATTTATTGAAGAATTTGACATATAATGAGTTTCTTAAAGAAATGAATCTCACCAAGGAGGCGATTGAGGTTGAATAACGTCGGATTAATGAAATATGAAATTAAAAGAATAGTCGGGTCTAAAAAATATCTGTATGTTCTTTTGCTGATTGCAGCCACTACCTATGATTCATTGACAAGATTGGTAATAAACGGATATCTGGGTACCGCGCCTTTCTCCCAGTGGACTTATGCTTTTTTTATAAGCATGATTTCCCCGGTATTAATGGCTTCAATGATATTTATTGTGTCGGATATTTTCAATGAAAAGGAAATAAGAGTAAGAAGTATAATATATTCATCGCCTATATCCCAAATCCAATACTATATGTTGAAGTCCTCTTCGGTATTTGTTATATTTATTTTGACATCTTTGGTTCCGATTTTTATGAGCTTTATATATTATAAGGCCATATTCGGATACAGTGAATTTGGAAGCTTTATAAAATTTATAATCGTTTTTTTGCTTCCGACTTTCATATTCCTTCTGGGCTTAAGTATGATATTGGGAAAGATTAACGGAAAACTGATTTATGTGTTAATTCCTATTACATTTTTGATGGGAATGTTGAATTTTGATAATATAATACCTATATGGGCCGATATATTCGGAAACAATTTCCTGAGCACATATTCATATATGATGCTTTTGGGAAGGAAAACTGAAGCCGTGGCCTTTAAATTTCCAAGTTCATTTATCTTTACAAGACTGGAATTAATTATTTTAGGAATAATATTCTTGGTATATACATTCATAAAAACAGAAAAAAAATAATGTTTTGGGAGGTGAAAAAGTGGATGAACAGTTGAAACTATTGAAAAACGGAGATGAACAAGCCTTCGAAGAATTTGTAATCAAATATAGAAAGCAAGCTGTAACCTTTGCAATGAGCATATTAAAGGACTATTATGCTGCTGAGGATATAGTACAGGACAGTTTCGCCGTATTTTATGTATACCGAGAAAGGCTTAATAATTATAGTACTGCCAAATCCTACTTATTTTCCATTATACACAACAAAACCGTAGATTATATCAGAAAGAACAATAAAAATTTAAATCTGAAATTTGGTGCTGTATCCACTTTTTCTCCTGAAGAACAGGTAATAAATAAAGAAAAGGAAGAAAGGTTTACAAGGAGTTTTAACAGTTTAAATTTCAATCAAAAAAAGGTGCTTTATCTATATGCTTTTCAGGAATTATCATATAAGGAAATAGCTGAAATATTGGGTATGAGCTTGGCACAAGTTAAAATAACCATTTTTCGTGCAAGAAAAAAACTAAAAGATTTTTATGGAGAGGTGGATTAAATGGATAGCCGGGAAAATGATCATAAATATATAAATGAAATATGGAGACGAATTAATATTAAGGAATATGATAAAATTCAACTTCAGAAAATTAAGGAAAACAAAAAAACATTAAAAAGAATACGAATTCGTTGGATGACGTCTACATTTGGAATTTCATCTGCCGTGTCATTAACTCTATATTTTAAATTCGGAATGGGAATGAAATTGATATTGATGTCAACTCTTATTTTTTTAGTTTCATCTCAACTATACGAATATTTTTCATTTAAGGAGATAAAAAGGAGGATATACCGTGAAAATAGAGGTTATTAAACTGGTAAAAAATTATGGTTGGATAAAGGCTTTGGATGATATAAGCCTTAGCATTATAGGCAGCGGTATCTACGGATTGTTGGGTTTTGAGGGTGCAGGGAAAACCACATTTATGAGAATATTATCTACTGTAACAGCCAAAACCTCAGGAGAAATTTATATTGACGGAATAAGTATAGAAAATAAAAAGGCTATAAGAAAAATGATAGGATATCTTCCTCGGGAGTTTTCTTTTTATCCTGATTTCACGGTATATGAAACATTAGATTATTTTGCCGTTCTTTCCGGTAAAAAGTTTCTCAGAGGAGAAATATATGACATATTGGAAAGAGTGAACCTTCAGGATTTATATAAAGAAAAAATAAAAACTCTTTCCAAAAGCATGAAAAAAAGATTAGGGATAGCAGTAATTACGGTAAAAGACCCTCAGGTAATCATAGCAGATGAACCGACAGCAGGTCTTGATAAGGAGGAAAAGGTAAGAATCAAAAACATATTTTTTGAAATTGGAAAGGATAAAACCGTTATTTTATCTGCTTCTGTTGCTGAAGATATGGAAGGATGTAATACCATAATAGTTTTAAACAGAGGAAATGTAATCTATAACGGTATGGTCTTGGAGGATGCTTGTATGAAGTTTAGAGAGAAAGAGGTATAAAAATATGTTTGGGAAAATTTTTTCAAAGGAATTAAAACAACAATTTAGAAGTTTTACTATTGTCATATTAATAGTATCTGCATTTCTATTTTATTATACTCAATTTATCGGTGATTTGAAGCAGTGGTGGATAAAACCTATTCCACTCAGGACCGATACTGAAGTAATTTTGGAGAAAAGAGAAAAAGGGTTTGCAATAGATAACAAAGATGTTGAGAAAGCCGTATACGAAAGTATGAAAGCCGATTATGAATCAGGATATACTTTAAGGATAAGAGGAATAAGCAGGATATATGAGAAAATAAATAATAGTCAGAAACAAGTTTTGAAAGAAGCTATAGATGAAATTGAGAACAAGTCTCTCAGTATTTCTCATAACGAATTTGAAAAAATTATGAAGTCTGTAGACAATGCCTTGGGAGGAAATACATCCTATAGTGAAAAATATTACTTATCTATTTTTGCTGTCCAAGGTCCCTATGAATCGGAAATGAAAAGATATAATAAAATTCTTAAAGAAGATAGAGTTACCAATGCTTATGCAAGACTTTTTGCGGATTATATGGGTGTGGGTGTAGGTTTTTTCGTGGTTTTTATTACGGCATTTACTTTTATTAAGGATAGAAGATATAGTGTAAATGAATTTATATATACAAGTCAAGTTTCTTCTTTTGAATATGTGGGAGGAAAATATTTGGCAGATGTACTGATATCTTTCTTTATAGTGTTATTGGCGGCAGGCCATGCTACCTTTATGTTTTACGAATTTTCAAAATTAAACGGAGATCCCATATCCTACGGGGCATTTTTCAAATATACGGCTTTGTGGATTTTACCTACTATTATGTTTGTGTCATCCTTAAGCTATGTATCTCAGCTTATCTTTGACAATGGTATTATACCTATAATAATACAGTTTATACTTTGGATATATAGTATAAACATGGACAACAAATTCAATAAATATATAATCAGATTTAACAGGATAGTCCCTTATTCTGAGTTTAAAACCTTTGAAAACAGTATATTTATAAACCGAATTTTCTTTACACTATTGTCAATACTTTTGTTTTTTATAGCAGTAAAGCTGTGGGATAAAAAAAGAGTTGACAATTTCAGTAGATGATTATAGAATAGTATTAAATAATAGAATGAATATGTAGGAGGTTCATTATATGAGACTCAGCAATTCCGAGCTAAATGTTATGGAAGTAATCTGGAATGAAAAGTATATAAACGAAAGAAATGAAATACAGGCCCTGGAAGTAGCAAAGGTATTGGAAAAAGAATTAGGGTGGAAAAGAAATACTACTTATACTGTTTTAAAGAAGCTGATCGATAAAGGGGCTATAGAAAGGTATTATCCAAACTATACCATTAAACCATTGGTATCTAAAGAAGAAATTGCAATAACTGAAACAGAGAGATTAATTGACGGCATATTTAAAGGTTCTGCAATAAATTATCTATCAACATTTTTGAGCACAAAAAAATTATCTTCGAAGGATATAGAAGAGATTAAAAAGATGTTGGACAAATTGGATAAAGCTTAAAACGGTTTGGAAGTGAAATTATGTATATTATCGAAAGAGGTCTTATAGCGGGGATATTCATTGCTGTTATTGTATTATTAAGAAAATTCTTAATTTATAGAGCGCCTAAATATACTGTTATGGTTCTATGGGTAATCATTATTCTCCGATTGATAACGCCGTTTTATATTCAACCGGACTTTAAAATTCCAGAGAAGGATTTTTTAAAAAACAGTACTGGGTCCATTTTGCCCAGATTGAATTTATACATATATAATTTCGAAGATAATTTCAACTTTAGGTTTCCGAGATTATATCAATATATAACCATATTGATTATAGGCATTTATGTAATTCTTCATATACATTGGCAAATAAAAAGATTAAGGCGATCAACGAAAGTTGACTACAGTGAAGAAATTAAATATTGGATGGGAAGCGATCTTTCAAAAAGGAAGATAGTGATACTAAAAAATGATGATATTAGGACTCCAATTACTTATGGGGTTTTCAAACCAAAAATAATATTTCCGGAAAACGTTTTAAATAATGACAATATAAACTTAAAATACATTTTGGAACATGAGTTTATACATATAAAGAGATTTGATCAAATTTGGAAAATAGTTATAAATATAATAATATGCATATACTGGTTTAACCCTCTGATTTGGGTTATGTATAAGTATATCAACAGAGACTTGGAAATTACATGTGATAAGGAAGTTTTGGACAAGTTGGGATATAAAATAAAAAAAGAATATATTGAAACGATATTATTTCTATCCCAAAAAGAGAATGATTTTAAAGATTTTGCATCGGGTTTTGGTATTCATCCGACGAGGGAAAGAATAAAGGCTATCGTGGAATATAAAAAGTCAAGAGTTTTATCACGGATCATAAGTGTAATAACGGTATTATTCTTCATGCTTTCTTTTGTTAAATCAGAAGGATACGGAAAAATTCCGAAAACCATAGAAAACTATACCGAAGAGGATGATGGTGATTTAATACAGCATAGTATGTCTGAACACGATATTTTGGATTCCTATGACAATGAAAGCTATTCCTTTAAAATGAATTCCCTCACGACCGGAGACTATAATCAATTCAGAACCGAGATACACAGCACCTCATCGCCAGGAGATAAGAAGGAGTACAAGCTTGTTATTACAGAAGGAGGAGAGGAAATATACAGCAAAATATATCGGAACGACATCAATATAACTACCATAAACGCAAAGCATGGAAAGAAATATAAAATTACGATATTGAATATGGCAGATACGATATTTACTTATGATATAGAGATAACAAGGAAAAGAAAATAAAAAGGAGGAAAAAGTGTGATAAGAAAAAATATAAAAAAAGTCATATTATTGTTAATCATACTTCTTTTACTGACAGGCTGTGCTAAAGAAACATTAAAGCCTGATTTTTCAACGGTAAAAAATACTTTATATGCATTGGAAGACATCGAATACAGGGGAATTAATGCAAAGGGAAACTATGAATTTACGGATAATCTGAAAAAATATTTGAGAAGCCTGGAAAGCGATAATCTGAAGATGTATACCCAGGAATTTACGGTGAAGATGGGGGAAAATCCGAAACTCATCATATCCGACGAGGACAGCGGTATTTCTTTTGATATGGATAATGCCAAATTTACCTCTTTAAATACAGAAAAGATGAAAATACATAATGCTGTGGTTACTGATGATTTAAATGAGATTAAAAATAACAAGGAAGAAGACTATATATATTTAATAAGGGATATTAAAAATTTAGGCAAAAGCCAGTATTATGCCAATATCGTTGCAACTATCGTTTTAGGTGGGGCTGAAAATGACGGTATACCTCCTTTAGTAAAGGAAGATGCTATGAGACTGCGTGTAGATGAACAAAGTTTTAAAAAAGCAGAAAAATTCAGCAATAAGAGTGTCGAGATATCATTAGAAGCGGATATAAAGGATGTCAAATTGGAAAATGTTTATATGATATATGGGAAAAATGAAAATAAGGATGCCTTGGTATTGAGTGCTCATTTTGATTCAATAGGAAAGAGTGAAGGAAAGTATTCAAAAGGTATACTCGACAACGGAAGCGGAGTAGCCGTTGTATTGGACAGCCTCCATAGGACAATCGATGAAAAGATAAATACGGATAAGGATATAGTCTTTGCGTTCCTTAATGCTGAAGAAGAAGGACTTTCGGGAAGCAAAGAATTCAGTACCTTGATGAATTTAAAATACAATAATGTAATAGATATAAATTTCGATTGTATTGGAGAAAAGGGGACTGATACCGTATACTACGGAATGTCGAACAGCATATCAGAGGATTTAATAAAGAAGAATATGAATAATATCTTTGGGGATAAGTATTCCCTTAAAGAAGACAATCAGTATCTTTCAGACCATGTTAATTTTACAAATTATATTTATATATATAATATGGACTATGAGAAAACATTATATCCCAATACATCAAAGGATAATGCAGATGCCGTAGATATGGACAAATTGGAGGATATCTCGAATATGTCCTTTGATTTTATCAAGCAAATTGCTCGGACCAAAACAGATAAATTGTTGAATGGAAACGTACAAACATCGGTGAATAAGATGACTACATATATGAATTCTTTGGATTTCGGAGAATATGTTTTTTATGAGCTCAGTAACGAACACCCGGAACAAATTAATTTTTATGTTCAGAATCAATACAGGACGACTGTAAGCAGCTTGTCCGATTTGGATGAAAGTTTTTGCGGAAGTATGGAAATTGAGGATGGAACTTATAACTTAAATATGGACTTCGATCTTCCCGGAAAGCCTTACAGAGGAGAAACGTTGGATAAAGCAATAAACTATTTCAGAAGAAAACCAACCTTTAAAGAACTGTACGATAAATTTCCCATAGGAGGCTTTGGTATTCTATGCTATAAAAATAATGATCCTTCTGACATTCAGTATAGTTTTTATATCAATAAGTATGATTCCGAGACTAAAAAGGCCATAGGAGATTATTATGAAAAGGATTTTGAGAACATGACCAATTTGGTGAAAAAAAAGGACGGAGAAAGAAATATCTATATAGGGGAGGAACAAAACGGAAATGAGAATATAAAGGTTATAAATACCACTTTTTCAAAGGGAGAATACTACTATGTATGTAAACTCAGGCTGTTTGACAGTGAACTGTCTAAATTGTCTGATGATGAACTGATAAACTTAAATTCAAGATATGTAGACGATGCATGTAGAGTTACAGACAGAACCGTTTTAGTAGATTGGTATACGGAGACCGAAGATTGTTATTATGTGGGCTGCATAATAAGTAAAGTATATTATAAGTATGAAGATCGCTACAGAAATTCGGATTCCGAAAATGATGTTAATATTCGAGTAGAATTAGTCAATACCATGCACTCTATAAAGCATTAAAAAATTCATATTTGATTTTCCCTTAATATAAGTAGAAATAATAATCAGGATACTATCGTGTATATAGTATCCTGATTTGATTATTGTACTGCAAGCTTTAAGAATTCTCTGGTTCGTTTTTTTACCGGATTGCTAAAGATCTGTTCTGAACTTCCTTCTTCTTCAATGATACCTTTATCCATAAAGACTACCCGATCCGAAACATCCTTTGCAAATTTCATTTCATGAGTTACTATAATCATCGTAAGTCCGGTCTGAGCAAGTTTTTTTATAATTTTCAGAACTTCTTCCACCATTTCTGGGTCAAGAGCTGATGTGGGTTCATCAAACAGCATAATATCCGGTTCCATAGAGAGAGCTCTTGCAATAGTTACTCTCTGTTTTTGACCTCCGGATAATTGCTTTGGCCTTGCATTAATATATTTATCCATTTCAACTGTTTTCAGATATTTCATAGCTGTTTTTTTAGCTTCTTCCTTTGAACGCTTCAACACTTTTATTTGTCCTAAGGTACAATTATCTAATATGTTGTAATTATTAAATAAATTGAACTGCTGAAAAACCATGCCTAAATTTGTTCTGTATCCGTATATGTCATGAATGTCATCTAAAATATTTCTGCCCTTATATATGATTTTTCCTCCGTTCGGTTTTTCCAAAAGATTGACACAGCGAAGGAGCGTTGATTTACCTGATCCGGAAGAACCTATGATACAAATTACTTCTCCTTCATTTACGGAAAAATTAATATCTTTTAGTATTTCGTGGGTTCCGAATGATTTGTTTAAATGCTGAATATCAATAATTTTCTTCATATAGTCCTCATCCCTTCTAAATTACTTAAAAATTTTTAGAAATTCCTGTTTACATTTGCGGTATATATAGAATAGTTTTCGGGACCATCCAATTTCTTTTCAACAAAATATAAGATTCGTGTTACTGTAAAGGTCATTATAAAATAAAGGATACATGCAACGAAAAATGATTCGAAGTATCTGAAGTTATTGCCTGAAATTGATTTCGTCTGAAAATATAATTCCGATACGGAAATCACATTGAGTACGGACGTATCCTTTATATTTATTACAAATTCGTTACCGATTGACGGCAAAATATTTCGTATTCCCTGGGGCAATACTATATTCCACATGGTTTGAATATGATTCATTCCTATAGAACGGGCTGCATCAGACTGACCTTCATCAACAGAAACGATGCCTCCGCGGATAATTTCCGCCATGTATGCTCCGGTGTTAACGGAAACAATAATAATTGCTGCATACAACTTATTAATATCTATATCAAAGGCCAAAGCAGAACCGTAATATATAACCATTGCCTGTACGATCATGGGTGTTCCCCTGAATAACTCTACGTACATAAAAAGAACAGCATCAATAATTTTAAGAAAAACTTTCTTTATTCCTCTTTCAGGAAGCGGAATGGTACGAATAATTCCTACCAATAAGCCTATTATGAAACCTATAACAGTACCTATTGTGGAAATAAAAAGAGTCATTCCTGCTCCGCGAAGGAACATAGGCCAGTTTTCCGAGACAATCCTTATTATCCATTCTAAACTCATTTTTTTTCACCTCTTAATTGGCTATAGGTTGATTTTTGATAGCATTATCCATTAGAGTTTTTTGTTCTTTTTCCGAAATTTTTGATAATATTTTATTGATTTTTTCAGTCAGGTCACTATTTTTTGCAATTCCTACAGCTATGGCAGTATCATCATCAGATGTAGTAAAGCCGTCTTTTAATTCTACCATTTTGAAATCCTTGTCGGCAGTTTCCGCACTGATTCCTTCGGGACGTTCCGATACATATCCATCTATTATTCCCGATTTAAGAGCAACTCTCATTGCTGAAAAGTTATCCATAGCAGGCTGCTTTTTTACACCCTTAATCTGATCGATTACTGTATAGTGAAATGTGTTTAACTGGGCCGTTATTTTTGCTCCTTTAAAATCATTTAAGGAATCTGCTTTTTCATAAGCTCCGTCTTTTTTTACAACCATGACCAAATCCGATTTATAGTAGTTATCTGAAAAATCTATGGTTTCTTTTCGCTTAGCGGTAGGGGACATACCTGCTATTATTGCATCAATTTTTCCTGAAGTTAGTGCCGGCACAAGGCCGTCCCATTCAATTTTAACAATAACTAATTTTTTTCCTAAACCTTCAGCAATTCTTTTAGCTATTTCAACATCATATCCGCCTGCATATTCTTTACTTCCATCAATTTTTACAGCACCATTGGAGCTGTCCATTTGAGTCCAATTGAATGGAGGATATAAAGCTTCAAGGCCTACTCTAAAAGGTTCAGTTTTCTCAGAAGCATTGCTTGTCCCGCATCCTGTTAAAAGTACAAGTGTCATCATGCAAACTAATGTTAATAATAATATCTTTTTCTTCATGTCTATCCATCTCCTCTTTATATTGAATACAGTTGTAATATATAGTACTATCTGATTTTTAGGGAATTTTGCCAAATAAAAAAAGACATAAGGTGAACTTAAGTCTTTTATATATTATTTAACCTTAAATCCCTCTCTTTTCCCCTAATGAGATAGCACAACTCAATAAACTTGGGATATGTGTTTATTGAGACAGTCCTGCAATTCTTAACTGCAGGCCCAGCAAATAATACTGAGAAATATTATAAACTTCGGCGATATCTCCTTCTCCTTAGCATCAATGCTTTCTCGAACTCCGCTAAAGACTGTTAGAATATCGCGCCTCTACCTCACTTGAAAAAGTGAGGTTTTATTAAATTGTATTATTTTATAGTTTACAACAATAAAGGATATATGTCAAGCTATTCAGTTTATTTTTTTGACGAAATTCCTTATATTTTATACAAAGTAGGGAAGAGTATGGGATATTAAAATATTTTAGCTTATGTGATAGTATAAAAGAAAGAGAAATGGTAACGAATATAAAATGTAGTTTGTAAAACTTTAAAATTTTAATATTAATTAAAGAAGGTGAAAATATGAATGACAAAGAATATTCCAAACCGGATAGAGAGACTCTAAAGAAAAAACTTACTCCTATTCAGTATGAAGTAACTCAACAAAACATGACGGAAAGACCGTTTCAAAATGAATATTGGGACCATAATGAAGAGGGAATATATGTTGACATAGTTTCCGGAGAACCTTTATTTACTTCCAAGGATAAATTTGATTCGGGATGCGGTTGGCCGAGCTTTTCAAAGCCTATAAAAGATGAAAATATTATAGAAAAATCAGATAAAAGCCATGGCATGATAAGAACAGAAGTGAAAAGTAAATATGGCAATTCTCATCTGGGCCATGTTTTTAACGACGGACCCAAGGAAATGGGGGGATTAAGATACTGTATAAACAGTGCTTCCCTGAAATTTATAAAAAAAGAGGACTTAGAAAAAGAAGGATATGGAGAATATCTGAAATTCTTTCAAATTGATGTTGACAAATAGTAAGATAAACATGTTTTCAAATTTTCAAAGAGGAAAGAAATAACTTTTATCCTCTTTGAAGATTTCTTAGATAAAACCAAGTTTTTGTGAAATTTCTCTTGTGTATTGAACCAAACTTAAGCCTATTTCCCTACATAGATCTTCATTCATCCTGGATGTAGGACCTGAAATACTGATTGCTGCAAAAGGCATATTATTATGGTTTAGTATTGGTGCTGCGATACAGTGTAATCCAATTTCAAGTTCTTCAAAATCCTCCGCATATCCTTTCTTTTTTATGTTTTCCAAAGATTCAATCAATGTTTTTTTATCACATATTGTGTTGCTTGTGAATTTGGTTAATTCCATCCTGCTAATTTTATCTTTTAATATTTCAGAAGAAAGATTAGCAAGTATAGCTTTTCCTACTGCTGTACAATGAAGAGGTTGCCTTCCTCCCACTAAAGTACTGATAGCAATGGAAAGAGGACTTTCTACTTTTTCCAGATATATTACCGATAAATCATGTAATATAACTAAATTAGCTGTTTCATGATACATATTAACTAATCGTTCTAAATAAGGGACAACTATATGTCTTAGAGACGAATTCACTTTGGTACCTAATCGAAATAGCTTAAGACCCAATTTATATTTTCCTGAATTATCATTTTTTTCAAGAATACCATTTGCATATAGTGTAGAAATTAAACCAAAGGTAGTACTTTTATGAAGCCCTACCAATTTGCTAATCTCCGTAACTCCTAATTCTTCATTATTTTCAAAGCAATTTAATATTTTTATTGCTCTGTCTACCGATTGTATAATTTTTTCATTATCCAATTGAATACCCCCTAACAATATTAGTGTTATATTATAGAACTATATATTATAATATAACACAAAACACTATCATTATAACATATAAAATAACAAAAAAACAACCTTATTTAAATAATAAATCATCTATTGCTTTTTATTGAATCTTTTTGTATTGTAGTATAATAAGGGTTAGAGTCAAGGAGGTAACTGATAAAATGGACTGGAATATTAGAAAATTTGAAGATTTAAATAATAAGGAATTATATGATATTTTGAGATTAAGAAATCAAGTGTTTATTGTGGAACAGAATTGTCCTTATGAGGATTGCGATAATAGAGATAAAGATGCCTATCATTTATTTTTAGAGAATAATGAAGAAATAATCGCATATTTGAGAATATTAAAAAGGGGAGTTTCATATGAAGAAGTTTCTATCGGGAGAGTTGTTGTGGATAAAAAATATCGTAGAAAAGATATAGCCAGAAATATGATGGTAAAGGCAATAGATTTTATTGAAAGAAGTTTAAAAGAAAGAGAAATTAGAATTTCAGCTCAAGCATATCTTGTAAATTTCTATAAAAGTTTTGGATTTAAAGAAGTTTCTGAACCATACTTGGAAGATAACATACCTCATATTGAAATGTTTTATAGTAGGGTAATATAAAGTAATATAACAATATTGAAAAACGATTATTAGTTTACATAATATTATTATGTAAACTAATAATCGTCTTCCTAAGCAAAAATAAATTCTTAGAAAATTTTTCTGGGAATTTATTTTTGTTTGGAGATAGATTTTATAATTTTATTACGAAATAATAGGTGAAGGAACTAAAAGATGACTACATGTAGGATTTAATTTTAGTTAGAGAAGGTGAAATTTTTGAAAATAACCGAAGAAAATTTTATACAGGAGATGAAATCAGGGAATGAAAAATCCTTAGATTATGTAATAGATAATTATGCTTGGATAATAAAAACTGTTCTTAAGAATCATCTTCATTATATTCCAAATTATTATGAGGATTGTATGAATGATTGCTTACTTGCAATTTGGGAGAATATTGATTCATATAGTCCCGAGATATCTGCTTTTAAAAATTGGGTTGGGGGAATTGCTAAATATAAAGCTATAGATTATAAAAGAAAGTATCTGAAAGAAATGAAGAACAAAAATATTGAAGATGAAATAATTCCCGTAGAAGATAAATCTTTAGAAAAAATCATTTCTAAAGAAATAAGTGAAGAGACAGAGGAAATGCTGAATCTATTGTCTCCTGAAGATAAAAATATTTTTAAAAAACTATATATTGAAGAATTTAATATGGACGAGGTAAGCGATAAAACAGGGCTTACTAAATCAGTAATATATAATAGGATTTCCCGCGGAAGAAACAAAATCAAGAATTTGTTTAATTTAAAAGGAGGTAAGGATAGTGAAAAAGTCTAAAAACATGTATGAACTGATAAATAACATGGAGTTCAACTTAGAAGGCTATGAAATACAAGAATTAAGTGATATAGAGAAGCAAAACTTAAAAAATAATTTTAAGAAGAAAAAGCTTAATTTTAAAAAGATTGTTACTGTTGCGGCAGCTTTAGTTTTAACTGTAGGAATTTTTAGTCAAACGGAAACCGGTAAATATGTATATGCCGCTTTTGAGTCAAAGGTTTCAAAAATATCATATTCTATCGGAAAATCTCTTGGCATTGAAAGAAATATTGAGCCTTATTCAAATGTAGTCGGACAAGTGAGAGAAGATAATGGAGTTGAAGTAAAATTAGGGGAAGTGATTATAGATAAAGATGAATTAATCTTTTCTACCATAGTAAATGCAAATAAGCCCGTAGAATTTGCTCGTTTTGATACTGAAATTTTTATAAACGGAGAAAAACTTACAAATTATAGTATGTCAGGAACCGGAGGAGCAATAGACGATTCTCAAGAAACAATTTTTATGGTTGATTCTGTTGATGTAAAAGGTATCGAATTAAATAAAGATGTAGATATAAATATTATATTAAGAAATATGAATTATTTTGACGGGAAAGATGAAAAAAAGATAAGCGGAAAATGGGAATTTGAATTTACTGCAAATGGCGACGAACTTGCAGCTGATACTTATACATTGCCAATGAACTATTCATTTAATATAGACAATTTAAATTATAATTTGGAGGAATTCAGATATAATCCGGTAAATCAAAAGATAATCGGAAAAATTAGAGGAGAGTCCGACAAAGATTATGAATTGGATCTGAGAGGTCAGGACAATTTAGGAAACAAGGTGGTTTTTTCATTGAGAAGGATGAGTGATAAAAATTTTATACTTGCTTATGAAAATATTTACGGAGATTTATCCGATAAAGCTGCATCTGTTACTTTAACTCCTTATGCCCGGGAATTTCCTAAAAAAAGCGGTAAGGTAAGCGGAGAATTTAAAAAAGTGGGAGAGAGCTTTACCATTAATTTAAAGTCTAAAACGAAATAAAGAATGTGATTTTGTAGGAGCGTTAATTATATATTTAAATATATTAAAAAAACCCTTTTAAGGTAAATTGGATTTTCCTCTGGGTTATAAAGAATCCTCGATAGGTTTACATAATAAAATTATGAAAACTTATTGAGGATTCTTTAACTGAAGAATAAAGATAAAAAAGATTTTATATCATTGGCAAAGTAAATTCCGTGGATATTAAAAATTACAGTATAATAAATTACTAAATAAAGTAAACAGCAGGATAATTATTATGGTTATTAGACAAAATTATAAAACTTATAGAATAAAACTAAAATAATTTATGCTAATAAAAATATTTTTATATTCTAAAGAAGGATTTTTCAATTCTTTATCGAATATATAACATTAGTCACAAAATGTTTATTTTGTGACTAAGATTTAAACTTTTTTCGAAAGGGAATGATATGATATGGAAAACATGCCGGCTATACTAAGAGATTACTTGGATTATATGGAGACAATTAAGGGAAAATCTCCAAACACGGTAAAGGAATATTACTTTGATCTGAGAACTATGCTTAGATTTATGAAAAAAAGATTTAAATTAGTGGATAAAAATATTTCTTACGACAATATAAATATTGATGATGTTGATATCCAATTGATAAAAAGAATTCGTCTTCAGGACCTCCACGGATATATTTCTTATATAGATAAACAGAGAAACAACGGCAATTATGCAAAATCAAGAAAAGTAGCAAGCATCCGTTCTTTTTTCCATTATCTTTTTAGCATAATTGAAGTTATAGAAGAAAATCCCGCTGAAAATTTAGAATTTCCCAAGAAGGATAACCGCCAACCCGTTTATTTAACTTTAGAAGAAGCAGAAAATCTTTTGGATGTTGTACAAAAAAATCCAAATGAAATATATAGGAAAAGAGATTATGCAATTATTACCCTATTTCTTAACTGCGGTCTCAGACTATCCGAACTTGTAAGTATAGACATGGATAAGATTAGAAATGATACCTTATCAGTAATAGGAAAAGGAAATAAAGAAAGGACTATTTACTTAAATGAATCATGTATAGAAGCTATTAGCAGATACATTGATGTCCGCCCTTATTCTGATAAGGAAAAGGAAGCTTTATTCTTGAGCAAAAGAAGGCAGCGAATCAGCAATAGAGCTGTTCAGCATATGGTTGATAAATATTTAAAAGATGCGGGTTTAGATACATCTGTTTATTCTACCCATAAATTGAGACATACGGCAGCTACATTGATGTATAAATACGGCGATGTTGATATCAGAGCTTTACAGGAAATTTTAGGCCATGAAAGCGTAGCTACTACTCAAATATATACCCATATAGATGACGAAAGATTGAGACAAGCTGTAAAAAGTAATCCTCTCTCTAAAATCAAGACAAAGGATTAATCTTATAGAACTTATGTTTGAATTTTGTAATTTTGTATGTTATAATTCTTGTAATAAATTTTTTATAGGAGTGTTCTATATGTATGAAGATCTAAATGCGAAACAATCTGAAATTTTAAATTTTATTAAAGATGAAGTAAATCAGAAAGGATACCCCCCTTCTGTCAGAGAGATATGCCGTGCTGTAAAACTAAGTTCTACTTCTTCCGTTCATGCTCATTTAGAAAAACTTCAAAAAAAGGGTTACATAAAAAAAGACCCTTCTAAACCGAGGGCCATAGAAATACTTTACGGTGATTATACCAATTCCAGTAGAAAAACTGTTCAAGTCCCCATTATAGGAAAGGTTACTGCCGGTCAGCCTATTCTTGCGGTACAAAATTTTGATGGCATGTTTCCCCTGCCTAAAAATTTTGTGGCAGATAATGATGTCTTTATGTTGAAAGTCTATGGAGAAAGTATGATCGATGCGGGAATATACGACGGAGATTATGTAATAGTAAGGCAACAGACTACTGCCGAAAACGGTGATATAATCGTAGCACTTATTGACGAAGAAAGTGCTACCGTTAAAAGATTTTTTAAGGAAAAAGACCATATACGGCTTCAACCTGAAAATCCTACAATGGATCCTATAATCGTTAAAAATGTAATAGTATTGGGAAAAGTCATAGGATTGTTTAGAAAAATGTAATTCTTTACATAGCATTTTTGGCAGCTTCAATCATCTTGGAGCAGCATTTTTTTACTGTATAATTTTCTAAAAACAATCCTGACGTTCCACCTGTTAAAATATCAGCCCCTGCCTTTACAATTATTGGAATTGTACTTACATTAACATTTCCATCTGCTTGAATTCTTGTCTTTAAATCTGCATCATTTAACATTTTTCTCATCTGACGAATATGTTTAACTGCTGTAGTTTGCATTTTTTGTCCCGAAAATCCCGGATTAACTGTAAGCTTTAATATCCACGGGACTTCCTTTGCCAATGATATAAAATCCTCTCCCGGCGGAGTTGTTGATTTATAGGCAAGTATTGGTTCTGCTCCGTAATGGCGGATCATACCAAATATTTTATTGAAATTTTTCACAGCCTCATAATGAACTGCTATATAATCCGCCCCATTTTTAGCGTAATTCTCTATAAATTTTTCGGGCTCATATACTGCTAAATGTACTTCAATAGGTAAATCGGTTTCTTTGCTCATACATTTTAAAGTAGGTTCACCTAAGATAAAACACCTGTTAAATTTTCCGTCCACTACATCAAAATGATAAAAAGATACCCCGCTCTTTTCTACTTCTTCCATATCCTTTTTTAGATGACAAAGGTCCATACATGATACAGAAGCAGATATGTTAATATCATTTTCTATTATTTTTTTCATCGAAGCTCTTCCCTTTATTTATAAATTATAGATAGACTTTTCTTTTCCAAAGATGTTTTCCCAATCTAAAGTAAAATCTCCTATAGCTTTTTGTATTGAAGGCATCATAAGTGAATCATGTAAAATTTGAGGTGGTACTGTTACGGCTTGTGAACCTGAAGAAAATGCATCTACGACCTGCCCTATATTTCTAAAACTTGCTGTAAGTATTTCTGTTGAATAATTATATTTATTTATCATATTTGCTGTTGTTTCTATTACCTCTCTTGGATTTATACCTATATTCTCCATTCTGTTAAAATACGGTGCAATAAAATCAGCTCCTGTTTCAAGAGCCAAAAGGCTTTGAATTTTTGTATAAACTGCCGTTGCAGTAATATTTACTCCCTTGGATTTTAATAATCTCATAGCTTTCAATCCCTCTTCGGTAACAGGTATTTTTATATATATTTTATTATCTATATTTTCAAGTATTGTTTCTGCGTCTTTTATTATACCCTCACAATTTTCAGCCACAACCTGAATATGGATGCTTTTTTCAAAGCCCAATATTTTTCGTATTTCTTTAAAATGATTAAAAAAATCAATTTTACCTTCTTTTTTTATAATACTTGGATTACTTGTAATACCTGTTATAGGAAAAATATCTTTGTACTCTTTAATATCCTCAATATTAGCCGTATCAAACATAAATTTCATTTTTCTACTCTCCCCTTTTATTTATACATAATAATATACAAACTTATTGTTTAATATTTTTTATTATTGTTTGCTCTTTATTATTATACTACTAATTGATATATATTTCAATGGAGTATTGTTGTTTTTTATCATTGAAATAATATATAATATAATTAATTTATTAGAACAAAAGGGTGATTTAAAAAGATGTCTAAAATGTTCACAGAAGAAAGACATAATGAAATACTGAATGTATTAAACAACGAAGGGAAAGTTGTCGTCAACGATTTGAGTGAAAAATTTAACGTTACTAAGGATTGCATCAGAAAGGATTTAAAAATACTTGAAAAAAGAAATTTGTTGAAAAGAACTTATGGTGGAGCTGTCCCTATACGAAAATCTGCTCTGTATGAAAATATAGACGAGAGAAGAAATTTAAATTTAGAATCTAAAGCTGTGATTGCTGAAAAAGCTTTTAATTTAATAGAAAATAATGAAACTGTATTTTTAGATATATCTACAACCAATATACTTCTTGCAAAACTTATTTCAAAATCCGATAAAAAATTAACGGTAGTAACAAATATGCTGGATATTATATCGGTTATAAATAGTAATGAAAATAATATTAAGATTATTTGTCCGGGAGGTATAGTAAATAAGGCTTTGAACGGTTTTACAGGTTCCATGACAATTGAAAGTATTTTAAATTATAGATTTTCCAAAGCTTTTATAGGTAGTTGCGGTATAAATATATTCGATAAAAGTATTACAACTTTTGATTTTGACGATGGAAATACAAAAAAAGCCGTAATAAAAAACAGTAAGACTATCTATCTTGTCATGGAAAATAAAAAGTTTTATTTTGACGGCAGTTTTAAATTTGCTACTCTGAATGACATAGATGCTATAGTAACGGAAGATTATCCCGGTAAAGATATAGCTAATATATTGGATAAAGTAAATGTAGAACTTATTTAAATAATAGAAAAATGTAAGCCGATCAAATCAACTTACATTTTTCTATTAAATTCTTTTTATATAAATTGTTCAAGCTTATCATCACTCCAAGCTTACAATGCTCATAGGTTAACCCTCCCTGATAATAAGCAAAATAAGGTTCCCTCATAGGTCCGTCGGCACTAAGCTCAATAGAAGATCCATCTATAAATCCTCCTGCTGCCATTATAACCTTATCTTCATATCCAGGCATATCCCATGGCTCCGGAGTGACATAGAAATCGACAGGAGAAGCCTGCTGAATTCCTTTGCAAAACTCTTCTACCCCTTCAGGAGTCCCTAACTGTACTCCCTGGATTATATCACTTCTTTCATCATTTAAATCCGGAACAATTCTAAATCCAAGACCTTTATAAACAGAAGCCATTAGCAGTGCTCCTTTCATGGCTTCCGACACTACATGAGGCGACAAAAACAGCCCTTGTAATGTAGAGCGGGTAGTTCCAAAGGTAAGTCCGCATTCCTTTCCTAATCCAGGAGCAGTACTTCTACAGGCTACCAGTTCTATTAACTCCTTCTTCCCTACTGCATATCCTCCGGAGAGAGCTATCCCTCCTCCTGGATTTTTTATCAATGATCCTGCCATTATATCCGCGCCTACATCAATAGGTTCCAATCTTTGAGTAAATTCACCATAGCAATTATCTACCATTATAATTATATTGGGGAATTTCTCTTTTATTTCTTTTATTGCTTCTTTTATATCATCAATAGTTAGTGCATTTCGAGAACTATACCCTGTTGATCTTTGAATAAGTATCAATTTGGTTTTTTTCGATATTGTTTCAAGTACAGTTTTTAAATCTATTCTGTTGTTTTTATCCAAAGGGACTTCTTTATATTTTATATTATACTCTAATAGAGTTCCTTTCGCATGTCCCTTAATTCCTATAATTTTTTGAAGAGTATCATAAGGACTCCCTGTAATACAAATAAATTCATCCTCAGGCCTTAATATTCCGGAAAGCACTAATGTAATGGCATGAGTCCCCGATGCAATAGTAGGTCTTACTAAAGCATCTTCCCCATTAAAAACATAGGAATAAATTTTTTCTACCTTATCTCTTCCTATGTCTCCATAACCATATCCTGTTGTCCAATGAAAATCTGATGAACTTAATTTTGCCTTATGCATTGCGTTAATGACTTTATATTGATTGTATTCCTTTATTTCATTAATATCATTAAATTTATCCTTGATTAAACTTTCCCTCTTAAGTGTATAATTAATAACTTCTTCTTTTATTCCGAATTCCTTGCATAATACATTCATTGTGTACTTGTTCATTTGTTATTTTCGTCCTTCCGGTTTTGTATTAGTCCTCTTCTTCCAAAATTTTTCCTGAAACGTTAAGAACCTTAGTTGGAACTATAGTTGATATAGCATGTTTATATATTAGCTGTTGTTTTCCATCAGTATCCAGTATTATTATATAATTGTCGAAACCCTTTACATATCCCCTCAATTGATAACCATTAATCAAAAATACGGTTATACTTACATTTTCTTTTCTTACCCTGTTTAAAAATACATCTTGTAAATTAATAGCTGTTTTCAAAATTTAACCCTCCTTGTTTTTGTTTAGATTTAATTTATTTATAACATATTTAATAATATGATCGGAAACCTCTTCTATGCTTTTGTAATTGTCTAAATTAACCCATTCGATATTTTTTTCCCTTCTAAACCAAGTCAGTTGTCTTTTTGCATATCTTCTGGAATTAGTTTTAATAGATGATATGGCATTTTCCAATGTAGTCTTTCCTTTTAAATAAGGAATGATTTCTTTATATCCTATACCCTGCATAGAAACCAATTCTGGGCCATAACCCATTTTAAGCAGCGTATTTACTTCTTCTATTAATCCCTCCTCTATCATTTTTTCAACTCTTTTGTTAATCCTTTTATATAATTTTTCCCTATCCATAGTTATTCCGATTATTACAGCATTATAAGAATTATTCCTTTTTCTGAAATCTTTATAATAATAAGACATAGGTTTTCCGGTAGTATAATATATTTCCAATGCTCTGATTATTCTCTTTTTGTCATTCGGATTTATCCTTTTGGCAGAGGAAACATCTACTTTTTTCAATTCTTCATAAATATACTCCATTCCATAATTTTTACACAATAAATCATATTTATTTCTCAATTCCTGATTAGAAGGAACTTCAGTAAAAGATAAATTATATATAAGAGAATTAATATAAAATCCTGTTCCTCCTGTAACTATAGGTAATTTATTATTCTGGTCTATTTTATTGATATAGTATTTTGCTCTTTTCTTGTAATCCGCTACGGAAAACTCTTCATCTGGGTAAACTATATCTATCATATAATGAGGAATATTTTTCATTTCTTCAAATTTTACTTTTGCGGTTCCTATATCCATATATTTGTATATCTGCATGGAATCTGCCGAGATAATTTCTCCATTTAAATTTTCAGCTACGGATATGGATATGTCGGTTTTTCCTACTGCAGTCGGTCCTGCTATAATACAAAGAGGAATTTTTTTAGGCATCAAGCTCATCCTTACTATTTTATTTAATTATATAATTCTTTTAAATTCTTTTTCTAAATCCTTTCTGCTCATCTTTATAAATACAGGCCTTCCATGAGGACAAGTAAAAGGATTTTCTGCTTTTCCAAGTTCATTGATTAAACTATCTATTTCCATATCATGAATTTTATCTCCACCTTTAATTGCACTTGTACATGCAATTTTCATGATTTTTTCGATTTTTACTTCATAATTACTTTTAATATTATTATTCAGCGAATCTATTATTAAATATATCAATTCCTTATTATTGGGTTTTCCAAATATTAAAGGCACTCCTCTTATTAAAATACTGCTATATCCGAAATCTTCTATTTCAAAGCCCAGCTTGTTAAAAAGTTCTTTATTATCCTTTACTAAATTTAGCTCATCATTAGTTAAATCTAAGACCTCTGGACTGATAAGCATTTGAACTGCCACATTTTCATTTTCATATTCCTTCTTATACTTTTCATACATAATTCTTTCATGAGCAGCATGTTGATCTATCAAATATACATAATCATTAATTCTGTCTTCCAATAATATATAAGTTGAAAACAATATTCCAACTTTACGGCAATTTTTAAAAATGTTTTTGATTTGGACGGTATTATTATCTATAAAATTATATTCTTCATGAGGTTTTTGGGTATTGTTTTCTCTTTCATCGATAACTACTATTTCTCTTTCATTATAATTATTATAGCCATTTTTTTGCTGTTCTTCAATTTTTTCATTATAATAATCATAAACATTATCATTATAATGTTTATCATCTCTATTTTCTGTAACTATATCTATATAATCAATATTTTCTTTGGATTTTTCATCTTTCTTACTTTCTGTAAAATTTATATCGTGTATTTTCAAACCGCTTTTTAAACTATCTCTTATAATTCCTTGAACTACATCTTTAACAGCTTTTTCATTTTTAAATTTTATTTCCTGCTTTGTAGGATGAACATTTATATCTATTAACTGTGGATCCATCTCTATAAATAATATAAAGACAGGATATTTGTTTATAGGGATTAGGGATCTATAACATTCCTGTATTATCCCCGATAAAAAATAGCTTTTTATATATCTGCCGTTTATATATATATATTGATGACTTCTGTTCCCTCTGTAGACGTTGTTGTTTGATATGAGACCATATACTTTTATGCTGTCATAAGTGCTTTTAACTTCAATCAATCCCTTTAAAATTTCCTTACCTAAAACAGAATATATGCAGGAAGATAAATCTCCATTACCAGGAGTTTTTAAAGTCATTTTGTTATCCCTAATATATTTAAAAGATATATTTGGATTTCCCAAGGATAACTTATTAACTATATTGCCTATATAGTTTGATTCTACATTTTCATCCTTTAAAAATTTTTGCCTTACAGGAAGATTATAAAAAATATCTTTTACGATCATGGTGGTTCCATCCTGACAACCTATAATGTTCTTCTCTTTAATCTTCCCGTTTTCTACCAATACCTGAATACCCATGTTGTTATCACGAGTTTTTGTCAAAGCTTCAACTTTCCCTATGGTGGATATACTTGCTAAGGCTTCTCCCCTAAATCCCAAAGAATATATATGATTTAAATCTTCAACAGATCTTATTTTACTTGTAGAATATCTAAAAAAAGCATAGTCTATATCATCTTTGTCTATTCCTGTTCCGTCGTCGGTAACTCTTATATAGGACTTCCCACCATTTTTTATCTCAATCACTATAAATTTTGATTCCGCATCTATTGAATTTTCTATAAGCTCTTTTACGACCGAAGCCGGCCTTTCTATTACCTCTCCTGCCGCAATTTGAGCTTTTGTTTTTTCATCTAACAGTTTAATTTTTGACATACCATTTTCTCCCTATAGATTTTTTACGTTTTCAACCAGTTTATATAATATATTCATGGCATCCATCGGAGTAAGTTTTAATATATTTATATTTTTAATCTCTTCAATTAATTTATCCTTTTTAATTTGGAAGAGATCAATTTGATTATTTTTATTCTTCTTTTTTATTTTTGTCTCGGAAGATGACTTTTTATCATCTGTGATACCGGAATTCTTCATCTCAATCTCTGCTAATATTTCCTTTGCTCTGTTAATGATACTCTCATCTATTCCTGATAGTTTGGCAACTTCTATTCCATAGCTTCTGTCACTGCTTCCTCTGACAATCTTTCTTAAAAATTTAATACTGTCTCCTTCTTCTTGTATCATTATCGTAAAATTCTTAACCCCGTCAATCTTATCTTCCAATTGAGTTAATTCATGATAATGGGTGGCAAAAAGAGTTTTAGCTTTAATATGTTGAGCTATATACTCTACAACTGCTCCTGCAATACTTAATCCGTCAAAAGTACTCGTTCCTCTCCCCACTTCATCTAATATTATCAAACTTTTTTCCGTGGCATTTTTAATTATATTAGCTACTTCATTCATTTCTACCATAAAAGTACTTTCTCCCTGAGATAAGTTATCTGAAGCACCTATTCTGGTAAATATTTTATCTACAATTCCGATATCCGCCGAATCTGCCGGCACAAAACATCCTATTTGTGCCATTAATGTGATTAAAGCAACCTGTCTCATATAAGTAGATTTTCCGGCCATATTAGGTCCTGTGATAATGAGCATTTTATTTTCTTCATCTAAACAGGTATCATTGGGAACAAAAAATTTATCATTATTCTCTAACATCTTTTCTACAATTGGATGCTTTCCGTTTTTAATCTCTATTTTCTCTTCATTGTTTATATGAGGTCTTACATAATTATTCTTATAGGATACCTGAGATAAAGAATTCAATACATCTAATTTAGAAATAATCCTACTTACTCTTTGTATCCTATCCATTTCCTTTTTTATATCATCTCTAATTTGTACAAACAATTTATATTCCAAATTAATCATTCGATCTTCTGCTCCGAGAATTTTAGCTTCCATTTCTTTTAATTCGGGAGTTATAAACCTTTCCGCGTTGGATAGAGTTTGTTTTCTTATATAATTATCAGGTACTAAATCTAAATTTGCATTGGATACCTCAATATAGTATCCGAATACTTTATTAAATCCGACTTTTAATGACCTTATTCCGGTTTTTTTCTTTTCGGATTCTTCTAAATTACTTAGCCAGCCTTTCCCATTATGGGATAGATTCCTCAGTTCACATAACTCTTCATTATATGAACTTTTTATTATCCCTCCGTCCTTTAACGATACGGGAGGGTCATCAATTATGGATTTGTCTATCAGATTATAAACATCTTCCAAACAATCGATTTCTTTTCCTAATGTAATTAACGGTTCATAAGTGGAATTAATAAGAAGGTCTTTAATTAAAGGTAAATTTTCGAGAGAAATTTTCAATGAAATTAGATCCCTTCCATTGCAGTTTCCATTGGAAATCTTACCTGACAATCTCTCTAAATCATATATTTTACTTAAGGAATCTTTGACCTTATCCATAAATATAATATCATTTACAAAAATGTCTATTATATCAAGCCTTTTATTTATATCCCTTATGCTTAAAAGAGGTTGCTCCAACCACTTTTTTAAAAGTCTTCCTCCCATTGCAGTAGAAGTTTTATCAAGTATCCACAATAAAGAACCTTTTTTTTCTCTTCCCCTTATGGTTTCCACTATCTCCAGATTTGTTCTTGCATTAATATCTAAAATCATGTATTCATTGAATTCATAATAGGATATATTTTTTAAATGGTCAAGAGAATTTTTTTGGGTACTGTATAAATAATCTAACAGCACTCCCATAGACCTTATGGAATAGTTTTTATTAAATAAGCTGTTTTTTTCATTAACGGTTATATTAAAATGTTTCTGAACTTTGTCTATATAATCCTCTTCATCTATTATACCGTCATCATACTTATCTATATAAGCATTTATCCTATTTCTGATAAAATTCATAATCTTTTTATTGTTATAAAGAAGTTCGTTGACCAATATCTCAGAAGGATTTATTTTCCCTATTTCATCTAATATAAAATTATAAATATCCTTTTCATTTCCCATACATTCCGTTGTATATACTTCTCCTGTTGAGATATCGGCATAAGTAAGGCCTACCCCTTCTTCATTCATATATAAAGATGCTATAAAATTATTTGATTTCTCATCTAAGGCATTTGTATCAGTTATAGTTCCTGGAGATATGATTTTCACTATATCTCTTTTCACTATACCCTTTGCAAATTTAGGATCTTCCAATTGTTCACAGATAGCAACTTTATATCCCTTATCAATTAATTTCGCAATATAAGGTTCTACCGCGTGATGAGGTACTCCGCACATAGGAGCCTTTTCCTTCTGGCCACAATCCCTTTGAGTAAGAGTAATTTCCAACTCCTTAGACGCAGTAAGAGCATCTTCGAAAAACATTTCATAGAAATCTCCAAGCCTGAAAAAAAGAATGCAGTCTTTATAATTAGATTTAATTTTTTTATATTGATTCATCATCGGTGTTAAACTACTCAAAGATATCCCCTCCAGCAATGCTGTTATCCAATATATGTCCTTCCATAGTAAAAGTTTTGGTGGTATCTATTTTAACATTGATCAGTTTTCCTATAAGATCTTTGTTTCCTTTAAAATGTACCAATTTATTTGTTCTCGTTCTTCCCGTAAGCATCTTTGGGTTATTTTTACTGATTTCTTCGACCAGAACTTCTACAGCCTTGTTATTGTATTTTAAATTATTCTCATTAAAAATAGGATAAAGTTCGTCCAGCAAAGTTTGAAATCTTTTATGTTTTATTTCATCCGGAACTTGATTCTTCATTTCTGCAGCTTTTGTCCCCTCCCTTACGGAATATATAAAGGTGAAGGCAGAATCATATTTACATTTTTTAGCCAAATCGATTGTTCCCTCGAAATCTTCTTCTGTTTCTCCCGGGAATCCTACTATTATATCCGTCGTTAAAGCAATATTAGGTATTCTCTCCTTAATCTTGGATACTAATGATAAATACTTTTCTTTTGTATAGTTTCTGTTCATAGCTTTAAGAATTTTGTTGCTTCCGGACTGAACAGGAAGATGAAGGTGCTCGCATACTTTGTCACATTGAGCCATAGTAAGTATTAAATCGTCAGAAAGATCTTTAGGATGGGAAGTCATAAATCTAATTCTTTCGATACCGTCAATGTCATTAAGATTTCTCAATAACATTGAAAAATTGTAATCTCTGTTTAGAGTTTTTCCGTAAGAATTAACATTTTGTCCTAATAAGGTGATCTCTTTGCATCCTTCTTTTGAAAGCTTTTCCGCTTCACGAATTATATCTTCCGGTTCCCTGCTTTTTTCTCTTCCCCTCGTATAGGGCACTACACAGTAAGTACAAAAATTATTACATCCATACATTATGTTTATAAAAGCCTTATAAGAATATTTTCGCTTTGCATCTATAGATTCTTCTATTTGTCTGGACTCCTCTTCAATATCTACGATGGTTTTACCCGTCTGGAGATGAGTATCAATTAATTGAGGGAGCTTCTGAATATTGTTTACTCCGAATATTATATCAACTTGTTTATATTTTTTTAATATAATATTTCTTATTTCCTCTCTTTGCATCATACATCCGCACAGGCATAATATTATATCAGGTCTTTTTCTTTTTAATTTTTTTAATTCTCCCAGTTTACCGTACACTTTTAATTCGGCATTTTCTCTTATAAGACATGTATTATATATAATTAAATTGCTATCTTCAATATTATCTGTATGTTCATATCCGATATTCTCCAACATCCAAGCTATTTCTTCACTATCGTGTTCATTCATTTGACAACCGTATGTAAAAATACAATATTTGCCTTTTTTATAGTAACTTTGTTTCATTTATTATTTATCTCCTATCTTTTTATATGTTTTAATTATAGCATATTTTTTACAAAATAAGCAAAACATAAACTAAAAAGAATTGTAAGACCGACTTCTACTGCTCAATGGCATATATTTAAATTATAAATTAATAATTCAAAAATAAAGTAATCGGACCTGTTTACTTTGCTTTTCCGATTACTCCTCTTCTATTTTACCAAAATATTCATGTTTATACAAGATTATTTTTAAATGTAAAGCAACTACTTTTTATTTAGGCAGTTATTCAAAATATAGATTCCAGCCAAGTTCCCCAAATAAAATACAAAGGAGGAAAGAACATAATGACCATTATTAGATTTCCGAACACTCCGATTTTCCCTATCTTTTTAATAGATGGTATTGTATTCTTGTTTTTATTACCAATGATACCCAGAATAGTTCCAAGAATACAGCATGAATACATAAACAACCACTCGGAACCATACAGTTGTATTTTTAAAGGAGTAAGTACTTGAGCTAAAGCAAATACAAATAAAAGAAAAGAAATAATTTTTAAAGCATTAAATACTGATTTAAAGTTAATAAACATTTATATCTTCCTCAAAATTAATTTTTATTTACATCAATCAAATTTCAAATACATCTTATGTTAAGGTTCAACTGCAGAGATTTTGAACCGTTTCTTTTCCAATATGTGATTTCAATACATCTTATGTTAAGGTTCAACTACTCTGAAATACATAATTATTCTTTGCAGAAAATCTTTAAAAGGCTGTTGTTTTCTCGCTTTTATTATTATTTTCCCAACCATTTTTATTAAATTTATTTATATAATTATTATATCCTTAGAATAGCTGTTTTGCAATAATTTGAATTAAATTAATCCATAACTCCATCAATTTTAAAAATATTTTTAAATATTTAACAATAATTTATGAATTTTATGTTAAATATTTAATTATATAGAAGTATATCATTTATTTGAGCTTTGTGTTATCATAAATATGGATAATTAATATAGTAAATGTATTTTCGAAATTTTTATTAAGGAGGTTTTTCCAATGCATTTTTCTAAAAGAATAATTTCTATGCAGCAGTCACCTATTAGGAAATTAGCTCCTATAGCACAAGAGGCAAGGAAAAAAGGTAAGAAAGTATATCATCTCAATATAGGTCAGCCTGATATTAAAACTCCTGATGAATTTTTTGACGCAATAAAAAATTATAGAGAAGAAGTTCTTAGTTATGAGTTGTCTACAGGTATGCCGGAATTAATAAAAAGTTTTATTGAATATTATAAAAAGCATAACATCTATTTTGATGAGGATGAAATACTTATTACAAATGGCGGAAGTGAGGCTCTTATATTTTCTTTAATGGCCATATGTGATGATGGCGAAGAAATACTTATTCCAGAACCTTTCTACACAAATTATAACGGTTTTAGTACTATGACAGGAGTAAAGGTAATTCCAATAACTACAAAAGCAGAAGACGGATTTCATTTACCTGACAAATCGGAAATAATAAAATTAATATCTTCTAAAACAAGAGGAATACTCTTGTCTAATCCGGGAAATCCCACTGGAACAGTATATACTGAGAAAGAAATATATATGCTTAGAGATATAGCAAAAGAATACAACTTATACATAGTTGCTGATGAAGTCTATAGAGAGTTTATATATGATGGGTTAAAACACATTAGTTTCTGTTATTTGGATGATATAAAAGATAACGTTATCTTAGTAGACAGTATATCGAAAAGGTATAGTGCATGCGGGGCTAGAATTGGATGTGTTGCTTCAAAGAATAAGAAGCTGATTAAGGAAATATTGAAACTTTGTCAAGGAAGGCTTTGTGTTGCAACTTTAGAACAAGTAGGTGCTTGTAATTTAATTAATGTTTCCGAGAGATACTTTGAAGAAACTAAAAATGAATATGTAAGAAGAAGAGATACGGTTTATAATGCATTGAAAGAGATGAAAGGAGTTATCTGTGAAAAACCCCATGGAGCTTTTTATGTTATGGCCAAACTACCTGTTAAAAATGCAGAAGATTTTATTATCTGGCTTTTAACTGATTTTAGTATAGATAATGAAACTGTAATGATGGCTCCAGCAGAAGGATTTTATGCCACAAAAGGCCTTGGAATTGATGAAGTAAGAATTTCTTATTGCTTGAACGTAAAGGATTTGGAGAGAGCTATGTATATACTCAATGAAGCGTTAAAGGTTTATCCGGATAAAAAAATATTATAAATTAAGAAAATCTTTTTTGAAATCCATATTAGGAGTAAAGTGACATATGCCAGAAATTTTATTAATTGCTATGCAAATACTTAATATTTATCTGTTATTTTATACAAGAAAAAATATATATACTTGGTATTTGTACCATTGGATTGGGGGGATATTGCCACTAATTCAAATTGTAATATTAACAAAAAAGAAGAGGGAGTCTACTAAATTTTATTTATTAAGAGTAATTATTTTGTATACAATATCAATATTTTTCTTTTCTGTTGCTCTTATATGGATACTTATGAAAGATATATTTAAGATATGGTCTAAATAAATGTTTTAAAAAATAAAAATACCTCTAATTAATACTTAATCAGAGGTATTTTTATAATATGTGCAATATAACGAATTTCATAAATTAATCCTCTTGAATAAGAATATTTTCATATAATTCGCATACATCACAATCACAAAAACCTTTATTATTATTTATGCAAGTTATGGCTCCGCACTTTTTATAATCACATATTTTTTTAATTTTGCTTTTTTTCTCTATGCATTTTTTCTTCATAGCTATTCGCTCCCCTTGGTTCATTATAAAAATAATAACATATAATCGAAAAAATTTCAATGATTTTTTAAAAAAATGCATAATTTGTTTTTGAATATTGCAAATACAAATAAATATTTTTGAATGACAATTTCAAAATGAAATTTAAAATTATCGTTCATTCATTTTTGCCAAACTTGAATATTCTCTTAAAAAAATTGCTTTCACTATTTTCTCTCCTATTTATTTTTTCCTTCAATTCTGCTACTTCATATGATTTTTCTTTTACTTTCATTTTAAGCTTAGCATTTTCACATATAAGAACATCCCTTTCTTTACTGTTTATTTCATTTCTCAACATTATTATTTCTTCCTTTAATTCGTTTATGGTATTAATGCTATGTTCGTTTCCGTTTTTTAATATAGGGACCAATTCCTCCAAAAGTAATTGCTGAACATTTCCGCTGATTTCTTTAGATATTTCCGTTGTATCAATATTTGCCACATCAAAACTTTTATTTGGCACTATGCTGGTTATGGCTGTTTCATCTTGGTCTGACATCATCATTTGCGGAGTTTTTATTATAAGCTTTATTTGCTTATTACTAAATCCCTTTTCTTGAAGTGATTTAATATACTGAAACAATTCTATTTCTTTATACGTGTAATATCTATGATTTGATTCATTTCTTGGAATATCCAGCACAAATTCTTTTTCATAATACCTTAAAACATGTGGAGGATATCCGGTAGTTTCAGATACTTCAGAAATAGTATATTCTTTGTCAGTTTCCAACATCTCTATTCCCCCTCATTAAAATCCTAATATTTAGTAGTTCTTTATATATCCGATATTTCCTCCTATTTTTTTATATCAAATACTGACATGAATTTTTGTTATTATTTAAATTTATATAAAATCAGATAACAAAAAACAAAATGAATGGCCTAACCATTCATTTTGTTTTAAATTTATTTTAGATTTCTTTTTCCAATAATTTAGTTAGCAGCTTGATGGAATTTAAAATATCATCTTTTGCCGCCATCTCCACTGTAGAATGAACATATCTTGTGGGTACGGATATAACTCCTGACGGAACTCCTTCTCTTGTAAGATGAATTGCCCCTGAATCTGTTCCTCCATATTCTAATACCTCTAATTGATATGGAATACCATTTTCTTTAGCCGTATCAATCATAAGCTGTTTAACTAAAGGATGAGCTATTACCAAGTTATCCTTTACTTTAATTGCAGTTCCTTTATTTAAGGATATGGCAAATCTTTTAGCTTTTGGAGTATCTCCGCTCCCTGTTACATCTAAAGCAATCCCCATATAAGGATTAACCTTATAAGCGGATGTTTTGGCACCTCTTGTTCCTACTTCTTCCTGAACGGTAAACACAAAATATAAATCATTAACGGTTTTTTTAATATTTTTAAGAGTTTCAATCATTATAAAGCATCCAACTCTGTCATCTAAACATTTTGTAAATACCGCATTATCGTTTTCATCATAATCCGATTTATACACACATATATCTCCGATGGATACTTTCTTTTCCGCATCTTCCTTATTTAATGCCCCGATATCTATAAACATATTTTCAAGTTTAAGCTTAGAAATATCATCCATATGTTCTGCAAAAATAACTCCTGCAGTGCCATTTTCAAAAACCACTTTTTGACTCAGTGATACAAAAGGAGATATGCCTCCTACACTGGTAAATCTTAAGAATCCGTTTTTATCGATGTCTGTTACCATAAGTCCTATTTGATCCATATGACCTGCTATCATTATCTTTTTTCCGCTTCCTTTTTTATGAGCAATTAAATTCCCCAGCGGATCTACTTCAACTTCATCTACATAGTTTTTTATCTCTTTTGATATGAAATTTCTTATATTTTCTTCATTACTGGAAGGTGAATATATGCTAACCAGATTTTTTAACAGTTCTCCATTAAAATTCATTTAAAAATCCCCCTTTTCCATTTCGGTAATAACAGATTTTACTAATTTAAAAGTATTGTCATAGTCATTCTTAGACATTACGGATATAGGCGAATGAATATATCTGCATGGAACAGATATAGTTGTTGTAACACATCCTCCTTTGGCTTGGTGAATCTTTCCCGAATCGTTTCCTCCTGAACTTATTTTCCTGTACTGATAAGGGATATTATATTTTTTAGCAGTTTCTTCAATTTTTTTTCTCATATCTCTGTCAAATACAGTAGTTCTATCCATGAGAGAAATTGCCGGCCCTTTTCCTAAGGTAGTAGAAGTCAGATGGCCGTCAGTATCGGGCATATCATAACATAAAGTTCCTTCCAATATAATAGCTCTTTCAGGCTCTATAGCATAAGCGGCAGGACCTGCACCTATTAGCCCTACTTCTTCCATTACTGTAAATATTCCATAAAATTCCATCTTTGTTTTTTCTTTTAACAGGTTAACAAGTATACTACATCCTGTTCTGTTATCCAATGCTTTTGCTTTAACAAGACTTTTACCAAATTCAACATAGTTACTTTGAAATGAAACATAATCCCCTATTTCAACATTTTTTTGAGCCTCTTCTTTACTGTCAGCTCCTATATCAATATAAAGCTGATCCAAATTTAAAGCCTTGTCTCTTTCTTCCTTTTTTTGAAGATGAATTGGCTTTGCACCTATGACTCCGGGGATTTTTTTCTCTCCTACAAGTACAGGCTTGGAAACCAGTATTCTTTTATCCACTCCTCCTACTGTAGTAAACTTAATTAATCCGGATTCTCCAAAACCGGTAACCATTAAACCCACTTCATCCATATGGGCGGTTACCATGAGCCTTGGACTGTTTGTTTCACCTTTTTTATAAGCAATAATATTACCTAATCTATCTACCTTAACTTCATCGACATAATCTTTTATTTCATCTAAGATAATATTTCTGACTTCTCTTTCATTACCAGATACTCCGGAAGCTTCAGTTAATTTTTTTAGTAACATAGTAATCCCTCCAAATTTTCTTTTGAAATGGAAGCAATAAATAAAGCAAGTAATTTTCCGGTATTTTTAATGTCATTCATGTCTATAACTTCTACAGAAGTATGCATATATTTTAAAGGAAGAGATATACATAATGCGGGAATTCCTTCTCTGCTTATCTGTATAGCTCTTGCATCCGTTCCTGTAGGCCCCGGCTCTACTTCAAATTGATAAGGAATATTGTATTCCTTTGCTATTTCAACAAGCTTCTTTCTGAGTCCCGGATGAATATTACCGCCGATAGTGATACCAGGCCCCTTTCCAATGTCTAAGGTATATTCCTTCGGTATCTCGGGAGATGAAGCAAATCCTACATCTACAGCAATACCGATATCGGGATTTATTCCATAAGTACTCGTATAGGCACCTCTTGTCCCCACTTCTTCTTGAACAGTAGAAACTAAGTAAGCATCAGCTTCATGATTTAATTTTTTTAATTCTTTAATACATTCATAAAGAGCAATTATTCCTGTCCTGTCATCAAGAGCTTTGCCTGTATATTTCTCGTTTAAGAGATGAGTTAACTTCCTTCTTATAGTAATAACGTCTCCAATTTTTACTATCTTTTCAACTTCTTCCTTGGAATACCCTATATCTATAGCCATATCCTCCATTTTAACTGCTTTGTCCAATTCATCGCGAGTTTGCAAATGAGGAGGTTTAACGCCAATAACTCCAAATAGGTCCTTTTCCCCATGAACTATTACTTCTTGTCCTAAAAGAGTTCTTTGATCTATTCCTCCAATTTGAGTAAATCTTAAAAATCCGTTGTCTTCAATGGCCGTAACCATAAGTCCTATTTCGTCCATATGTGCTGCAACCATTATTTTGATCTTGCTTTCCTTTTTATTTCCTCTTTTAATTGCAATTATATTGCCAAGGTTATCAACCTTTAATTCATCAGCATATTTTCCCATCACATCAGCTATACTGTCTTTCAATGAATATTCATATCCTGATGGGCCAAAACCATTGGACAATCTCTCTAAAAATTCTGTACTTTCCAAAAGAACCCCCCCTTTACATATTTACAAAAATATTATATCATAAAAAATTATTTGAATTAATTAAATATTTTTTATAAACCATAATTTATACTTGACCTTATATATTAATGCTTTAATAGAAGATTTTTTTATAAAAGAATGTTTTTATGGACCTATAATTGTACCTTTCAGGAAGTATAATTTGTTCTGTACTTCCCAAAAATAATACCCCTTCATTACTTAGACTTTCAAAAAATTTCTTATATAATAATTCCTTTCCCTTATCCGTAAAATAAATCATTACGTTTCTGCATATTAATAAGTCAATATCCCTTGGAAAAGGATTTTTTAGTAAATCGATTTTTTTAAAATCAACGCAATTTTTAATAGTATCTTTTATTTTATAAGAACTTTCTATCCTATCAAAAAATTTATTTTTAAATTCCAGAGGAAGGTTTTGAAGAGATTTTTCACTGTAAAGACCAATTTTAGCCTTCCTCATTGCTTCTTCATCAATATCCGTTGCCAAAATTTTTATATTTTTCAAATCAAAGAACTTACTTAAAAGCATGACTGTTGAATAGGGCTCTTCGCCGGTTGAACAAGCCGAACTCCATACTTTAGGGGAGCCTTTACATTTTTTTATAATATCAGGTAAAATATAATTTTCAAGAACATGCCACTGACTTGGGTTTCTATAAAATTCCGATACATTAATGGTAAGATAGTTAATAAATTCATTCAATATCTTTTTATTGTTTTTAATTCCCAAATAATAATCATCAAAATCTTTATAGTTATTTCTTGTAAGTAAAGAAGTAATTCTTCTTTTCATCTGTTTTTCCTTATAATAGTTTAAATCAATATTTAAGAGACTGTTTATTTGCTTTTTAAAATCTTCGTACTTGTCCATATATTAACTCCTTTACAATTATTTAAACAGGTAATTTATAATTATATTATCATTTTAATTGTCGTCTTTCAATTATTTAAAATTATACCCATAAAAAAATCTGCGGCTTTTAAGCCACAGAAATAATGTAAAGGGGGTCTTGATGTAGTTTGTGAGGTCAATAGTTATTATCTGCAAAAATTTTAATTTTATTCAAGCCCCTATTAATATTATTTATCTTCTTTAATAACATCTTCTATAGTAACATTCATATCTTCCTTAGGAATATCGACCTTTTCTTCTTCCTTAAGTGGTTCTTCTTTTTTTTCTATTTCTTTAATACTTAAGCTTATTCTTCTTTCATCTTCTTTTATGTCCATAATTTTAGCTTTGACTATTTCTCCAAGTTTTAATACATCAGAAGGCTTATTTATATGTTCATTTGATATTTGAGATACATGAATAAGACCGTCTACTCCTTCCTTTAATCTTACAAAAGCTCCAAAATCAAGCAAATTCACAACTTCTCCCTCAACAATGTCTCCTATTTTATTCTCATCTATAAACACTTTCCACGGTTCAGGAACTATTTGCTTTAATCCAAGAGATATTCTGTTGTTTTCCTTATTGAAATCTAAAATTACAGCTTCAACATTATCCCCTTCTTTTACTACCTCCGATGGATGTTTAATATGACTCCAGGATAAATCCGATATGTGTATAAGACCGTCTAATCCTCCTAAATCTACAAAAGCTCCGAAATTAGTTAACCTCTTTACTGTTCCCTTTATAATGTCACCTTTTCTTAATGTATTCCATAGGGACTCTTTCTTTTCTTCCAATTCTTCTTTTTCTACAGCCTTTCTTGAAAGAATCACTTTATTTTTATTTCTGTCTATATCTATTATTTTAACTTTAATTGTTTTACCTTTAAAAACGTCAAGATCATCAACGTATTTCATTGAAGCCAAAGAAGCCGGAATGAAAGCCCTTATTCCATTGACAATTGCTATGACTCCTCCCTTGACTACTTCCGTTACTTTACATTCAATATCATTTCCTTCTTTAAATATATTTTCTATTTCGTCCCAGCCTTTTTTCTCCTGAGCTTTTTTAATCGATAATAATACGTTTCCTTCTCCATCGTCTAAATCCAATACACATACTTCTATTTCGTCGCCTTCTTTATATAAATCCTTTGGATTTACAAAGGGATCATTCGACAATTCTTCTTTTGGAATCGCTCCATCGGACTTATATCCTACATTTACCATTATTTCATTATCTGTCACTGATAATATCTTTCCTTTAACTATTTCTCCTCTATGAAGTCTTATAACAGAATCCTCCAGAGCTTTTCTTATATCTTCCTCATTATTATAATTTTCCATTGTACTGATAACCTCCTTAATTATCCACTCAGGTGTAGAGGCACCTGCAGTTATTCCAATTGTATTAAATTTTGAGATTTTCTCTATAGGTAAATCATTTTTTGTCTCTATATGAAAAACATTTTTACAATATTTCTTGCTTATTTCCACTAATTTGTTTGTATTAGAACTTTGAAATCCTCCAATAACTATCACGGCATCTGACTTTTCAGCAATTTCTTTACAAGCCGTCTGCCTTAAATCCGTTGCATTACATATAGTATTAAAGAGCTTTACTTCCTTTCCCTTTTTTAAAATTATGTTAGATATCTCGTCAAACTTTTCCTTTCTATTTGTAGTTTGAGAAACAACACATATTTTATCAAACTCCGGTAATGCATCTGCTTCTTCTTTATTATTTACGATTATGCCTTCGTTATTACACCATCCATTAATGCCGATTATCTCTGAGTGATATTTATCACCTATTATTATTATTTTATAGCCTTTATCAAAAAATTCTTTAACTTTTTTTTGTATATTTTTAACAAAAGGACAAGTAGCATCTATTAATTTCAAATCATTATCTTCTATTATCTTATAAATATTCAAAGGAACACCGTGAGATCTTATTATAACTCTTCCAGCCTTTATATCCTTTATATCGTCTATTATCCCAAGACCTTGTTCCTTTAAACGATCTGTTAACTGTGGATTATGTACTAATGGTCCTAAAGAATAAAGATTTTCTCCTTTATTTTTAATTTCTTTTTCCGCACAGTCTACAGCTCTTTTAACTCCAAAGCAAAAACCTAAATGTTCAGCGATTAGGATATTCACAAATCTATTCCTCCCAATTATTCTTCAAAGAATATATATTTTTCATTACTTCCTTACTTAACACTCTATATTCATCTGTAGAAAGTTTTTTCCCATAATATTCATTAAAATATATCGGGGAACCAATTTTAATGGTTAATTTACTGAAAATCTTATATTTTGATTGTATAAGAACTGGTACAATAGGGGACTTTGCTTTAATAGTAATTAATGCAATTCCAGGTTTCGCATTTTCAATATTTTCTTCAATGATTCTTTTCCCTTCCGGGAAAATACCTAAAACTTTCTCTTTTCTTAGTATATCTATAGAAGTTCTTATAGCTGATAGATCAGCGGATTTTCTATTAACAGGAAAGGCTCCTAAAGCTGTAATTATTATATTTAAAAATTTGTTTTTGAATAATTCCTTTTTGGCCATAAAATGTATAGGTCTTGGAAATAATATCCCAATAATTACTGGGTCCAGAAGACTTTCATGATTAGCGCATACTATTATTCTGCCATTTTTGGGTATATTATCTTTTCCTATTACTTTTACTCTGAATAGTATTCTCACTAAAATATTACCTATAAATTGAGTACATCTATAGAAAACCATTTTCTACCTCCCTTCAATTATTTTTAAAATTTCATCTACACTTTCATTTATGGATTTATTGGTAGTATCGATTTCATATGCATCATCACTCTTAGTGAGAGGAGATTTTTCCCTGGTACTATCTATTTTATCCCTTCTTGAAATTTGATCTTCCACTTCTTCTATAGTTAAGTTCTTTTCCCCCGCTTTAACCAAGTCTTCAAATCTTCTTTTTGCTCTTTCATGGATAGAAGCAATGACAAAAAATTTAAAATCAGCATTAGGTAATACCACTGTTCCAATATCCCTTCCATCCATTACCACACTTTTTTGTGAAGCTATATTTTGTTGTATTTTAACTAATTCTTCTCTTACTTCTTTTATTTTAGCAACATCAGATACATTCTGGCTTACAATATTTTCTCTTATCTGCTTGTCTACTATCTTTTTATCCAAATATATATGACCATTTCTAAAATCAATAGAAGTGTTGTTCAGTTCTTTTAATAATGAATATGTATCATTCAAATCTATATTATTTTCTATCAATTTAAGAGTAAGAGCTCTATACATAGCTCCTGTATCTATATAATCAGCATTTATTTTCTGAGCTATTATTTTACCTATAGTACTTTTCCCGGCACCGGCAGGTCCATCTATAGCAATAGTAATTCTTTTATTCATTATGCTTAAAAATTCCTCCTCATATTATACAAAATTATAACCACCTGTGGTGGTTGAGTAATGCCTTTATTTAACTAAATCCGGTCTCAATACTACAGCATCTCTTAAATACACATGTTTTACTTCATCCTGACTTAAATTCCCATTATATAGAATCATGAGTCTTATACATTTATTTAAACTTCCTATAACCTTCATTTCGTTGAAACACATAAGTCCACACTTAGTATAACCTAATTCTCTTGCAGCTCTGGCAGGATATACTGAATCCAAATCTTGAGTTGCGGAAAACAATATGCTTATTACTCCTTTCTTATCCAATTTATTTTTTCCCCGTATTTCCTCCAATAATTCTTTTGCAGCAAGCAGAATGTCTTTTTGATTATTATTTGTCGTTGTAGCTCCTCTTATAGTAACAATACCCACGAATATCGCACATCCTTTTACATGTATAATTTGCATATAAACGTTTATATGCAATATAACTTTCTTTTTTATTATATATTAAATATGTAAATCTAACAAGCTATTTTAATACGACTTTGCCTATAATTTCAATGCTTTGATTTGTAGTAGCGGATGTATTTAAACTCGGAGATTCAATATTTTTGCTAATTCCTACTACTTTAACTCTAATGTTATCTATATACTTACTTCCATCAACTTCAATCAGGTCATTGTTAAATACACTGAGTTCTATTTCATTATTTTTTGAAAAATCAGAAACAGTATCTCCGTTTACCAATATTTTAACATCATAATATTCTTCATCCAACAATTTAATTATTAACGTTCCTTTTTGTTCCTCATTAATATCATTAATGGAAATGAATTTAGCTTTGTTAGTAAATTGAGATGTAAAAATTGAATCCTCACCTTTTAAATTTAAAACCTGAATCAATATAGTAAAAGCGAAAAAAACAATTGACAGAAACAATACGAATTTTTCCATCTTGTTGAATAAGTCCATATAAAAGCCCCCCGGCAACCTAATTTTACCCCTTTAATATAATATTGCTCATACTTATATATTGTATGCATATAAATAAGCAATAATGTACTAAAACTTTTATGTTAACAGTTTTTTCCTGCCAGATACCCTGTGGAATATGCTATTTGGAGATTATATCCTCCTGTCAATCCATCTATATCTATAATTTCTCCAGCAAAAAATAATCCCTTTAAAATCTTTGATTCCATTGTGGAAGAATTTATTTCCAGCGTTGATACTCCGCCTGATGTTACAATAGCTTCCTCAAGGGGCCTAAATTTTTTAAATGTTAAGGGAACGCTTTTTATTAAATCTACGATATTATTTCTTTCTTCCTTGGTTATTTGATTTATAAATTTTTCTTCATCAATTTTAGACAATCTCAATATTATGGGTATCATCTTCTTAGGAAGTAGATCTTTTAACCCATTTGATATATGTTTATTTTTATATAAATCAAAATCCCTCAGTATTCTTTCATCAAGTTTATCTATTGATAAAGCCGGCTTTAAATCAATCTTTAAATCAATTCTTTTACCATCATATTTATTTATGTAATTACTCATTGTTAATACTATTGGTCCCGAAATGCCGAAATGAGTAAAAAGCATCTCTCCAAAATCTTCATATATTTTTTTTCCGTCCGAATAAGCAGATAATCTGACATTTTTAAGAGTTAACCCTTGGAGATCCTTTACCCAGCTCTCAACAGTTTCAAAAGGTACAAGGGACGGTTTCAAAGGTATAATCCTATGCCCCAAATTTTGAGCGAAATTATATCCGTCTCCTGTGGAACCGGTAGAAGGATAAGATTTGCCCCCAGTACATATTATTATTTTGTCAAAAAATAATTTTTCTCCATTTTTCCCCATTATCATAAACTTATTACCTTTTTTTGATATATTTCTAACCTCAAAATTAAATAATATTTCTACTCCATTGTCCTTTAAAAACTTTTCAAATGTTTTAATTACATCACTTGATTTATCCGAAAGGGGAAATACTCTGTTTCCTCTTTCAACTTTAACTTTAAGTCCATATTTACTTAATAAATTTAATATATCAGTATTTGTAAAACTATATAGGGCACTATATAAAAATTGATAATTAGTCACAATATTATCAAAAAAATCTTCTATAGGAGAACTATTTGTTATATTACATCTTCCCTTTCCGGTAATATATAATTTTTTTCCTATCTTATTATTCTTTTCTATTAGAGTAACTTTTCTTCCGTTAGAGGCAGCCGTTCCTGCTGCTATTATTCCGGCAGGACCTCCGCCAATAACTCCTACGGTTTCGGCCATCTATTAATCCTCCCTTAAATGGCATGTATCATTTAATAATTTTAATATTTTATTATAATCCCCAAATTCAATTATTGTTAAACTTACATTATCTAAGGATATATTGTTATAACTAACAATATCTATATTTAAAATTCCTAATATCATACTTTTAATAGCAACATTATGAGAAACTATTAATATATTTTTATCAGGATTCTTATCCAATGTCTCATTTACAAAGCTCATAGTTCTATTCTGTACTTCCATTAGTGTTTCTGCTCCGTCAATTTTAAATTTGTATGACTTCTGTAACCATGTTGTATATTCCTTAGGATATTTTAAGAGAATATCCTTGTTTTTTTTACCTTCCCATGGTCCAAAATCAATTTCTCTTAACCTTTTATCGGGAGACACATTTAAATTTAATTCCTTGCCAATAATCTGAGCTGTTTCAACAGCTCTTTTTAAATCACTGGAATAGATTATATCAATTTTTTCGCTTTTAAGCCTTTTAGCAATCTTACCTGCTTGACTTCTTCCCAAATCAGTCAATGGTAAATCACTTTGCCCTTGTATCATTTTTAATTTGTTCCATTCAGATTCTCCGTGACGAACTAAGAATATTTTTTTCATTTTTGTCCTCCAGTTTATTTGTTTGTTTTTTTATATATTTTATTATATCAGATGTTGTTTTTTTTTCAATTTATCATTTATGATAAGATTTGTTATGATATTTATAGGTATAAAAATAATCCTAATGATTAGGATTATTTTTATCGTAAATGTTGTATTTATTCCATATGTCCTCCAAATCTCCAAACTTCCGAATTATATCCTTTTCGTTTTCGAAACCCGTCGCTATAATTAACGCATTTATTAAACTCATGGGAGCTACTAAAGAATCCACAAAGGATACCATACTGTTTCTGGCTGCTAATGTTATGTCAGAAATTTGGGCTGCAGGAGAAATTAAGCTGTCGGTTATAGATATAATATCACAATTCCTTTCTTTAACATATCTCAATGCCTCCAATGTTCTCTTTGAATATCTCGGATAACTTATAACAATAACCAAATCCTTGTCAGTAACTTTCATTAACTGTTCAAAGATATCATTAGGACCTAAGTTCACTACCTTTACATTGTCTATTATAAAATTCAAATAGAATCCTAAATATTCGGCCAAAAATGATGAACTCCTTAATCCCAGGACATAAACTATTCTTGCTTTTCGTATTTCATCAGCAGCTTTCTCAAAAGCATCATAGTCAATTTCATCTATTATTTTATTTATACTTTCTATATCCTTTTTAAGGATCTTTTTCAAAGAATTTTGTCTGTCAGAAAAATCATCATTTAAAGAAATCCTTTGAACTGTAGTGAGTTTATTTTTAATTAAATCCTGTAATTCTTTTTGCAAATCTCTATATCCTTCATATCCTAAGGTGTTTGCAAATCTTACTACAGTAGATTCACTTACATTAACGCTTTTCCCGAGCTTAGAAGCGGTCATAAAAGCAGCCTTGTCGTAATTTTCCATTATATATTCAGCTATTATTTTTTGTCCTTTACTAAAGGTACGATAATTCTGCTGAAGTGTTTTAATTAAATCCAAATTTTTTTTCATTATAGTATCCTCATATTTCTTATTAATTTAATTTATTTCTATTACAATTCTCGACTAATTCATATCCCTTTTTTAAAGCAAGTTTATTTAATTCTTCCGTTCCCTTTGGAACTCTATCTAAAACGGCAGATTCAAGAATTTTTTTTGGCACAATATCCAAAATGCCGTTAATTGCACCAATCGCAACAATATTAGCTACCATTGGTTTGCCTATTACTTCCCTCGCAGTTTCCAATATAGGAACTTTAACAATTTTTTTGGCTCTATTGGTATCCGGAACATTTACAGTTGAATCTATAAGTAATATTCCCTCTTCATCCAATGAATTAATATATTTATCACAAGATTTTTGATTTAATGCCAATAATAAATTTGTTCTTCTAACCTTTGGAAAGTCTATTTCTTCATCACTTATAATTACCTCAGCTTTGCTGGATCCGCCTCTGGCTTCAGGTCCATAAGACTGAGATTGAATAGCATTCTTACCTTCCATTATTGCCCCTTCGGCTAAAATAATTCCACCTAAGATAAGCCCCTGCCCTCCCGAACCCGTCAGCCTTAGTTCCAATCGATTACTCATAATTAATTCTCTCCTTCAAATTTATTTTACAAACATATCTATTATTTTTTGATATTCTTCAGTGTATTCCGGCTCTGTAGTATTTTTAAATTCTCCGATTAAAAATTTTCCCTGAAGATTTTCCGGAGAAGAAGTCTCAGCAGCTTTTATACTAACAGCATTATCCCTTAACCATTCAATCATCTTCACGGCGGATCCTTTTTTATTTTTCCTTCCATAATAAGTAGGACATACACTGACACCTTCTATTAAAGAAAACCCTTTATTCTGAATACCCTTTTCTATAAATGTGATTAATTGTTTAGCATGATAAACAGTACTTCTGGCTACATATGTAGCTCCTGCCCCTATGGCAAGCTGCGGAATATCAAAAGCTTTGTCAACAGTACCATAAACAGCCGTAGTGCCGCGTTCACCCTTTGGTGTAGTCGGAGAATACTGCCCTCCGGTCATTCCGTAAATATTATTATTAAACACAATTGTTGTGATATCAATATTTCTTCTTGCCGCATGAATTAAATGATTTCCTCCGATTGCTACAGCATCTCCGTCTCCTGAGATCACGATAACTTTCAGTTCAGGATTGGCTAACTTTACTCCTGTTGCAAAAGCCAACGCCCTGCCGTGAGTAGTATGGAGAGTATTAAAATCCATATATCCTACAGCCCTCGAAGAGCAACCTATTCCTGACACGACACATACTTTATTTTTATCCAAATCCAAATCATCTATTGCTTGTATAACAGCCCTCATTAATATTCCATGGCCACATCCCGGACACCATATATGGGGTAAATTCTCCATTCTTAAATATTTTTCAACTAATGGACTTGCCATATTATATTACCTCCTTAATCTTAGAAAGTATCTCTTCAGGGGTAATGATATCACCATTAAATTTTCCTAAAGAAAAAACATTTGATTCGTTCTTTACAACTCTTTCAACTTCCAAAACCAATTGCCCATGATTAAGCTCAACTACAATTATATTTTTAACTTGCTTTGCAATTCTTTTAACTTCTTTCTCCGGGAAAGGCCAGATAGTTATAGGTCTGAACATTCCGACTTTAAGGCCATCTTTTCTTGCCTGTTTTATTGCACTTTTAGCACTTCTTGCCGTTCCGCCATAAGCTATTACTATGGTTTGCGCATCTTCTGTATATAATTCATCATAAGTTATAATATCATCTACATTATCTTCGATTTTTTTCATAAGTCTTGTACAAAGAGACTCGGCCACTTCAGTACTATTTGTCGTAAATCCGGATTCGGTGTGCACAAGGCCCGTAACATTAAATCTAAAGCCTTCACCGAAAGATGCCATAGGAGGAACCAGCTCTCCTTCTTCTACATGATAAGGCAAATAATTTTTATCTCCGGCTTTAGGTTTTTTACGATTGATAATCATTAAATCTTCCATTTTTGGAATTTCAATACCTTCCCTCATATGAGCTACAATTTCATCCATTAACAATATAACAGGCGTTCTATATTTTTCTGAAAGATTAAAGGCTCTGACAGTTAAATCAAAAACTTCTCTCACCGAAGAAGGAGATATAACTATTATAGGATGATCTCCATGAGTACCCCATCTCGATTGCATTACATCCCCTTGAGATGGTGATGTAGGAAGTCCCGTACTCGGACCTTCTCTTTGAACATCCACAATTACACAGGGTACTTCAGCCATAGCCGCATAGCCAATATTCTCCTGCTTCAGTGAAAATCCCGGACCGCTTGTGGCAGTCATGGACTTCATTCCTGTAAGAGAAGCTCCTATTATAGCGGCCATAGCCGAAATTTCATCTTCTGTCTGAAGAAACTTTCCCCCTACCCTTGGCAATTTCACAGAGGACTCCTCCGCTATTTCCGTCGACGGAGTTATAGGATACCCTGCATAAAAACGCATTCCTGCAGCAATAGCACCTTCTACGCAAGCCTCATTACCCTGAAATAATTTAATGTTATTTCTCATCTTATTTACCTCCCAGATAAATTGCATAATCTGGGCATCTTAACTCACACTGCCCACATTTTATACATGCATCTATATTTTTTATGTTTACTTTTTCATCTTTTAATTCCAAGACATCTTTGGGACAAAAACTGACACAAATACCACAACCTTTGCACCAATTTTTGTCAATATACAAAATCTTTTCTTTTGGCTGCAAGATTTCTTCCCCCTTAGCATAAATTTGTCTAAGTAAATAATATCAAAAGCCCATCACAAATGCAAGTTTTATTTCATTTTTAATTAGCCTTTTTTATTTTTGCAAGTTTTATTTCATCATTATCAAAAAATAAAAAACCATAAGGTTTTTAAGAACCCTATGGTTTTTTATTTTTATATGGGATAAACTTTATATTCTTCATTTGTCAAAGAACAATCTATTTTATATTTTTTTGCTTGCCTGTATTTAAAATAATTTAATGCTACCTGAGGAAATAATGCATAGGAAAGGACATCTTCATCCTGTTCCATATATTCCTTAATTTCATTTTTACATTGTTCAAGCTGAGGCTTTAAAAGGTCTGCAGGCCTGCCTGTATATACTTCTTCATCTCCTATTATTTTTTTCTTTATATCTTCCCTAATAGGGACAGTAGGTTTTCCATATAAACCCTTTACATAGTTTTTTATCTCCTTTGAAACAAGTTTATATCTTTCACCCATCAATACATTAGAAAGAGCTTGAGTTCCTACCATCTGACTCATTGGGGTAACCAACGGAGGATATCCTAAATCTTCTCTTACTTTAGGTATCTCTTCCAATACATCTTCAAATTTATCCGAAGCTCCCTGATATTCAAGCTGAGATAATAAATTTGACAGCATTCCTCCCGGAACCTGATATTTCAATGTCCTTGCATCGATATCAAAAATTTTAGGCTTTAATAAACCTTCCTTAATATATTTATCCTTTAATCCTTTGAAATATTCCGCAATTTCCATAAGTAAATCCATATCTAAATCCGGATCGTAAGGAGAATATTTTAAAGAAGATACCATGGATTCTGTCGCCGGCTGACTTGCTCCCATTCCCAAAGGAGAAATAGCTGTATCTATTATATCTGCTCCTGCTTCTATGGCCTTCATATATGTTTGGTTTGCAATTCCGCTTGTAAAATGGGAATGAATTTCTATAGGAATCTTTATTACTTTTTTAAGTTTTTTTATTAATTCTTCAGCCACATAGGGAAGAAGTATTCCCGACATATCCTTAATGCAGATAGAATCGGCACCCATATTCTCCATCTCTTTTGCCAGTTGTACATAATATTCGATATTGTGTACGGGGCTTACAGTATAGGAAATAGCAATTTGAGCATGACCGCCGTATTTTTTTGTTGCTTCAAGAGTTTTCTGAATATTTCTCATATCATTTAATGCGTCAAACATCCTTATTATGTCTATTCCGTTTTCTATAGATTTTTTTACAAACTCCTCAACAATATCGTCAGGATAATTTTTATATCCTAATAAATTTTGTCCTCTTAGTAGCATCTGAAGCTTAGTATTCTTAAAAGCTTTTCTTAATTTTCTGAGCCTATCCCAAGGATCTTCATTCAAAAACCTTAGGCAGGAATCAAAAGTAGCTCCTCCCCATACTTCCATGGCATAATATCCAACTCTGTCCATTTTATCAGCTATAGGAAGCATTTCATCAGTTCTCATTCTTGTTGCCAATAAAGATTGGTGTGCATCTCTAAAGGCTGTTTCGGTAATTTTTATTTTTTTCAAATAGACCCCTCCAAAAAAATATTATAATTTCTCTATTTCATATAAAATCGGGGGATTATTTATTTGATTTATAAAATCAAATTTTACTACCCCAAATTTTTTCTGATTTAATTTTTTTAAAAAATCCTCTATACCTTTATTTTCAATGTACCCTTCTCTATGACCGGTATAGGATGCTATAAAAGCCATTCCGTTATTCTGTAATAAATTCAATAGTTGTAAAATACCCTGTAGAGTTGTTTCCTTTCTTGTAACAATACTTCTATCTCCTTTCGGAAGATATCCTAAATTAAATATACCCAATTTTACCATATTATTAATATATTTGCCTAAATTTTTATGATCATCATTGATAAGAATAACTCTGTCTTCCAATTTTCTTTCTTTCAATTTATTATAAGTAATATCCAAAGCCTTTTTCTGAATATCAAATCCGTAAACTTTGCCTTTAGGACCTACCTTTTCTGCCAACAATACGGTATCATTTCCATTTCCTACGGTGCAATCAACAGCCGTATCTCCTTCCTTAAGTATTTGTTCAACCATATATCTGTATGTAACCACAGCATTTATTAAATATTTATATCCCATTACTACCAGCTCCGTTACAACATTTTTTATTCATTATATATGGTATATCACATTTCAAAGAAAAAGTCTTTTCTCCATTTGATTCATTGGTCTCTGAAAATCCTTTTTTTAAAAGATAATCATTTTTATCCTGATAAAAGATTTGAAAATATCCCATATCCTCCATATTAAACATTACACTTCTCAAAAGAGCTTCACCATAATTTAATCCTCTTCTTTTTTCCGATACAATAACGTATTTAAGTTCGTTAAAATATCCTTCTATGTCAACTCCGCACACTCCCACGAGTTTATTATCCTCTATCATCATATAAGTTAAACCATTTGTATCAAAATTATTCCGTAAAAAATAATTTTCTAAGAATTCAATAACAGCCTTCTCCTCTTCTTTAGACTTAACCGAAGTTAATTTTATCATTTTGATTTTTCCTCCTAATTCTATAATAAAACAAAAAGAGCATAAAGAAAACATGCTCAATTGTTAAATGTTTTTAATATACTCTATCTCGTTTTTGTTTAAATTTCTCCATTTTCCGGTCTTTAATTTCCCTAACTTTATATTTCCCAAAGCTATTCTCTTTAGTTCCATAACGGGATGATTTATCATATCGCACATCTTTCTTATTTGCCTGTTTTTGCCTTCATGTATTTTTATTTCAAGGAGAGATGTATTTTTATTCTTTTCCAATATTCGTATCTCGGATTTGGAAGTCACATATCCGTCAATTTTTAAACCATTTCTGAAATCATTAAGTTCCATTTCATTTGGAATACCTTTCACTTTTGCCATATAGGTCTTATCTATATGAAAACTGGGATGAGTAATCTTAAATGCCAGATCTCCATCATTTGTAAGAAGCAGCAATCCTGAAGTATCATAATCAAGTCTTCCCACAGGATATATTCTTTCATCTATTCCCTGTATCAAATCAATCACCTTTTTCCTTCTGAATTGATCCTTTACAGTAGTTACATACCCTACAGGTTTATTAAGTAGAATATACACTTTTTTATCTTCTATTTGTACTATCTTATTGTCGAATTTTACTATATCCCCTTTATTAACTATAAAACCCTGTTCTTTAATTATCCGATCGTTGACTTTGATTCTGCCCTCTCCTATTAATTCTTCGGATTTTCTTCTTGAAGCTACTCCGCAGGAAGCCAAATATTTTTGCAATCTCATAATATTTCCTCCTTAGTTTATATATACATTTTAATCCCTTTACCGATAAATTCAAATACTTTTTTATAACCCATAGGAAAATCCCTTTTCCCCTAATTTATTAAAGCTTAAATATAAACTCCTTTTATTCATATACATTTGAAAATCCTGATTCCCGAACCCTTTTCCCGATTTCGTCTCTATCAATGGTATATAAGCCCTTATTCTTCATCCTTTCAAGATATATACTTCCTGCGAAGGTATATCTCCTCATTAACCCTTCCTTTGTCTCAATGGCTTCATTCTCGTAAGCTATAATATCTCCCGTTGCCAAATTTCTCGGAAGCTCTATAAGAGGAAGACCTTTTGCATATCTTCCGCCGTTATAACCGGCAAGGCTCCCCGTAGTTATAGCTTCCGTATGTCCTACAAACAGTCCGGATTTTTCTCCTCCACAAAAAAGATTATCTATTCCCTTTACCTGCATTGTATTATATCTCGGAGCCATAGACAGATATCTTATTGAATTTCCTATTCCTCCAGAATAAGGATCGATATATTTAACTTTCTCCAGTCCCTTAATTTTTCTTAAGTCTTCCAAAGGATAATAAGAAGTCATCATTTTCGCATGGCCAGTATCCAATAGTACTATATTTTCAGCATACTCTTTTAATGCATATTGCTGGCACACTTTTTTGTCTAATTTATCTAATTTTATATCATCCTTGGGAACGGGAAGTACCACAACACCTTCTCTTTCAAGTTCTTCTCTTACGTCTTTTCCGAGAGAATCCTTATTTAATTTGCAAGACCCGCTGAAAGCACCAAAGGAACCGTCTTTTCTCAATCCCCGTATATCTTTCACCCCTGCCTTCTCGCTGATACTTATTCTCGGTCCGAAGGTAGGACATCTTAAAATACACATAGCGCATCCATTTCCATATTTTAAGCAATTCCCCATAGGTCCGGTGGATCCTGTCGTATCTATGAAAACATCTCCTTCAACGATCTCATCATTATTCAATATTATGTTTTTAATCTTACTGCCTTCCTTTATTACGTCTATGGCTCTGCTTTTAAACAATACGTTTATTCCCATACTCTTTACTAATTTTCTTACCTCATATTCGATATTCGTTACATCATATAAATTAGCATGATGATGGCCGGGAAAATTAATATTTTTATGAATTGAAAGTTTATCCGTTATGTTAAAAAGTTCTTTTGCCCCCAAAAACGTATTTTCCTCCTGAGCTGTAAATCTTCCGTTATTCCTCATTATTCCCCCTACGTTACCAAGTCCTACAAGCATGTCGGTTCTCTCTATCAATAATACTTCAGCACCTGTTTTTCTGGCAGAAATGCTCGCTGCACATCCTGCCCAACCTCCCCCGATTACTATTACCTTTTTCAATATTGTTACCCCCTATTTAAATATTTCTTTAGGATTTATTGAAGTTTTACAAGCTCTCACTTTATATCCCGAATTAAGCCTTTTAACACAGGAGCCGCATATTCCCTCTCCACAGCATAAAATATTGTTATTTGTTACCATAAAATTAAGATCTTTAGGACATTTTTTTATAATATCTGATACTCTTTGATGTAAAATATCCGACCCTGCGCTAAATACCAAAGCTATATGATCCCTTGAAAAAATTTCATCAATTGATTTCTCCCCTTCATTTTCCATTAAATTCTTTTCTATTATTTCTACATTATTTAATTTATCAATATATTCTTTTATATATATGGAATTGATATTTCCCTTGTCTATCAAAAGATAGATTTTATTATTCCTCTCAGATAAAAACTTTGTAACCAAAACCACAGATGACTGTCCAATACCTCTTGCAGCAATGAGACAATTTGAATTGTATATCTTATTTAAACTCTTTACCCCCAATATCCCATTCCAATAAGGGCCCCTTATTATAACCTTATCCCCCTGGGATAATCTTTTAGTCTTATTCCCTCTTATCTGGTAAACAATAATTATCTTATTTTCACATATATCCATTACAGACATGGGAGAATCATAGTAATTAACATCTTCATAATTTCTTAAAAATACATATGTTCCGGGGTTTTTCAATTCTTCCGCCATATCTTCATTTCCTTCAATCTTTAATAACATCAGGTTCTCATTTATTAAATTCCTTTCATCTATTTTACATGAGAACTCTTTTCTCATAGGCTTTGTTTTTTTCCCATTCATATAGTATTCATATAAAATACATACTCCATTCCATCTGCAGTCACAGCAATCTCCCCCATTAAGATGGGAACAAGATATGCAGTTATTAGTATCTGCCAATTTGCAAGGGCAATATATACTTCCTGCATCTATACATTCAAAAGATTTGTTCAAATTTATCCCCCCTAAAAACCACTTAATATTAGAATATTGATATAAATATTTTTTGTTACAAAAAAAGTGAAAAGTCTGTTAAAAACAGACTTTTCACTTTTTGCGATGTGTTTTTATCCTGTGAAGATCATTTTTATCTTTTCAAAAAAACTAAGTTTTCTCACCGTATTTTTAGAAACCAGTTCGTTTACCGATATTACTTCTCCATCTAAATATACGGTTATCTTTCCTATCCGAGCTCCCTTGGATATAGGCGGATAAATTTTATTATCGGTTTCCACGTATATCTTAATATCTTTTTCTTCTCCTTTTTTAATAGGATAATATAAACTTTCTTTTGTTGATACATTTATTTTTTTTCTATCCCCGTCAACAACATCTATACTATCGATAATTTTATTTTTATCGTATATATTGCAATAATAGTAATTCTCAAATCCATAGCTCATCAGCTTATAAGCATCATCAAACCAATTTCCATCGTCTAAAACTACTGCAATCAGTTGCATTCCGTTTCTATTGGAACTGGCAACAAGACACCTTCCGGCCTTCTTTGTATATCCTATTTTAACTCCATTGCCATCTTCGTAATCCCATAGGGTTTTATTTTTATTACAGAAGTAATTGTTATCTTCTCTGTTTGCCTTCCAAGTTTTGACACTTACTATTTTCTTGAATTCTTCATTTTTAAATGCTTCCCTTGTGATTAAAGCAAGATCATAGGCATTGGAGAAATGATTTTCATCTTCAAGACCGTGAGGATTTGAAAAATGTGTATTTGTAAGATTTAACTCCTCTGATTTTCTATTCATCAAATCAACAAAATTTTTCTCTGTGCCTCCTATATGTTCGGCAATAGCGACAGCCGCATCGTTACCAGACCTTAACATCAGACCATACAACAAATCTTCTAAGGATACCTTCTCTCCCTTTTTTAAATATATACTTGAGCCTTCTGTTCTTACAGCATTTTCGCTAATCTTCACCATATCTTTTATATTTCCTCTCTCCAAAGCTATAAGGCAGGTCATTATTTTGGTTGTGCTGGCTATGGATGTTTTCTCGTAAGGATTAAGTGAATACAATATTCTGCCCGAATATTCATCCATCAGAATAGCACTTTTAGCATTGATTTCGAGGCTTTTTTCAAGGTCGTCTCCATGGACAGGAAAATTGAAAGCAAAAAAAATTAATATTATCATAAATGTAAGTATTTTTTTAAATTTCAAATTTTACCCTCCTGTATAAAAACAACAGAGCAGAAAATTTCTGCTCATTGAGTAATGTTTGTACTTTCTTTATCTTTATCATTATCTTTGTTATTATCCTTGTCTTTCATTCCTTGAAAATTATCGATTACTTTACCCATAAAATCGAACAGATTGTTTAAAGCACTGTTGCCTTCATCTACCGGCAACAATTTTATTTGTTCATTTCCCACTACTATAAAGCCTACAGGCTGTACCGATACTCCTGCACCGCTTCCTCCGCCAAAAGGAAATTTTCCTTCTTCATCTTCATAAGAATTTTTAACATCTTTGCCAGTACTGTACTCCGAACCTCCCGATGCAAATCCGAAAGAAACCCTTGATATGGGTATAATAACAAGCCCATCTGCAGAACTTACAGGATCTCCTATTATTGTATTTACATCCACCATTTCCTTTAAGCTTGACATCGTAGTTTTCATTAAACCTTCTATTGGATGTTCAGGCAAATTATTCACCACCTTTTTTAATTTTAAAACTATGAATACTTCCAATAATAATATAAACCAATTTGCATTTAATTATGCAGTCAAGATATACTTCAAAATGATTTTTATAAAATACCGGATTTATCTTTACTTTAAAGTTTTTAACATCATTGTGGCCCAAAATAAACCCTGAGATTATACTTTCAATCCACCACAAAAATCCTACAGAAATTCCCGTCATTGCCGGATCTTCCAATCCCAAAGATATAAAAAAATTGAATTTTTCAATAAGAATCTTTTCTCTGTATTTTAAAAATTTTTTTTTGTATATATTAAAATTTTTTTTAGATTTTTTTAATGTGTTTAATATTTCTTCTCCCTTATTTTTATAATGTGCGGTATCCTTTTTTCTGTTTTTAAAATATTTATTTAGAGGAATATTAATCAATCCCCATAAAAATATTACTCTGATATCCAAAACATTCTCATCATTTTTTTTATATAAAATTTTAACCTTGACAGGTGTAATCAATATCCCCAGAATAAATCCAAATAGTATTAATAACCTCCAAAACATTTCTTCACCCCTTACGGAATTACCGATTACTACCTATCTTTCCCATAAAAAAAGAAAAATAATACATTAACCGTATTATTTTTCCTCTGTATCATCTTCTTTAAATTCTTCTATTTTTGGAAGTTCACTTAAATCACTTATTCCAATATGTTTTAAAAATTCTATAGTCGTTCCGTATAATATAGGCCTTCCGGTCTTCTCAAGCCTCCCTTTCTCCTCAATTAAATCCTTTTCCAACAAATTTTCTATTGCTTTATCACATCTAACCCCTCTTATAGCTTCTATTTCATTTTTGGTGATAGGTTGTCTATAGGCAATTATGGATAAGGTTTCCATTGATGCTCCGGATAAGCTTTTATTTTCTTTAGGCATGTACAACTTTTTAATCCAAGGATAATGCTCCGATCTGCTGCTCAACTGATAATAATCTTCTGTTTTAACAATTTTTATTCCTCTTTTATTATAATTAAACTCATCCGTCATCTCTTTAAGTATCTTTTTTACCTCTTCTTCTTTCATTTCCAAAATATTAGATATATCTTTTATATTCAGAGGATCCCCCCATGTAAATAAAAGGCCCTCGATTATTGACTTTATATCAGATATTTCCATAAACTTTATCCCCCATAATCCTATATTTTCATAATAAGTATATCTGAAAAATCTTCATTTTGCTTGATTTTTATTTCCTTTGACTTTGTCATTTCAAGGATAGCTAAGAATTTTGTAACTATATAAGAATTGCTTGCATCATCTTTTATGAGAAAGCTAAATTTGATTTTACTTTTTTTCTGCAATTCCCCTCTTATTTTTTTTATACATTCCTCTAAAGGAAGCTCTTCTCTCTGTATTTCATTAATGTTTAAAATCTTATTCTTCTTCCTGTTTTTTCTTTTGATTATATTATTTAAAGCCTGAACCAAATCATCAATATTCAATTCATCAATCTTGTCTTTTCCCTCTTCAAAGTCATTCAAATCATCTTTTAACTTATAATATACCTTATTTTGAATTTCCTCATAATATTTAAGCTGAGATGAAACTTCTTTATATTTTTTATATTCTACCAGTTTCTGTACAAGTTCCAACCTCGGGTCAACTTCTTCCATTTCCATCTGGGTACCTTTATTCTTATCATTAGCCGGAAGGAGCATCTTTGATTTAATTTCTAATAAAGTGGAAGCCATAATTAAAAATTCGCTAGCAGCCTCCAAATCAAATATTTTAATTTTATTCAAATATTCGATATACTGGTCGGTTATCTCCTTAATAGGTATATCATATATACTCACTTTAGCATTATCAATAAGATGAATTAACAAATCAAGAGGGCCTTCAAATCTTTCCAAAACAACTTTATATTCCTGCATATAAATAACCTCTTCAGTTTATTATTTTTACCATAATATTAAGTACAATATTAATTAAAGGACTTAATATTTTATCTATTAATCCGGTTACTATCAGCAAAAGGAGTATTATATATAAATACTTCTCATATTTATAAAAATAATATTCGTATTTATCTGGAAGCATGCTTGCTAAAACTTTGGAACCGTCCAAAGGAGGAAGAGGCAAAAGATTAAACAACCCCAGCATAATATTATACCATATCGTAATAATAACAATATTCAAAATTAAATTATTATGGATGATATCCATAGATACAATTAAAGAAAAAAATAGAGCAATAATAAAATTAATTATGGGGCCTGCGGCGGAAACTAAAATGGTATCCTTTTTTCTGTTTTTAAAATAGTTAGGATTAATAGGCACAGGCTTTGCCCATCCGAATCTAAAAACCATTAAAAAAATAAATCCTATCAAATCTATGTGTTTAAAGGGATTTAAAGTCAGCCTTCCTGCATTCTTTGCAGTAGGATCTCCCAGCTTATAAGCAACAAACCCATGGGCAAATTCATGAAATACTATTGCCGTTAAAAGTCCCGGAAGAATAATCAATTTATCTGCAATCATCTTTCAACCTTCTTTCAAAAAATTTTAGCTAGATATATTTTATAATTTTTTTCGCAAAAACACAAACATATCCAGCTAAAAATAAATTATTTATTCGTAAGAAGGCCTTTCACAACTTTTTTGAACATATTCACAAATCCTGCCTTATCAACGGTTTCTTTAGCTATCAATTTCACTCTATCTACACTCTTACCGTCGATTTTAAGAATTAATTCTCCCACTTCTTTGCCCTTCTCTATGGGAGCGTTTAACACCTCCGGCAGTATTATTTCTTTTTCAGCCTTTCCGGAAGATCCTTTAGGTATAAGAATATAGCTGTCATCTTTAAGAACTACTTCCAGATGTGTTTTGTCTCCTTTGTTTATAGGTACTTTACCTATAATATCTCCTTTTTTACCTATAACCACGGAATCGTAATTTGCAAATCCGTAATCCAATAATTTTTTGCTTTCTTCAAACCTTACCTTTGAAGTTTCGGAACCCATTATTACTGCAATAAGTTGAAGATTTCCCCTCTTCGCTGACGCAGAAAGACAATACTTTGCATCCGAAGTAGAACCTGTTTTTATACCGTTAGCTCCCTGATAATCCTTTATAAGCCTATTGGTATTAACCAAACTTTGAACTATATCCTTTTTCTTTCCAACCTTCATGTCACTCATATAAATGGTAAGCCATTCCTGTATTTTAGCATGCTTCATCAGCTCCTTGGACATCAAGGCTATGTCATAAGCAGATGTATAATGGGATTCGTGTGGAAGCCCCGTAGAATTTTCAAAGTTGGTATCATTCATCTTCAATTCCTTGCTTCTTTCATTCATAGCTTTAACAAATAATTCTTCACTTCCCGCGATGTACTCTGCTAAAGCAACACTGGCATCATTGGCAGATCTTAAACAGATGGCCTTGATTAGATCCTCAACCGTCTGAGATTCTCCCTCTTCCAGATATATTTGACTTCCTCCCATCTTAGAGGCATTTGTACTTATAATCACTTCATCTTTTAAACCTATTTTACCCTTATCTATGGCTTCCATAGTAAGAAGCAAAGTCATTATTTTAGTAACGCTGGCCGGAGGCAACTTCTCATGAGCATTCTTCTCATAAATAATTTCACCGGTATGATAATCGATGAGTATGGAAGATTTTGCTTTTATATCAAAATTTTCGTCTCCATAAGATATATTAAAAGCAGAAAAAAATAATGGAATTATCAATAACAATACAGCTACTTTTTTATAGAATTTCATCCAATTTATTACCTCCTCACATAAATATTCACTTTTATCTTAACCATAAAAAAATTACTTATTCAAATTTAAAAATAAGGAGGTATAAATTTAATTGTTAATTCTTTACAAAATTTAAAATTCAAAATATTTTTGTCTGCTTCTAATAAAGTTTTACTTCATCTTTAGTTACTTCTCCGTATAGGAGCTTTTTCTCAACAGGATTTTTCTCTCCGATTTCTATTATTTTTATGAGTTTTTCCGCCACTTCATTTTCCTTTTCAATACTGTTACTGTGGATATAGCAGAGAGTATCTCCCCTTTTAACAAAGTCATCAACCTTCACACTAAATACTATTCCGGCTGAAAGATCTAAGGGGCTATTCTTAACCTGTCTGCCTGCTCCCAATATTATGTCACATTTTCCTACTTCCTCTGCATTTATTGATCTCACATGTCCTTCTTTGTTTGATTTCAATTCAAAGATATAAGTAGACTTTGGAAGTAAATCCGTATTCTCTACAAAATTTACATCTCCGCCTTGATATTTTACTAATTCCAAAAACTTTTCATAAGCCTTTCCGTTGTTTATTACTTCTTTTATTCGAGTTCTGCCTTCGTCTTCATTTTTTACTTTTTGGGATAAAATTAAAAGCTTACTTCCGAGAATAAGACATAGTTCGGTAAAATCCCTTGGCCCTCTCCCCTTGAGAGTTTCTATCGCCTCTTTTACTTCTAAGGCATTTCCTACTCCGTATCCTAACGGTTCATCCATATTGGTAAGTACAGCAATGGTTTTTCTTCCGTATCCTGTACCTATTTTAACCATTTCCTTTGCAAGCTCAATTCCGTCTTTCAAATCATGCATAAATGCTCCTTTGCCTATCTTCACATCAAGAAGGATGGCATCAGATTTAATAGCAAGTTTCTTACTCATAACACTACTTGCTATTAGAGAAATATCATCCACAGTAGCAGTTACATCCCTTAATCCATATAATTTTTTATCTCCAGGAGTAATATTGGAAGACTGGCTGCATATAGCAATATTTATTTTATTTGCATTATCTATCAATTCGTCTCTTGTTAATTCTACTCGAAATCCCTTAATGGACTCAAGTTTATCCAACGTTCCTCCTGTATGACCCAATCCTCTTCCGGACATCTTGACAAAAGGCACTCCACAAGCGGCAACCATTGGTCCGAGAGCTAAAGTGGTTTTGTCACCTACTCCTCCTGTGCTGTGTTTATCAACTTTAATTCCTTTAATATCGGATAAATCCACAGTTTCTCCGGAATTAATAATTGCTTTCGTAAGATCAAGGGTTTCCCTTTCATTCATCTTTTTTAAATATATAGCCATAAGTAAAGCAGATGCCTGATAATCAGGGATTATATCTCTAACATAGTTTTCTATAAAAAAGTTGATTTCCTCAGTAGAAAGTTCCTCCCCGTCTCTTTTTTTCTTAATAATGTCATACATTCTCATTAATAGCACCTCTTTAAATATTCTTAACGATTTCCTTAACAAGTTTAATGAAAGAATCCTTAATCACTTCCGAAGTTTCAATAACCTCCTCATGATTTAAAGGTTTATCCAATATACCTGCGGCCATATTAGTTATGCAAGAAATGCCGAGTACTTTCATACCACCGTGGACCGCAACTATTACTTCCGGAACAGTTGACATTCCTACCGCATCTGCTCCTAACACACGAGCCATTCTTATTTCTGCGGGAGTTTCATAATTGGGACCTGTAAGCCACAAATATACTCCTTCTTTCAAATTTATATTTAATTTTTCCCCGGCGGCTTTTGCCGCATCTATTAACCCTCTGTCATATGCTTGGGTCATATCTGTAAACCGATGCCCCAATTCATTATAATTTTTACCGATTAAGGGATTCTGTCCAGTTAAATTTATATGATCTTTTATAATCATAAGATCTTTGGGCCTAAAATCTTTGTTCACTCCTCCCGCTGCGTTAGTAACTATAAGATTTTCAACTCCTAAAAATCTCATTACTCTGACTGGAAAAGTAACCTCCTGCAAAGAATATCCTTCGTAATAATGAAATCTACCCTGCATTGCCACCACTTTTTTTCCCTGTAAATTTCCCAATACCAATTGTCCCTTATGTCCTTCAACTGTAGATAAGGGAAAATTAGGGATATCTTTATAAGGAATAACGGTACTGTTTTCTATCTCATCTGCCAAAATGCCCAGTCCCGACCCTAATATCAGTCCAATTGAAGGATTATCATCTCTTCTCCCTTTAATATAATCTCCGCTCTCCTTAATTTTTTCTAATAGATTCATAATGTTCCCTCCCATTATTTTGGATGTATTTCTTTAAGGTATATGGGGTAATATTTTTATCAATTCCCGCTTTTTCCTTATAATACTTAACAATTTTCCAAAACCCTTGCCTTGTAAGTCTTTTACCACTAAGGTTAACAAAAAGAGCTTCCTCTTCTTCTCTAAAATCTTGACATCTAAGTTTGCCGATGTAAAGATTTAAATATTTTAAAGCACAATTTCCTAAGGATATAACTCGTCCCCCTTCAAAGTTTGATTCAATGTAGCCTATGTCAGAGTTTACATTGGAAACATTTAATTCAATAATTTGGGAAACTCTCATTCCGGTATCATACATCAGTTCAAGCATTGTCTTATCTCTCAGACCCTTAAAACTATTGATGTCTGGCTGAGAAAGAAGTAAATCAACCTCTTCTAAAGTTAAAGCCTTTGGCACTTTCCTTTCGTATTTAGGTGATTTTAAATTTAAAGTGGGATTTTCTTTTATTAGCCCATTATAAAACAAATATTGATAAAAACATTTCAGCGATGACAAATGCCTTGAAATAGTTCCAAAAGCCTTTCCTTCTTTTTGAAGCTGAATTAAATATGTAATTACAAAGGTCTTATTTACTTCTTCCATCTTTTCAACGTTTGTATGTGTTTTTAGATATCCTTGAAAATATTGAATATCTCTTAAATATGAATCAAGAGTATTTTGTGATAATCCTCTTTCTTCATAAAGATAGTTCTTAAATTTTTTTAAAATCTCAATCATATAGATACCCCTTTATGCTAAAAATATTACTTTATTTCTGTAACAAATTTCATAAAAATCGGACTTACATATCCTTCTATTATACTTCCAACGATAACTAACATCGCAAAAAGTAATACTATAAACGAATAATTGATAATATCCGAAATAAGATTATTCCTGTATAATCTTTCTTTTCTTCTTCTTATCCTATTTATAGAAAATGACACTCCTGCGGAAGATATAGAAATGATACCTGGAATAATAAATAAATTTTGAGGCAATACAACTAATAAAGAAAATAAAAAACCCTTTAATCCAAATTCGTTAACAAGAAATCCTACGGTAAAACCCAGGGCAAAACCCCTTATTGATAAAATAACTGGTATAACGGCTACTCCTATAACTATAAGCCCTGTTGCCCAGATAATAAATATTGTTTTCAAATTATCCCAAAGAGATTGTTTAAACACTTCCGTACTGTTAAAATCATTATTTTCCAACACCTTAAAAAAGGAATTAAAAAAGGTTAAGATACTTGTCTTCTGAGTATCATTTAAAATCTTAATTGTAATCGCACCTGCAACAATTCCCACTATCAGACAAATAAACATTACAAGATATAAAACAAAATTTTCCCTGAAATATTTATAAATTCCGCTTTTCAATTTATTTTGCAAAATATATCCTCCTTTCAATAGAACAAGCTTTATATAAAATATTATGCTTAAAAGGAGGATATTATCACTATCTTATTTATCTCTTATTTTGTAAATAACTGCTGACAGCAAAGGCCCCTATTATTGTTTTGCTGTCCAATATCTGACCTTTCCAAACCATGTCGACCAAATTATCTAATTTAAATTTTAAAACATCGATATATTCATCATTCTCAGGATGAGATTCTCCCGCTTTTAATCCAGTTGCCAAAAATAGATAAAGTTTCTCATTTGTAAAGCCCGGAGATGTATAAAATTCACATATATACTCCATTTTATCGGCCGAAAACCCGGTCTCTTCTTTCAATTCCCTAACAGCGGCTTCTCTTGGTTCCTCTGAAATCTCCAACATTCCTGCAGGTATTTCTACCAATTCTTTTTCTACCGCTTTTCTATACTGCTTAACCAATATAATTTCATTATCATCAGTTAAAGCAGCAATAGCAACTGCACCGGGATGCTCTACAATTTCCCTCTTTGAATATTTTTTATCAGGAAGTTCCACCATATCTATTCTCAAATTTAATATTTTGCCTTCATATATCTTTTCGGTTTTCATAGTCTTTTCTTCAAAGCCCATCTTTCTACCTCCCTTTCTTTAAATAACTTAAAGCCCATTTCCCTACAGCTCCCAATGTAATAAAATATTCTTCATCATCCTTATATCCCCGATTCATAGTAGTAATATTCAAATCAAAATATTTCATGGCATCCTCAATATCTTTTCCGTCCTCGTATACAACATTGTGGCGCTTAAATATATTATGCTCTTTAAATTGCTCATTAATAACACTATTTTTCTTTTCCCCTAATAATGGAATAATAACCGTACTTTTGGTATTCGATACCTCTCCCAATACTGTTAACGTATGATGACTTACTCCCTGATGCCTTGTTCTCTTATCCTTAAAGCTGATTCTTGGAACAATCAGAGAAGTACCTCCTAAATTATTAACGGCATCGGATATATAACCTTGCTCAATACCACTAAACCCATATTTACTTCCCGTTCCTACAATACCGGGTCCCATTGATATAACCGTAATATCACTTTCCAGTATTTCCTTTGCAGCAATTAATCCTGTATAGATGTTTACACACTCCAAATCGCCTCCGAAGGAATGTCCTATAGTAACAGTTTTATCGATTATTTTCTTCTCCTTTAACAATTTTACCGTATTGCTAAAACCAATAGGAAGAGCACCCCCATCCGTCATTATATAATTAACCTTTACAGTCGGATCCAGCCATTTAATCATAGCAGCAATAGGAGCAAGCATACTGTGAATTTCTGCCAAAATAAAAATTTTCTTCTCTAAGGATTTAAAAGAATTAAATTTTTCATGATATGGACTGTCTTCTTCCTCTGCACTTAAACATTTTATCTGAAAAGGGGTATATCTCATTTTCATAATATGGCCTTTTCCCTCTAATTCTTTTGAGGAATTACTGTAATTGAAAATGACAAAATGGTAACCGCCTGTTCCCAGAGAAAGATTTACCGCAGTAGTATTTAATATCACCACATCTCCTACTCTGACTTCACCTGTAAGGCATTTATAATTAATTGCCCTTTCTATTTTGTCCTCTATGATAACTTCAAACCATACCGTACTCTCATCTTCGGATAATATCTTTGAAACTGTTCCTTTTTTATAACTAATCAGATTAAAAACCTCCTACCTTCCCAAATTATCGATAAATTTCAAAAATCTGCTTTTCTCTATTATACTCGAAAAAGAAAAAAATTCGGAAACAATTTGGATCAATATAAGTACCGCTAAATAAATTAATTTAATATGGAAAGTATAATTTAACGCACAATAAATTCCCAGAGTCAAACCCAAGATATTTGAACCCACATCTCCCATCATAGCTTTAGCTTTTAAATCCAAAGGTAAATACCTAATAATTATTCCATAAAAAGAAAAAATAACCAAAGAGCTCACATTTAATTTTGTAGTTAGCAAGAAAAAAATCGATATAAACAAAAACATCTTTAACGCTCTTCCAGGCCTTAAATCAAATAAATTGATAAAATTAATAAATAAAGCAATCAAAAAAATATTTAAAATCCCATCTGCTGTGTTTTCCGAGATAACTATGGAAACAAACAAAGAAATAAAAAAACCGATTAACGCCTTCAGCATTCCTGTTGTAAGAGTTCCTTTAGTCAAAGCCCGGATATGCCCCTTAAATCCCTTAATGCTTTTATCTCCTATCAGATCATCAATCATTCCGATCATTCCCATTAATACAAATGAAACTGAGTATACCAGTAAGAAATAGTTATCTCTCTCTATAATAAACAGAAAGCTTAGCACAATTACCTGAACTATTATAAACATCAATCCCATTCCTACCGGAATTTCTTCATTTTTATAATTTTGGCATAAACAATTGCTTTTAGCAAGCATCTTCAATAAAAAAGGAGTTGAAATGCAAGAAAGAGACAAGCTCAAGCCAAAAACTATAATAGCCTCTTTGACCATATAATCACCCTTTGAATTTTAGTTTTATTAAAGTTACAAAAATATCGAGAAATTGCTTACCTCTATGAGTAAAATCCCTTATACTTCTTCCTGTCTCTCTATGACTCATATTCACATCGATTTCCCCAACGGTATATCCCATTCTTAAAGTTTCTACCGTCATAGCAACTTCTACCCCAAATCTATCCGGTATATAGCACATATTATCTATTACTTTTTTATTATACACTCTTTGTCCGGATAAAGAAGTATTAATTTTAGTTCCGGTATATTTATAAACTCCATATCTTGCTAACTTCTTTACAAAGCCAAATCCTCCCTTTTTCTTTGGTTGGGGAAACTTTGCAATACTTACATCTACTACATTTTCTATAACCGGATAAATTAATTTTTCAATCTCACTGCTCGTTTCTCCCAAATCTCCATCAACTAACACTAAATAATTAAAATCAATTTTCTTCAATGCTTCCTTTATAGCATAGCCCTTCCCATGATTTTCGTTAAGCCTGATAGCCTGTATATTCATTTCATTAATTATATTCCATGTGTTATCCGAAGATCCGTCATCAACAACTACAATATCATCAACCAAACTGATTTTTTTTAAAGCATTTATAGTATTTTCTATTGTATTCTCTTCATTATAAGCAGGGATCACCGCAACAATTCTGCTTTTCCCTTTCTTATACATAAACGCATCCCCTCACTCATTAGTTATAGGATAATTAACATTAGGTATTAACTCTTCACTTGTACTTTTAACTCCGTAATTTCCCGGCCTTCCTTCCATTGCCAATATTAATGCCGTTTTTCCCATAATTGTATCTGCATTATCGACAGTTGTTATTCTTAGATCCTTATAGTAACTTATATAAGAATAATTAACATTTTCCTTTTCTATTCCTATTACAGGAATACTATTTTTTTTGGCATATTCAATTATTTCTTTATCTATCAGATTAACTCTATTAGGATCTTCAGTCTTTGTTCCTCCTGCAACAATTATATAATCTACAGGCTCATTATATTCCCCTACAGTACCTATAATATTATCTTCATTTAAATAATCAATTATAGGGCTTTTTTCAGAAGTAATTATATAATTAGTCAGATCCTCCATGGCCTGCTGAACATAGCTTTTGCCTTCCTTCTTTGCTATATTATGATTTTCATATATTTTCTTTAAAAATTCTTCATCATCAAAATCATCTTTTATCGTAGTTATACTGACTACATTTCCTCCTGCCATTTTTAAATCTTGACCCAGACCTGAATAAACATAATCGTCTGTAGTTTCAATTATTGCTATTTTAATTCCGTTTAATTTATTTTTAATGACTTCAGGGTATACAGCCTTTGAGAAATCCTTGTATAATTGATTTTCTTTTTCTACCCCCTCCATTTCATTTTTCAAATTATCATTCTCACTTCTTAAATCAGCAAATTGCTTTTCAAGTCCCTCTACAATGCCTTCTTTCTGTTCTATCAGAAAATCCTTAGAATTCAAACTAAAACCTATATATATTCCGATAGCCAATGCAAGAAAAATTGAAGCTATGGAAACAATATAAAACTTCATATTAGGTAACAATTCATCAACCCCTTACAGTCCAAACATTATTCTTAATCTTATTTTCAGTAATGCAATTAGTTCTCTCATAGGTGGAAACATAAGAGTAATAACAATAATAGGTAACAAAGCAGCTACTGCAAGCCCTATAATATATTTCATCTTTAGATGTCCATGATACAGCTTATTTACTCCCTTTGCATCTATTAATTTTGCTCCAACTTTCAGTCTGACTAAAAATGTACTTGCCATGCCTTTTCTTCCTTTTTCCAAAAAATCAATCATATTATTATGAGTACCTACAGCTACTATCAAATCCGCATTATTTGAATAAGCAAGCAATAAAGCTATGTCTTCGCTTGTTCCCGGAGCAGGAAAAACTACAGCCTCCAATCCCAATTCTTTAACCCTTTTAAGCCCAGGAGCCTCTCCGTTAGGGTACGCATGTACAACTATTTCTTTTGCTGCTTTTAAACATCTGTCACTTATGCTATCCATATCGCCGATAACTATATCCGGTATCTGTCCAAATTCAAGTATCGCATCTCCGCCCCCATCCACTCCTATCAATATAGGTTTAACCTCGTTTATATATGCCTGTATAGCTTCTAAATCTCTTTTATAATCCTTTCCTCTTACTACTACCAATACATGCCTTTTATCAATTTTGGTTTTAATTTTAGGTATTTTAAGATTTCCGGTTACTAAGCCCTTTTCTTTTTTTGCATATTCCAATGTATTCTCTATGAACTTATCCAATTCTTCTTCAAGATTTTTATATCCTATACCCAACTCTCTCTTTATATCTTCCGCATCTAAAAGATGGCATGAAGAAATAACTTCATCATTTCTTGTTATATGATCTTCATTGACTTCAATAGTATCTCCTTCATTAACAAGATCGAAAAGCTTTTCATTATCTGTTTCAAATATGGGTATTCCTGCTTTTAATAAAATTGAAGGCCCTTGATTAGGGTATTTCCCGCTGATAGTTTCATCTAAGTTGATTACACATTTTACTTTTTTTTCCACTAATGAAGTGGCCGCTATTTCATCCAAGTCCCTATGGGATATTAAGGCTATATCCCCCAGCTTTAATCTTTTAACTAAATTTTTGGTCTTCCTATCCTTCTTAACCTTCCCTCTAATAATCATTGCTATCCTCCAAACTTATTATTACATAAATTATTGCCTTATAATTAATATTTATTATCTTATTATAGCATAAGGTTATAAAAAAGTTAAACTTAAAAATTCAGAGACAGATATTATGATTCTTAAATAAATATATCTGTCTCTGAATTTTTAAGTTTACTGATTATAACTTGATTTTACTAACTTTTGCTCTCCGCCATTTCCTGTTCCAGTCTTAATTTGTCGGCAACCATTGCAATAAATTCTGAGTTCGTAGGTTTCCCCTTGTCGGTATGAACGGTATATCCGAAAATACTGTCTATGGTATCTATTTTCCCTCTTCCCCATGCCACTTCGATGGCATGGCGTATAGCTCTTTCTACCCTGCTCGGAGTAGTATTGTATTTTCTTGCTATACTTGGATATAATTCCTTTGTAACCGCTCCCAATAGTTCTATATTATCTATAACCATAAATATAGCCTCTCTTAAATACAAATATCCCTTTATATGTGCCGGCACTCCGATTTCATGTATAATATTTGTTATTTTTGCCTCCATATTTTTATTTTCTTGATTTACAAAGGTTTGCTTAGGTATATTTATATATTGCCTTTGACTTGGTTTTTCAACATTAACACCTGTTATTTGTTTTAATCGTTTAATAAACACTTCAAAGTCAAAAGGTTTAACAATATAATAATCCACCCCCAGCTCAATAGCTCTTTGAGTTATCTTATCCTGACCGACCGCCGATAAGACAATAATTTTGGGATACTTTTCTAAAACCATGCTGTTGATTTTTTCTATAACTCCCAATCCATCAAGATGAGGCATAATAATATCCAATATAAGCACATCCGGCAATTTCTTTGCCACTAAATCAACTGCTTCAAGACCATCCTTTGCTATACCTACCACCTCAAAATCTTCATGCATACTGACATACTCTGAAAGAATGTCACAAAATTCCCTATTGTCATCTGCAATAAGTATGTTTACTTTCCCCAATACAATTACCCCCTCTGTATCTAATTTTAATCTTTATTTTGTATTCGACAAACAAAATTAATTTCCTTCTATGATAATGTAGTATTTTAATCATTTTTGTTTTTAATAATATAAAAAAGGCCCCAATTAAAATATTAATAAACTAAGGAAGCCTTTTTTGAAACCCATTTAACGGAAAATATAAATTAATGAAAATTGGATTTTCCTATGGGTTATAAAAAAGGCTCCAATTAAAATATTAATAAATTAAGGAAGCCTTCTTTGAAACCTGCTTAAAATCAAATTTGTATTAAGATATATTGCCTTCTACATTTTTAAAATTTTTGATATTTTGTATATCATACATATATTCTCAAAAAACTCAAATTCTCTATCTTCAAATCCTAATAATTCTTTTATTTTAAAAACTCTGTATCTTATAGTATTTTCATGTTGAAAACTTTCTTTAGCCATAGACTTTATATTTCCCTTATGCTTTATATAAAGTAGAAGAGTTTTTACAAGATCTCCTTTTTTATTTGAATCATATTCTATTAAAGGCTGCATAAATTCTTCATAAAATGTTTTTAAGATTTCATTTTCCTTTATTGTCATCAATAATTTATATGTTCCTATCTGATTGTAAAGCTCCGTTTTACTGTCCTCAAACTTCGAAACTTTACATGACGATATTGACTGTTCGATTGCAGCTTTTATTTGATACAACTTTTCAAAGGAATTACTTATTCCGATATTATATTTTGATACCTGTGAATCCAATATAGCAGTCATCCTCTTTACATTCCTATCCATTTCTTCTTTGCTTATTTTGTTATCAGAATAAACAAACATTAGAATATAATTATAGTACAAGGTTAAAAAAGTATCAGGTCTGTTTTCAAATAGGGACATTAAATATTTAGCCTTACTCTCATCATATTTATCAAATGATATGCATAATACGCTTATATTTTCCAAAAATCTCGGATTTAATCTATAGGCCAAGGACACAATTTCCTCTTTTGTATTATTTTCGTTTAAAATATCGTTTAAAATGGATATATTTATTTGACTGTCCTGATTTGACAATAAAGCTTTACTCACATCCATTATTATATCCGCATAGGGAATGTCCCTTCTGATCATTATAATCGGATAATTTACCTTATTTGCATAATCTATTACCGACTTATCAATTTCTTTAAAATATCTTTTTACAATGCAAATTCCACTCGAATTGTATTTATTATATAATTTTATAGTATCAAGAAGAAGATCCCTTGAATCCTTTAATGCATAAAAACTTGTTATTAAAAATTCTCCTTCTACAAACAGCAAATTTTCTTTCCCTATTATCTCCAAATCTATTGGCAAATCCGGACACTCACATACACTTACTCTATGGATTCTTCTGTTTAAGCCTCCAAGCCCTGCAACTACTTCTCCTTCTCTTAAAGAAGGAAGTTTTAAAGCATCAGATATTGTTATAAACAAAGTTAAACACCACTCATCCTTTTATATATACAGGCAATATGATCCTTACAATACTCATTAGGCGATTTACATTCTGATATATTATAATCATCTTTCTTCATACGTTTTGTCTTTAAAATAATTTCATAGATTTTATCAAGCTCATCGGATTCCCCTGATATGTCCATAGTTATACTTCCCTGAGCTTCACCTATTCCTCCCGCAGAAATAACCGTTCCCTTTACTTTAGCTAACCTTTCTATTCCACTTACTTCCGTTATTATTTCACCTATCAGAGGAACCAAACCGACTGCCATGCCAAACGAATATTTTTTCTTTAATCTGCCTGTTTTTTTTATTATATCATTAATATTTCCTGGAACAAGTTTTTCATAACCTGCAGGTATCATTATGTTTATTCCTTCTCCATACCAGTTGGAAAGAGCATAGGGTACTTCTCCGCCAAGAGATGATCCGACCATCATAGCTGCATTTCCATAATTATCTATTGCATTTGCCCCGCATATTATTACATCATCTTTTTTTATATTTTTAATATCCCTAAAAAAAGTATCATCAATGCCATAGAATTTTCCGTCTTCCAAAATAGCTACATGGGGAACGCTGAAATCCATATTCATTTTTGTTCCTCTTTTACTTACAACTCCACATACACTTACCTTCTCTCCGCATAATAAATAGCAAACTTTCGAAACGGTACTTCCGCCTTTGAACACTATTCTCCCTTTCTCTAAAGCTTTCTTTATCCTTTTATCTTCTCTTATTGAAAGGGCTATAATATATTTTGATTCTTCCGGCGTTAATGTTACTTGCAATATCTCCATCTTTTCTCCTTTATATATACGGTTTCCAATCTATATCATGCCCGAAGTGCCTTGGCCCAAAAGTCTTTAAACCCTTTTCGGTAGTCCATTCTTTCGGCGCGGGAAGTACTATAACGGAAACTTTCATCCCTTCTTTTCCGTAGGGATTTAATAATGGTTCTTTTTCGTCTTCGTTAAATATACAAATAAGATCCGGTACTACCGCATCATATTTACCGTTTCTCCAAGTTATTATATTTTCATTTTTATACCATACTTTAAATTCATCATTATTGTACTCACCACTTCCCTTTATTGTAAGTGTTCCCACAGTAAAACCTTCCAATGTATCCCAATCATTGGAAAAGATACATCCTTTAAATATTACTTTTCCCTTGCCGGAGTCCGCTATTTTTTCTGATATATCTTCATTATTTTCCTTTGCTGTTCTATATGCTCTCCCGATTTTCAAAGCATTCGTTATTGCACCTCTTATAACTGCTTTTTTCAAAGTCTTTGTCGGTTCAACATGATCTACTACCGCTATACTGTTTTGGCTTACAACTGCCAAAGCTCTGACTAAAGATTCAGCTCTAAAGTCATTCACCACATTAGTAATTATGACAGATTCTCCGAATTTATTTACTAAGGACATAGGATGAATACTTACATTGTTTAAATAATAAGTCGAATGTTGAAGTTCCGGCACCGACCTTCCTGCCGGGTCAGCATCCACTATATACTTTCCCGCCATTGCTCCGCTATAAAAAGCTATTGCAGTATTTCCACCTCCAAGTTCCGTAGATATCACTGCTTTTACTTCCTTTCCGAGATATTTCTCCATTTCCCTGAGAGCAATAACATGGGAAGCTTCTTCTGTTACCGGAAGTCCTTCATATTTTTTTATTTCTTCTTCTGTTAAGGGAGATATTGCTCCGCATGAGTATGGAGTAGCAATAAGATCATCATCCTCTAATTCATCAAAATCAACAAGGATGAATTCCTTGTTAAGGTTCAAAGCCTCATCAATTTTTTTTATACCGTCAGATAAGCTTCCCCCTCCTCCGGTTCCTAATATAGTTGCACCATAAAGTATATCTATTAAATCCTGTCTTGTAAGTTTTATCATTTCAATCTTCTCCTTTTATTTGAAAATTAAGTTAAGCAAAAACACCGTTTTATCTTTTAGTTTCTATATCAAGCCAAAGTTTTTAAAAGCCTTGTTACCAATACCCTTGGCACAAGTACATTTTTACCGGATTCTTTTTCTACTATATTTCCCATATCTTCCGTATATCCCATACAATCCATCAAAATAATATCTACATCTTCACTTTTAAATTCCTTTGCCTTTTCAGAAATAAATTTTTTATCTTCATAAGGTTCTGCTGACTTTATAATCGGCTTATATCTCTCATACTGCTTACATGAATCTCTGATCTGTTCTTCCTCAGGCACAAGTATTCCTATTCTTTCCACTCCAATTGCGTCTAATGTAGCCCTTATTATCTTCTCGGGCTGTAAAACCATGGATTTCTTATTGAAATCTTTAAATTTACCTGTACACATAAGCATTGATGCTTTTATATTTCTTTCTTCAAGTTCTTCTATCTTTTTCTGGACTAATTTCCATGCACTATTTTCAGATATCTTAACAATTTTGTCTTCTCCTATTATTGTCACAATAAAAGGTTCTCCCTTTGCAGGCCAAAATTTTTCTTTCACTTCATCATAATTGTAGCCATCCAATGCTCCTATGGAAATTACCTCTAATTCAGGCTCAAGTATATCATTTATATTTTCGGTAATGTCACTTCTTGCTGCCTGTCCCATAGTAATCAATCCGACTTTTTTCTTGATCTGAACTCCCTTAGTTTGAAATCTTCTCTGACTGCCATAAAGTCTTTTAATAATGTTATATTCTTTAGGGTCATAAAATAAATTTGGATTCTTAGGAAATTCTTTTGCTATTTCTACTATATATCTTGCCGCCTGTTCTATATCAAACAAGTGAGTCGACCCTGTTGCACATCCTGCTATAGGAAGTTCAGTTGTTATAGCTATCCCCAATACAGGAGCTTTTGTAACTGTAGAAGGCTGCAATATACTGTTAAGATGAGAAAGCCTATTTCCATAAGGAGTTATATCCTGTTGTGCCAAGGGAAATACTACCGGCATCTTGCCTGTCGTTCTTTTCATTATATCTAAAAGGTATTTACTTACGCTTAATATATATCCTTCTTTTACCGTGTTTGATATAGCATATCCGTTATTATTTATAATCTCGTTTCCCTTTGTTGTATCTACACTTATAATTGCATCCATGTCTTCATATATGCAATTTTCATTTATATCTTCATCATCTACCGATGATCCCATAAACGGAACGGGAAAATGATCTACAACAGGGGCATTAGGACATATATGGGTTGTAATGATGACATCGGAGTCAAGTCTGTCACCTTTTTTATTCATTCTCAGAATCTTAAGGCCCGCTGCCAATACGGTCAAAGCACCATCCCCGTCCGAAACAAATCCGGTTAATTTCGGTCTTGCACCTATACCTCCGAGAGTCCCCGTTATCCCAAGGGTAGGAGCACTTTTACCAATTGATTTTCCATTTCTACCTTTTATTTTTATATATATAAAATCTGTGCTTCCCTTGTCCGTAGTCACTCTGTTTATTTTATATTCAAAATCACCGGATTCATTTTTAAAAACATCTACTACATCCTGTCCTGTAACATTTTTATCATCCATAATTTCATATAAATCTATAACTTGTCTAAGCATTATGCCCCTCCTCAAATAATAAACATGATACATAATGTTCTTTATCCAAATATGTTATTGCCGGTTTCCTTTTCTTACATTCTTCTGTTGCATTTTTGCATCTTGTATGAAATGAACAACCTGACGGTGGATTTATGGGACTCGGTATATTGCCTTCCAAAGTAACCAATGATTCTATTCCTTCTTTACCAAGTTTCGGTATGGAATTGAATAAAGCTTTTGTATAAGGATGTTGAGGAAATTCAAATATTTTATCTGCTGTCCCAAATTCCACGATTTTTCCAAGGTACATAACTGCTATTTTATTTGACATCTGATTGACTACGCCGAGATCGTGAGATATAAGAATATTTGTAAGCTCAAATTTATCTTTCAGATTCCTTAATAGCTCCAATATCTGTGCCTGAGAAAACACATCTATCGACGATGTAGGCTCATCAAGGATGACAAGCTTTGGTTCGGAAGCTAAGGATCGCGCAATTGCTATTCTCTGTCTTTCTCCGCCACTGAATTCATGAGGATATTTAAATGCCGCATCTTCTTTTAATCCAACCATCTTTAACAGAGCATCTACTCTTTCCAATTTTTCTATGCTGTTAAGATGTTCATGAACATCTATAGGTTCTGAAATTATATCTTTAACAAGCCATCTTGGATTTAAAGACCAATAGGGATCCTGAAATACTATTTGTATATCCTTCCTTATATTTCTTATGCTTTTTTTGTCTAAGCTGTATATATCCTCTCCTTCAAATATAACTTTTCCTCCTGTAGGCTCAAAGAGCTTCAATATGGTATTTACAAGGGTGGATTTACCACAGCCCGATTCTCCAACTATGCCTAAAACTTCACCTTTTCTTAATTCAAAGCTCACATCATCAACTGCTTTTAGCTTCAGCACCTTTTTCTTGCTTAACTCATTTTTAACTTCAAAGTACTTCTTTAGATTTTTAACTTCAAGTATTACTTCATTATCATTTATTTGTTCTGTTCTTTTCTTCTTAGATTTTACTGCCTCAATCAATTGTTTCGTGTAATGCTCTTTCGGACTGTCTATTATTTCAGATGTCCTTCCCTGTTCTATTATTTTCCCTTTATATAAAATTCCAATATTATCACAAAATGCAGAAACCAAGCTCAAATTATTTGCTATAAAAAGTACCGTCATATTAAATTTTTCCTGAAGTTCTTTCAATAGTTTTAATATACTTGCCTGAATAGTAACATCCAAATTTCTTGTGGGTTCATCTGCAATTAAAAGTTCGGCTCCGCAGGAAAGAGCCAAGGCTATTATTATTCTCTGCCTCTGTCCTCCGCTCAACTGGTGAGGATATTTTTTCATTATATTCTCAGGGTCTGCCAGCTTTACTATTTCAAGTACTTTTACGGCTTCTTTTTCCGCTTCTTTTTCATTTATATTTTTATTTTTCTTTATAACTTGTACAATCTGATATCCTACTGTAAATACGGGATTTAAGGTAGACATAGGGTCTTGAAATATCATTGCGATTTTTTTACCTCTGATTTCCCTTTCAAGATATTTTTGATTTTTATTTAGTATATTTTCTCCTTCAAGTAATATCTCTCCCTTTTCTATTTCTCCCGGCGGACATTGAAGCAGTTTTAATATGGTAAGAGCCAATACTGTCTTTCCGTATCCGCTTTCTCCTACAATTCCGTAAGTAGTACCCTTTTCAATCTTTATACTTTCTATATCCAATACATTTTTTGTTCCTTCAAAGGTATGGTGGTTTACCTTTAAATTTTTTATTTCTAAAAAAGCCATTTTCCGTTCCTCCTTTATTTGTTCCTCGTTTTAGGATCAAGTATTTCTCTTATCCCATCTCCCAATAAATTAAATGTCAACACGGTTATGAATATTGACAACCCGGGAAATATACTGTACCACCATATATCAGGGAAATAATTTCTTCCTGTACTTATCATCAAGCCCCATTCAGGAGTCGGTGCTTGGGCACCGAGGCCTAAAAAACTGAGGGATGCTATAGTCATAATAACTCCACCCATATCCATTGATGCCTGTACAATAACCGGTGAAATCGTATTCGGTATTATATGTTTAAAGATTGTTTTAAATTTTGATGTCCCTATAGTTTCAGCAGCTTGAACAAATTTTCTTTCTTTCATGGATATGGCCTGCCCTCTGACAAGTCTCGTGTACCAAGGCCACCAAGATATTGCTATAGCCATCATGGCGTTATTTAAACTTGGTCCAAGAACGGAGACCATGGCTATTGCCAAAAGAAGAGGTGGGAAACTTAGAAATATGTCCGTAATTCTCATTATGACTTCATCTAACATTCCTCCGACAGTCCCTGCAATGGCACCTAAAGGCACTCCTATTATTAATGCCAGTCCAACAGAAAGAACTGCCGTAGTAAGGGACACTCTTGTCCCATAAATTACTCTGCTGAATATATCCCTTCCAAGTTCATCTGTACCAAAAAAATGGGTACGTGAAGGAGCAAGAAATTTATCTGCTATATTAGCCTCATTAGATATATGAGAAGGATACGGTATTATCAGAGGAGCAAATACAGCTATTAGGAACAAGACTATCATTACATAAAAGGATATTTGAGTAAGTCTGTTCTTTTGTAATAAATAAAATGATTGTTTTAATTCCTTTACCTTAGGTTTCATAATTTCTATAAATACATTTTTATTTGTGCTTTTTTCCATCTTCAACACCTTCTCCTATACTCTTACTCTGGGGTCCATAGCTATAATTATATCTGCGATCAAATTCAGTATTACATAACATGTAGCAGAAAATATAGTTACCCCTATTATTGCCGGATAGTCTAAAGTCACAACCGACGTTGAAACATAATTCCCTAATCCGGGCCAGCTGAATATCGTTTCTACCAGAAAGGTATTTACCAGCGTATAACCAAGAGATAATGTAAGCACCGTAGCTGTCGGCCCCAATGTATTTTTAAGTGCATAATTCCACAATACCTTTCTTTCCGAAATACCATAAGATCTTGATGCCGTTATATAATCTTCATTTAAAACTTCAAGGAGAGCTGATCTTGTCATTCTTGCCACAAGCCCAATAGGATAAAGAGCTATAGTTATGCCCGGAAGAATTATGTGAGTGAGGGCATCCCAAAATATTGCCCACTGTCCTGTTATCAAACTGTCAAACAAAAGCATTCCGGTAATATGAGGTAAATTATAAAAAATGGTTGTCTCCGTACTTACTCTGCCTCCGAGAGGAAGTATCCCAAGATTTCTATAGAAAATCAATTGCAAAAATAATGCAACCCAAAAAGTTGGAAGAGAAACCGAACCTATTGAAAAAAATCTGCTTATATGATCCATAGCCTTATCTTTTTTCTTCGCGGAATATATCCCCATAGGAATACCTATTATTATTGCAAGTATAAAACCAAACAAAACCAGTTCCAATGTTGCCGGGATGTAAGTTGCCAGTTCTTTCGTTATTGGCTGATGAGTTCTTAAAGAATTTCCGAGGTCTCCCTTTAACAAATCTTTTAAATAATTTATAAACTGTACAGGAATTGGTTTATTCAATCCCAGCTCTATCTTTGCTTTTTCTATCTGTTCCGGTGTAGCTCTTGCGCCAACCCATTTTGCAGCGGGATCTGACGGGACGATTCTTGCTATAATAAAAGTTATGGTTATTACTCCTAACAGCACAACCAGCCCCATCAAAAGTCTTTTAAAAATGTACTTTTTCATATGCCTTTCCCCTTTTAATTAAATTATATTAGATTTACATGAAGTATCTTTCACATCACAATCCCCTTTATTTTTTTATAAAAACAGATGCAAATAATTATTTAATATCTTAAATTTGCATCTGTTTTTATTTTGAGGGGAAATATCTTATTAGCAGGTAAATTTTAAAATTTTGTGATTCAAATTTTATTCTGTATACAAATCATAGAAATATATTACTCCTTCATAAGCAGGATTAGACTCAAATCCTTTTACTTTCTTATTTACAACCCATGTTGACTGATCATCATATATATTAATAAAATATGATTTATCAACCACTTCTTTTTGAACATCCACAAGTATTTTTTCAGCTTTTTCTCTGTCCGTAGCAATTAAATTTTCTGCTTCCTCTATCATAGAATCAAGCTTAGGATCCTTTATATATGAAAGGTTAAATGTTATATTTTCTTCCGATTTTACTAAACTTGTAAACCAGCTTATAGGACTCGCATAATCAGGCCACCAGTTCATAACAAGTATATCCTGTCTGTCCTGGGGATTCGTATTCTTTGATTTTTCCCACACGTTATCCCAGTTCATTTCTCTTATCTCAAGATCAATACCAAGTTTTTTTAGATTGATTTGATATAGCTGGGCAAAATTTCTATAGGCTTCAGTTCCTGACGTAAAAGTCATCTCAAGTTTTAATCCATTTGGGTCTACTCCCGATTTTTTAAGATATTCCTTGGCCTTATCCAAATCAAACTTATACTGAGGAATGCTTTCATCGTGTCCCCAAAGTCCCGGAGGAACAAGACCAAAAGATTGTTTTGCCTGTCCTTCCCTCACATCTACAACTGCTTCCTCATAAGGAAATGCATAGCTCAAAGCCTTTCTGAAATCCACATTATCAAGAGGCGGTTTTTCCGTGTTAAAAAATCCTATTACATTTCTCCATGTATCCTTATTTTCTACCAATAAATTTTCATTTTGTCTTAATGCCTTTAAATCCGTATTTGAAAACCTGTCGGCAAAAAGTGCTTCACCTTTTTCAAGAAGCTGTCTTCTGGCACTTCCTTCTGCAACCTTTTTGATTACAGCGTTAGAGTATTGCCCTTCTTTCCATCCTCCCCAATATTTATCGAATTTTTGGAAAACGACTTCTTCACCTTTCGTTATTTTCATAATTTTATATGGCCCTGAACCGGCATCATTTCCTTCATTAAACCATTCACTGTCTTTATCTATTGCATTAGGTGATATTATATATGCTGCATATCCGGCCGATGCTATAAGATCTATGGGAGCCGGATATTTAAGATTAAACGTAACTTCATACTCTCCTGTAACTTCTATTGATTCTACGCTGTCCCAAATAAAGGCCGCTCCAAGGTTCATATTTTTTGTTCTTTCTATAGATTTTTTTACTGCTTCTCCATTCAATGCTTCACCATCATGAAATGTTATTCCTTTCCTTATATTAAACACCCATGTCTTTCCATCTTCACTGGCCTTCCAGTTTTCTGCAATAACCGGTTTTAATTTCTGAGTCTTATAATCATATCTCGTTAAAGTTTCATACACATTTTGCAAAACTATTATTCCGTTTGAATATTCAACACTGGGATCCAAATTTATATATGGCTCCGTACTATAAGCATAATAGGCAATTTTTTTATCAGATGCCTCTCCCTTTTCAGAATCATTTCCCCCATTTCCACATCCGACTAACATAACTGCAATAAGCACTAAACATATTATTGCTGAAAATCCTTTTTTCATTATATTTTCATCTCCTCAATGCAACCCATTTATTTTTCATAATATTAACACAATTTAAGATTTAATTCTTTGTATTTTTTACAAAATTTTTTATATTTTTTTATAAAAAATATATTTTATTGCATTAAATCATTTTTTTATCCGATATTTACAATAATCGACATCATAATGATAAATAAATTAAATCCAATTATACCTTTTTTAATCCTCTTTTTTTAATAAACGTTTTCCATTTTTAAATTACTGATATGTAAATAAAAATTACTTTTTTTATAATAATTCAAATTCTAATATGAATAAGAAAAATTCTAAAATTTCATTTTTAGAATTTTTCTTAGTTATTTATCATTTAAAATAGCTTTTTGTAATATTTATATATACAATTTCTTTATCATATATAAATTTATTAAAAAGGAAGTCTTTTTTGAAACTCACCTGAAGTCAAGTATACATTAAAGTATATTATAAAAAAGATAGGATAAAATAATCCTATCTTTTAATTTCTAAATATTCACTATTATCATAACTATTTTTTATCTGTCTCAACATCCATTCTATATATAATCCGTATCCTTTCGACGGATCATTGACAAATACGTGAGTTACCGCACCTACTATCTTTCCATTTTGAATTATAGGACTTCCGCTCATCCCCTGAACAATTCCTCCGGTTTTCTGCAATAGCTTCTTATCTGTAACCCTTATAATCATACTTTTTTGTTCCGGAACTGTTTGATTATAAGCTTTGACTATTTCGATATCAAATTTCTCCACTTTTTCTCCGTCTATTGTACTTAAAATATAAGCTTTCCCTTCTTTAACTTCTTCTTTAAATGCAATGGGATAAGCTTTTGATTTACTCAGACTATTATTGTATAGATCTCCGTATATACCAAAGGAAGTGTTCTTATTTATATCTCCTATTGTACCTTCCGTTTCATAGAATATTCCTCTTATTTCTCCCGGGCTTCCTTTTTTGCCTTGTTCTACATTAGAAATCTTAGCATTCATAATTTTGCCGTTTTCCACACTTAAAAGTTTGCCCGTATCTATATCGGTAATTCCATGACCTAATGCGCCAAATACTTTCGTATTTTCGTCATAAAATGTTAATGTTCCTATTCCCGCTGTTTTATCTCTAACCCAAATTCCCAGCCTGTAGCAATTATCCTGCATGCTCTTTACCGGTTTTACTTCGGTTGTAAAATTAGCTTTATTCCTTTCTATCTCTACTTTTATACGAGTATCTTTTAAATCATTTAAAAGTTCAACCACATGTTGAGCATCTCTGATTTTTTGACCATTTATCTTTACTATACTATCTCCTGCTTTTATTCCGGCATCCTTAGCAGGATTATATTTTTTACCGTCTATACCTATAATATCTGCAACTGCAACTACCAATACACCCTTTGTATTTAACTTTACACCAATGGAATTTCCTCCAGGAATTAAATAGGGTCTTTCTATTACTTTCACTTTTACATCTTTTACAGGTATTAATCCAAGTAATTTAAATTGAAACTCAGTATTACCTATTTCTATTCCATCTATACTATAAGATCTTTTAAAAGACGAATTATCTTTTTCATAACTCACCGGCTTAACTATTTGATTATTTGACTCTGTTTCGTCAAAGGTAAAGGGTAAAAGAATATCAAGAACTTTATTCTCTCCTTTAATTACATTTATTTCTACCGGTAAGCTGTAAACACTGATTAATTGTATAATGGAAATAAAAAACAAAATCAGAAAAAAATTACAGAAAATTCTTTTATGTCTATAATGTTTAGTCAATAAAAATCACTCTCCCAATCTTGCCTTTTCTATCTTCACCTCCAAAAAAAAATTTTTTGTGCAAATATAATTTAGCCTTTTTGAGAGTTAATTATTCTCTGTAATTATTTATTGATATGTAAAGCACAATAATTTTTGGAAAAAAAAACACTTTAAATTATAAAGTGTTCTAAGTAATTTTTTTAAATTTTTTTGACATTTCCAACATTTCCTTTGCGTGAAGCTTAGTTGTATCAGTTAAATTCACTCCACCTAAAAGTCTCGACATTTCAGCTATTCTTTCCTCATAATTAAGTATTTTAACTTTTGTGCTTGTCCTCCCATTTACGATTTCTTTTTTTATAGAAAAATGCGTATCAGCTAATGCGGCAATCTGAGGTAAATGAGAAATACATATTACTTGACGTCCTTTTGATATTTTATAAATCTTTTCTCCTACTATTTGTGCCGTTCTTCCGCTGATCCCAGCATCTATTTCATCAAAAATTAAACAAGGTATTCTGTCGTATTTTGCAATGACCGTTTTAAATGCAAGCATTATTCTTGACATTTCTCCTCCGGAAACTATTTTTGATAATGGTTTCAATTCTTCTCCCAAATTAGTTGAAATTAAAAATTCAATTATATCAAATCCCTCTTCTCCATAATACTTCATTTTTTTAAAATTTATTTTAAATATAGAATTTTTTATATTCAATGTATGAAGTTCCTTTGAAATATCCGATTCTAATTTTTTAGCTATTTTTTTTCTCATTTCCGATAAAATGGTTGAATTTTTATTTAGTTCATTTTCCGTTTCCTCTATTTTTTTATTTATTCTCTCTATTTCCTTTTCATTATTAATCAGTTGATAAAGTCTTTCCGAGATACTGTTTTTATAATTAAGTATTTCCTCTAAACTGTTCCCATATTTTTTCTTTATTTTATATATGAGATTCAGCCTTTCTTCTAAAAATGCAAGCCTTTCTTCATCGAATTCGGTATTTTCAATATAATTTTTAAGTCCTCTTGAAATGTCCTGGATTTCAAAGTTTACATTTTCCAAAGCTGATGAATATTGATTTAAATCTTCATCATATCTCTTTACCGAATTCATCAGACTTATACTCTTATTGATTCCATCCGATACGGAAATGCTGTTATAGTCTTCCGAATCCAGTATATTTATAATCTCTCCTACATTTAAGGAAATATTTTTAATATTGGACATTTTATTGTACTCATCATATACTTTCTTTTCTTCTCCATCAGAAAGTTTAGCACTATCTATCTCCTCTATTTCATATTTTAATAAATCTATTTCTCTATCCTTTTCTTTTGAATCAATTGAAAGCTTTTTAAGCTCTCCCTTTAAAGAAACAATTTGATTATATTCTTCACTGATTTTTTTCTTTAAAATATTAAATTTATCGTCGCCGAAATCATCTATCAACTTTATGTAACTTCCTACATTCAGCAGGGACTGATGTTCATGTTGACCATGAATATCAATTAATTTCTGTGTCACATCATTTAGGATATTTAATGTAACCGTTTGTCCATTTATTCTTGACACACTTCTTCCAGTTGAAAAGATTTCCCTTGATAAAAGAAGGGAGTTGTTATCTTCCTTTTCAATGCCGTACTTTTCAAGAATATCATCGATTTCTTTGGAATTCTCAATATAAAACAGTCCCTCCAATATTGCTCTGTCGCATCCTGTTCTGATCAAATCCTTATTAGCTCTACTCCCCAGAATTAAATTTATAGCATCTACAACTATTGATTTTCCTGCTCCGGTTTCCCCGGTTATAACATTTAGCCCTTCAGAAAAATTAATCTTCAGGCTATCAATAATAGCAAAATTTTTAATATTTAATTCAACAATCATATATTACTCCTCCAATTTAATTAAGAAAACTGGTAAGTATTTTTAATACATAATCGGTTTTTTCCTCTTTTTCAATCGCAACAAATATAGTATCATTTCCGGCAATAGAACCTGCTATTCCATCAATTTTAGCAGTATCTATTGCTGAAGCGCAAACTTGAGCTGCTCCCGGCAATGTTTTTATTATTATTATATTTTCGGCAACATTAAAATCGATTACTGAACTTTTAAAAATCTTTATAAGCCTTTCCGTAGTCCCTTCCTTGTTATCTTCCATTAATGCATATTTGTATTTTCCATTCTTTGATAATACTTTTACAAGTCTTAGTTCTTTAATATCTCTGGATATAGTGGCCTGCGTTATATCAATTCCAGCCCTTTTCAAATAATTAGATAAATCTTCCTGGGTTTCTATTTCAAAATTTTCAATTAGTTCAAGAATTTTGCTTTGTCGCTGATACTTTTTCATGTTTGCCTCCTTCGTACAGAAATTAATCATAATATTTTATAATAATTTATGAGCAGATTTAATAACTTCCTTAATCCTGCTATTGTCTACAACCTCTTCTGTCTTCCATTCCTTTTTTATAAACGATAAATACTCTGTATTTCCTTCTTTCCCTTTTATGGGAGAATAAGTCAATCCGCACATACCCATTCCTATACTGTCACAATAATCTCTTAAGCCTATTATAACATTTTCATGAATTTTATAATCTCTGACTATACCTTTTTTGCCTACATTATTTTTTCCGGCTTCAAACTGAGGTTTTATAAGGGCTACCATTTCTCCCTCTCCTTTCAATAATTCTTTAACTACGGGAAGAACCAACCTAAGGGATATAAAAGACACATCTACGGATGCGAAATCTCCTTCTACATCTAAATCTTCCTTTTTTAGATATCTAATATTAGTCCTCTCTTTCACAATAACTTTGGGATTATTTCTTATCTTTAAATCAAGTTGTCCATAACCTACATCTATGGCAACTACAATACCTGCTCCCTTTTGAAGCATACAATCCGTAAATCCTCCCGTAGAAGCTCCTATGTCTAAAGCCGACTTTCCCTTTAAAGTTATATTAAATTCATTAATTGCCTTTTCAAGTTTAAAACCACCTCTTCCAACATAGACAAGAGGGTCTTTCTTAACTTCTATAACACTGTCTTCATCTATTTTTTCTCCTGGTTTATCTATTTTTTTTGTACCAACATATACCGATCCTTCTTTAATAATCTTCTTAGCCCTTTCTCGTGAGTCAGCAAATCCCTTTTCTGTCAGCAAAACGTCAATTCTTTTTTGTATCATAAAACCGCTCCTAATATTTATCAGCTTTTTTGTTATTCTTCTTTTTTAAATCTGGAAGAAAATTAATATGAAATTTCTCTTCCATAAATTTAAAAAACTTTGAAGTCTGAATTATTATGTTGTTTTTATATTTAATTGCTATTTCTTTCCCAAAAGCCTTGCCTCCTACGGTAAGAGCTGCTATCAAAGAAGTAAAAATAACGCTAAGCATTGTCCCCCGTTTTATACTATATATATCGATTAATTCATAAATAATTGTAGTTCCCACGGCACCACTTATTATTCCACATATATCTCCTATTACATCATTACAAAAATTTGAAACCTGTCCCGCATTTCTTATCAATTTTATTGCATATACCGCCTCGTCGACTTTATCTGCAGCCATGGAATGAAAGGGCTTTTCTATCGCGGAAGTAATGGCTACCCCTATTATGTCAAATATGATTCCAATAAGTATTATAATTACGAGGAGTAAAAAACCCAATATTATATTCAACTCTTTTAACAGACTTTCTGAAATCAAAGTAAAAAATACAGACATTCCAAAAGTCCATAACAATATAAAGGTAATCCATTTAGTATTAAATTCATTGGAAAAAAATTTTTTCCCTCTTTTCCCCATTATTTTACCTCCAAGACCATATTAAATAAAAAGCTGATAGCTCTTGCTATCAGCCATAAAAGTGGCAGTATAATAGGTAAATTTTACGGCTTAAGGTCTAGTTGGATTTCCCAGATAGAAACTGCATGTCGCCATAACAGTGGTTTCCCTTTAATTCCATCTCTGCTCTGTTGCCAAAAGCAAGGCTAGATTACCATTTAGTCCGCACTGTAATCCCTAAAATACCTCTCATCTGAACAGTCTAGGAGTTTTCCTCTGACAGTCAGCCTATTTCTCAGCCTCTTTTGCAAATTAGGTTTCGATAACATAATTCTACACATTTTAGGCCTAAATCAGGTAGAATCGAACTTATCATCCGCCTATTTCACTCAAGGCAGGCTACTATGCGGTAATTCAATTAAAACCACAAGTTTATCATGTCATAATTACTGTATAGTATTTATAACAAGTCTCCACAAAGGCAGGGTCAACGCCTGCATGCCGTTGCAAGTCGCCCCATCCTTTTTACTCCCAGAAAAGACCCTCAACTGGGCGTCGAAAGCCTCAACCAGGAACTTCATCGATATGCCCTTTAACGGATTTTTAGCCCCGTTTTCAAAAATAGCTGTACTGACTAGAATACTGTACCACTTCTTTGCCATTTAAATTATATCATAATAAAATTATATTTTCAATAATAAAATGATTATTTATTCCGCCCAGTTAAATAATATGCAAATTTTTCAAAAAATTTAGCTCTATTTCTGTCCTTATTCACAAAATATTTAACTATATTTATGGCATTATTGTCAAGTTCTTCAATTTCTTTTTTTGCCTCGTCAACGGTATGAAAAGATAAGTAAGTGGTTTTGGAATCATCTTCTCCGCTGTTATAGTCTAATACATCATCTTTAATTTGATAACTTACGCCAATAGCTAACCCGTACTCTTCTAATTTTTTTAATTCTTCTTCACCTGCTCCTCCGATTATTCCTCCGGAAATCAATGAGGCTTGAATTAAAGCGGCAGTTTTATTTTTATACATAAAAAAAAGCTCGTCTCTTTCAATATTCTTTCCTTCCGATAATATATCAACTACCTGTCCTCCTACCATACCGTATATTCCTGAAGCATTTGCTATAACATTCATTGCTCTTACATACCTTCTGTAATCTTCTAATGTATGGCTTTTGTTAATAATATTTTCAGCCATGGTTTCATAGGCAAGATTTAAAAGACCGTCTCCTGCGAGTATTGCCAATGCATCTCCGAAAACTTTATGATTAGTAAGTTTCCCTCTTCTGTAATCATCGTTATCCATTGACGGCAGATCATCATGGATTAATGAATAAGTATGTATCATCTCTATTGCCAATGCAAATGGCATTGCATCTTCATACTCTCCCTTAAAAAGCTCGCAACTTTCTAAAAGCAAAATAGGCCTTAATCTCTTTCCTCCCGTAAACAAACTATATTCCATAGCTTCTACAATCTTTTTCTGATAACTGCATTCTTTAATGACGTTTTTTAATTCTTTGTCTATAACTTCTTTCAAGTTATTCATCTCTTGTAATAAATCCATTAATTAGTCCTCCAAATAAAAATCATTCTCCAAAATATTTCCTTTATCATCTTTTAGTAATACTTTTACATCCCCTTCAACTTTATTTAAAATATCAAAACAATATTTATAAAGTTCTACCCCTCTCTTGAAATTTTCAAAAGATTCTTCTAAGGTCAGATCTTTACTTTCCATTCTATCTACAATATCCTTTAATTCCTGGAGGGCCTTTTCAAAAGACAATTCGTTATTTAAATTCATTTTTAAGTACCCCTTTTTGTATTTTTGCCACTTTTCCTTTTATCATACCATCTTTTAATAAAACATTAAAGTTATCTCCGACTTTTATTTCTTCCACAGATTTTACTACCATTCCTTTATCATCATATATTACTCCATATCCCCTCTTTATAGATGACAAAGGGCTCAAAACATTCAGCTTATGCTTATATAAATCCAACTTGTTTTTTTCTTCCTTATACTTTGCCGTAAATAAAATATTTAAATGTTTAAATATGCCATCCAAATACTGTTTATCATCATTGATGACATTTGCTGGATTAGAATTTTTAAGCCTTTTTCCCATATACTCCATCTGAACAAAATTCCCCTTCATCACAGATAGAAAATTGGATTTTAAACTCTTATAGGAATTCTCCAGATCTTCTTTCAATAAACTCAATTTGGGAACAGCCAATTCTGCACCTGCTGAAGGAGTAGGAGCTCTTAAATCCGAAACAAAATCCGCAATAGTAAAATCTCTTTCATGGCCTACCGCTGAGATGACGGGAGTATTTAAATTATAAATTATTCTTGCAAGGTTTTCATCATTAAAGGAAAACAGTTCCTCATAAGAACCTCCTCCTCTTCCCATAATAATTAAATCAATATCATTCCTTGAATCTAAGTACTTTAATCCTTCTATTACATTTGAAGCTGCATTTTCTCCCTGAACCAAAGACGGATATATTATAATGTCCGCAATGGGAAATCTTCTTTTAATTACATTTAAAATATCCTTTATTGCAGCTCCCGTAGATGAAGTAACTATTCCGATTTTTTTAGGAAAAGCAGGAATAGCTTTCTTATTTTCAATATTAAATAAACCTTCTTTTTCTAATTTTAATTTTAAATTTTCAAAGGCTTCATATAATTCTCCGATTCCGTTTTTTTTGATATTTCTAACATATAACTGATAATCCCCATCTCTTTCATAGACGGATATATATCCTAACGCTATAACTTTCATGCCGTCTTCCAAAGAAAAATTCAAGGATTGATTATCATTCTTAAACATTACACATTTTAGCTTTCCACTTTCATCCTTCAATGAAAAGTACATATGACCGCTGTAGTGATGTTTAAAATTAGAAATTTCCCCTTCTACACACACATTGCAAAGTATCGGGTCCCCTTGAAAAAGTCTTTTTATATAAAAATTTATTTCACTTACCTTTAAAGGTTTTATATCCATATTTATATCTCCCAAACATGACCCTTTTTTATTCTCCCAAGGTTTGCCATTCCTACTCCGTTATCAGTACATATATCGGTATTGGGAAAATAACATTCAATATCATTATAATTTAAGCCTTTTAGAAGTTCATCCCTGATTATTGAATTAGATGAAACGCCTCCAATAAACAAAATATATTTTACATCGTATAAATAGGAGGCTTCTAAAACAATTCTAATAATAAATTGTGAAATACAATAGAACAGGGTATTAGCAATATCTTCCCTATAATATATATTCTCGCCGTAAATTTTTTTAAAATAATTTTCCATTCCGGAAAAATTGGCCCATGTGCCATGAGTACTCATCGGTAACTTAAGATTTATCCTCTTTCCTTTTTGAGAAATATAATCCAATTCCCTCCCACAAGGAAACCTAATTCCCATTGCCACTCCTATTCTATCGATAAGTTGTCCTATATTTAAGTCTTTTGTCCCACCAATTATATTAATATCAAAATTATCTTTCTCATTGTCAATTAATAACAATTCGGTAGTTCCGCCTGACAGGTGAAAGGCAAGAAATCTTTTTTCATCTTCTAAAGGACTATTTAACATTCCCGAACTTATATGCCCTTCCTGATGGCTAAACTGTTTTAAAGGTTTCTTCAATATGGAAGAAAGAATAAATGCCTGTCCTTTTCCTACTTGAAATACAGGCATGTATGAATCCTTAACTGTTCTTGGAGCTACACTTACGGATATAGTATTAATATTTCCCGGATCAATTATATTTGAAAGCTTATCGATCATTAGAGGTAAATTTTTCATATGCTGAAAAATTGCATCTTGTTGTCTCAACCCAACTTGATTTTTCTTCACTTCAAGTATTTTTCTTAAATCAATCAACGTGTTTCCTCCAGCGTCAATAGCAGCCAAAGATGTAGTATAATTACTGGTATCAATTCCAACATAATATTTATCCATTTATCTATTCTCCATTGTTCGAACGAAATTTCCCAGCATTCCGTTAATAAATTTTGAAGATTCTTCTGTACTATACTTTTTGGCAATTTCTATCGCTTCATTTATACATACTTCTATAGGTATATCCTCCCTGTATAAAAGTTCGTATATGGCGATTCTTAAGATGGACAAATCCACCTTCGCAAGTCTGCTTATTTTCCACCCTCTGATATTTTGAGAAATATTCTTGTCAATAGTATCCAAATTCTTTAAAATAGTAACTGCCGAAGAAGAAATGTACTCTTTCTCTTCTTTATTAAGTTCTCCGTTTTCTATAAAATCTTTTACACTGCTCTCAGAATAATCATTGTTCATATCCATTTGATATAATAACTTCATCGTTTCTTCCCTTGCCAATTTCCTTCCCATTATGATCCTCCTTTAGCAGAAACATTATATACTATTGCTTATTTTTACCTTGCGGAAGAAATTTATCCAAAAAGTGCTTTAAAGCCTCCATTTTGTCGGTTTTACCTCCTAAATAGCAGCCTATGCAAATACACAATACTATAAACAAAGTTTTAAAAAATCCCACTGTAAGTATAAAAATTCCAATCAAAAAACCTATTATCCCGCCTATAGTTTTTCCTCGGTTAGTATTCAAAATATTTACGATATTATCTAATATCTCTTTAAACACTTTTTAAACACCCCTGCTCTTTATTTTACTACTCTTGATGCAGTTGTAACATTGGATATTTCTATTTTTACTTCATTTACAGGAACACCTGTACATTCCTCAATATGTTCCTTAACTTTTTTTTGAAGTTCTTCGGACATTTGGGGAATATTTATTTCGGAAGAAACTTCCCCCTTAAGTCTGACTGACAAATTTCCTTCTGATATATCAACAGTATTTTTAACATTTCTGATTCCGCTAAATTTATCTGCAACGCTTTGTACTAATCCTTCTATTGTTTGAGATGAAATCTTCACTTCTCCCACATTATTATATTTTATAATATAAGCTTCTTTTTCGCCGCCATTTTCTCTTCCCTTAACTACCAAAAGAAAAAACCTTATACTTGCCAACAAAAAAGCAACGCCAATAACGGAAAAAACAAATTCTCCCTTCATGTTTTGCAAATATACATTCAGGTTTTCATCCGACAGGAACCATATATTATCAAAGGGAAATAATATAAGGACAATAGACAGTATCCCAATGCAAAATGTATAAATTGCCAACATCAATTTATCCAGCATATTCATAATATTACCTCCTTAAAAGTATTTAAATTTACCCTCTGTACGATCAGAGGGTAAATTTTTACTTTACTCTTGGTTCTTCCTCTAATTTAGGTTCTTTAGGAATATTTACCCCCTGTACATTTACATTTACTTCCACTACGTTCAATCCGGTCATAGTCTCAACAGTTTCTTTTACATTTTCCTGTACTTGTTTTGCTACTTCTCCAATCTTTGAACCATATTCCACTATTAAAAAAAGATCTATTGCCGTTTCTTTATCTCCAACTTCAACTTTAACACCCTTAGACAAATTTTTCATCCCGAGTATTTCAGTTATTCCGCCTGTTATTCCTCCGCTCATTCCGGCAACTCCCTTAACTTCCGTTGCTGCTAAACCTGCTATTATAGCTACTACCTCATTAGCAATCCTAACATTTCCATATTCGCTTTTTTCTTTATCATTAATTTCTGCCATAATATCCACCTCCATAAATTTTAATCTCCTCCAGTATATTATACCAAATGTGCATTAGTTTTACAAACTATTCTATGCCTTTTTCATTATTTTTATCTTATCTGAATCCAGATTTGTCTCACTTTTAATTATTTCCAATATTTTTACCACATCCTGCTCAGTCAGTTCCTTTGCAGATACTACAACCTTTGCACTGTCCTCCTTTAAAAATACCAAAGCATCATCAAACCCCTTTGCTTTAATCAGTCCTTCTATATATAATTCATTTTCCGATAAAGCTCCTATTCTCATAATTTCTTTTTGAGCTTCATCTCTTGTTTCGGCCTTTGTTTTTTCATTATTTACAATATCATTCAATTTATCAATTAATCCTGCTCTCATTTTATCTCTGGATAATCTGTACTCCACAAAATAATTACTTTTTTGGGCACTTACTTCTTCCGTAAGGGACTCCTCGATATTCTTATTGGTGTCTTCAATTAAATCTGCCGGATTTTCGCTTTCCACAACCTGAACCTTTTCTTCACTTATTGTTTGAAGAGAGTTTTTTTCATTTTCTTCTGCGAGTTTTTCCTCTTCATATTTCTGATATTCATTAGAAGATTTAATTGCTGATTTCTGAGTTAAATAATGATTTAAATATCCCGCCAATACCAACAGCACAACTAAAATAGTAATAAATGCAGGTTTTTTCACTGAAAACATTAATATCACCCTCCTAATTACTTGAATATACATCTACCTTACTGCCTGAAATTCCCAAAACGGTTTTTACCGCTTCATATAATTTTTCCTTTACCACAGCATCATCCGCTCCTTGGGCCACAACTATTACTCCGTTAACTTCCGGATTTATCTCCTTCAACGTTATAAATGAATCTTCATTTTCTTTTGTAACTATTTCGTAAACCGTATCCTCTTTAAGTGTTTCCCTAACTCCCCCTTGGGAATCCTTTTCACTTGTATTTTCTTGATTCTTGGTCGTATTTACTGCAGGTACTTTTTCCGTAGTATTTTGTAATGTAATCATGACATTTACCTCTCCTGCTCCTTTTATTTGGCTTAAGATGTTTTCTAATTTTCTTTCCAATATTGTCACGTAATCCTCCGTGGAATCTCCTTTCGATTTATCTGTCGTATCCGTTTCCCCTAAATTATAATTTCCTTTATTTTTACTGTCAGTAAACATACTTACTGTTATCAATATCATTACTCCAATAATTAGTATAATGATGAGTTTAGTTATATATTCTTTATTTCCCATTTTTTCTAACTCATCTTTTATTTTATTTAGTAATTTCATTTTCATCACCTGCCAATTTAGTATTTTTATATAAAACGATATTCTCATAAGGTACATTAAAATTTTCGGATATTACATCCTTAATATCTTTATTATCTATTATTTCTCTATTTGTAGAAGAGGGCTTTTGATTTTTACTAACTGTTATCTCTTCAATGTCATCAATTTTTATATTCTTTTTTTCACCCTCTTCTTCCTTTTTTTCTTCTTTAGCTTCTTTTATGTCCATTTCTATTTTTTTGATATTCCCGTAATCCTCCCTTTCTTCATCTTCTTGAAGCTCTATTTTAATGTCCGAAACGCTATAGTTTGTATTGGAACTTATAATTTCTTCAATTTCTCTTTTTAACTTATTTTTATATGCAGTTATCACCTGTTCTTTTTGAGCTGCCAACAAATCATCATTTTCTTTATAGCTTATATTCATGGTTTCAACAGAACTTGTAAGTAAAGATTTGTCGATATCTATATCCTTGTTCTTATTTAAAAGCTTTATGATAGGGCTCATAATTGCTATAATTACTAAGATTCCTATTACCATATCCAAAAATCTTTTCATGTTTCCGCTGGGAAGAATAATCTCAAGGAATGATATTAATATAAATAAAATCACTATATTTACAGCCCAGTCTTTTAAAAAACTTATATATTCCACTTTTCCACCTACCTTAACATCAAAGTAGCATTTCCTGCCTCTATAATAATAGTTATGGTTATAAAAAACATGGTTGCTACAGAAAGTATCGATGCTAATATTAAAGTCAAAGACTTACTTACCTCATTTAAACATTCAATTTCTTTCTGACCTGATATTGGTTCGATAATAGCTATTGTCAATTTATATAAAAATATTATGGAAATTATCTTCATGACCGGTATTATACATATTAAAAATAATGCAAATAACCCTATTACGCCTACCGCATTCTTAAGTATTGCAGAACATCCTACCACAGTTTCCACAGCATCCGAAAGAAATTTCCCTATTATTGGTATGAATTTATCTACCGCAAATTTAGCAGTCCTTATAGTTACACCATCAACCTTGGAAGCTACCCCATACATTGATATAACTCCTATAAAAACCGTTAATGCAATGCCAATTATCGTTACTGCAGCACCTCTTATAAGCTCAGCCAATCTTCCGAACTGAATTTTGTCCGATATTTTGCTTAACAAACCTATAATAAATGAAAAGAATATCAGCGGAAATATTATTCCTCTTATCACAGTTCCTACTATATTTACAGTCCCAATTATCAAGGGATTAAACATTACACTTGTGGTGGTTCCCCCAACTGCTATTAGCAAGCCCAACATGGGAGGAAGCATAATTTCCATGAAATTTACCATGTTATCTACCGCTTCCTTGCCTATAGATAATGATATGCTGAAGCTTCGTATCAGTATTATTGAAATAACCATATAAGAAACAAAATAAGCAAGTTTACTGACATTATTTGTTTCAAAAGAACTTTGAAGATTAGTAAGGATGCCCGATATTATCACTATAGATAATATATTTATTAGAATTGTAATATTTGCTAAGACCTCCTTTAAAAAAATCTTCAATATACCTATAAGAATCGACTTGCCATCTATTCGGTTTTCTCCCTTTATCATAGATAATATAAATTCTTTAAGGCTGATTTTGGGAAAATAATCATAAGTGGTTTTATCCAAATTATCAAGAAAATTTTCTATTCCGCTTAAATTCAATTTGTCAAACTGTTCTTCAATTAAACTTTTATTTTCCTCGTGTATTTCATCTTCAACCTCACTACAGAAACTTATTTGAGGGATTAGCAACAATAAAAATATTAAAAATAAACTTTTGTTTTTTTTCATAAAATCCACCTTTAAGGAAAAATTTTTATAATCATATCCATAAGAGCTATAAATATGGGCATTGATATAACCATTATTATTACTTTTCCTCCCAGTTCAATTTTATTTGCAATATTTTCTTCTCCGGCATCTTTAGAAATCTGAGCTCCAAATTCAACTACGTAAGATATTCCTATGATTTTTAAAATTGTTGTAAAATATGCAAAATCCACATTCGCTCTTTGGGCTAAATTACTTAATACTTGTACAACATTAAAAAGTTTGTCAATAACCATGGAAAATATAATAATACCTGTAGCTACACTTACAAGTAATGCATATTCAGGTCTTATACCTTTAAGTACTACTATTATTACTGTAGCTATAAGGCCTATTCCTACAATTCTGAATATATCCATAACCCCACTTCCCAGCTAATAAAGTTGAAATAAAGATTTTACATTTTCAAATAATTTGCTTATTAAATTTATAACTACTCCCAATACTATTATTACTCCAGCTAAAGTCGCTAAATAAGCATATTCTTCTTTCCCCGCTCTCTCCAATAATGTATGGAGTACTGCAGATAAAATTCCAATACTTGCTATTTTAAATATCAAATCCACATTCATGCTTTTCTCTCCCTTACAACAATATAATTACTAGAGCTACTCCAAACAGTAATCCTAAATTTTTATAAACCTTCTCGTTTTTTTCCTTTTCTTCTCTTGCTTCTTCTTCCAAATTTCCTATTTCCATAAATATAAGTTTAAAATTCTTTTCCTGATCACTTCTGTCGGAATTACCCAACATTCTTCCTAAAGATAAAAATACTTCTACATCTTCTTTTTTGAACAACAGTTCTTCCTTCAATACATCTTCAACACTTAAAAAGCCATCCAACAGATTGGCATTTTTATTTTGAAATAAATAATCTCTTATATATTTAAATATGAATGAAAATTTCTTATTTCCTTTGTTATATATATTTAAGAATGCTTCAGGAATAGGATTTGCTCCATATATAATTTCAGTCTCCAACAATCTTATGCAATTCTTCATATGTAGGATATTATTGAGTCTGTCTGAATATTTTTTCCCATAAATATATCCTATTAATGAAGAAGAAGTAACTATTAAAAGACTTCCTATAATCCTTAAAATAATCATATTAATATTTCTCCCGATTAAGAACTGAATTAAAAGAATATCCTTCAACTATGTCCCTTACAGTGCCTACGCCCTTAGAATTATCCAAAAATATTATCCTTTCAAATATCTTTTCTTCGATTATCCAGCTTAAACTTTTCTTAGACAGCAGGTCTTCTATATCTTTACCATGAACGGTCGATATCAATTTGACTCCTGCCTTTAATGCTTCATGAACGGCATTGATGTCCTTATAATCTCCCAATTCGTCTGTAGCCACAACTTGAGGTGACATAGCCCTGATAAGGATCGTAATACCGTCACTTTTCAAACAACCGTCCAGTATATCGGTTCTGATTCCCAAATCATTCTGGGCAACTCCATTGTACACTCCTCCTATTTCAGATCTTTCGTCTACCAATCCTACTTTTAACCCTCTAAAATCGTACTCTTTCATTCCGTTACTGATATTTCTTATCATGTCTCTCAATAAAGTGGTCTTTCCACATTGAGGAGGAGAAACGATAAGAGTATTAAAAATTGAATCCGGAGGAATTATTATAAATTTCATTATATTATCGGATATACCTTTCTTTTCTCTGCCGATTCTCATATTAAGAGAAGATATATCCCTGATACTTTCTATTCCCTTTATCCCATAAACAGTTTTTCCTGCTATTCCTACCCTATGTCCTCCCTTCAAAGTTATAAATCCACTTCTCATTTCTTCTTCAAAGGCATATACGGAATATCTGCTTATGAGCTGAAAAGTTCTGACCAAATCCTCATGGGTTGTAATCAGTGCGCCTTTTTCTTTTTTAGATACAGACCCTTCATTCATTAAAAAATATTCTGTTCCTCCTCCAAATATCATAAGAGGTTTTTCTTTTCTAAGCCGAATTTCTTCTGCATTTTTTTTTATATAATCTGGAACTTTCCATAATTTCTTACTCAACTCTGGTGAAATATATTCTAAAATACTGTTAAAAGTTTCCGTTCCGTTCTTATCCATAACATGTCCCTCCTTTTTATATATAAATATGACTTTTAAAAAAGAATATGCTATGAATTTAATCAAAAAAAATAAAACTCTGAAATAGGGCCCTATTTCAGAGTTTTATTTTTTTTGATTAAATCTTATTCTTCATCGTCAAAGTTTTTATCATGACTATATAAGCCATTTCCATCTTCTTCCTCTTCGTCATCTTCATCGTCATCTTCATTATCATATTCAAAATCGTCATAATCTTCATCATCATAATCTTCATCATAATCTTCGTCGTCAGATCCGAATATTCTTTCTTCTACATCTGCCAAATCCTCATCCATATAATCTACATATTCTTCCAAATCCGACTGGTCATCATTCAATTCACTGATTGCATCGGCAAACTCTTCTAACGCATCAATTATATGTAGAATCATTTTGCCCTCTTTTGACCCTGCTTCAATCTCCATCCCTTCGGCTAATCCCTTTAGATAAGATACCTTTGCATATAAATGTTCCATTTTCATTTTGACCCCTCCTTATATTTTTTTCTTAATATTATTGTTTCCTAAGCTCTTGATAAATACTCTCCTGTTCTTGTATCAATTTTAATTTTATCCCCTTCATTTACAAATAAAGGCACTAATACAGTGGCTCCTGTTTCCAGAGTAGCAGGCTTATTGGCACCTGTTGCGGTATCTCCCTTTAATCCCGGCTCTGTATGAGTTACAACAAGTTCCACAAAATTCGGCGGAAGAACTTCAAAAGGCTTTCCCTGATAAAATCTTATTGTAGCACTATCATTTTCCTTAATATAAGTTATGGCTTCTTCTACTTGATCTTTATTTAATGGAATCTGTTCATAACTTTCGTTATCCATAAAATAATATAATTCTCCATCATTATATAAATACTGCATTTCCTTAGTTTCAATATGGGCCTTAGGAAATTTATCATTTGGATTAAATGCAATTTCTTTTATTGCACCTGTCATAACGCTTTTAATTTTTGTCCTTACAAAAGCCGCACCTTTACCTGGCTTAACATGCTGAAAGTCAATAACTTGATATACATCTCCGTCCATTTCAAATGTTACGCCCTTTCTGAATTCACTTGCAGAAATCATAAAAAAACCTCCTATTAAAAATTTCATCTCCTGAATAATTTAGTACTTCTAATTTTATCGAGCAATATATAATTATCTCACTATATGGAGCAATAAATAGTTTTAATTAATAGTTAAAAAAATAATTATATCATTTTAATTATAACAACTCCTAACAATTCCTACAAGATTAAAATTTATGCTATATTAATTATTTCCTATATTTAATAAAAATATTTTTTACCTCTCCATATCCGTATGATGAGGAGAATCTTTAACTATTTGTATTGCCTTTTCTACCTCCTTAACCAAATCCGCTTCAAACTGAAAATTCATAATATCCAGCCTCTCATATATCTCTCCCATCTTTGTAACTACATACTTAGGCGGTAAATTATTTAACGATATTGCTTCAATATCGAGTCTGCACTTTTCGCAACTACACACATCTTTTCTTTTCTTTAGCAATTTATCTATTATATATTCCACTTCGTCTTCCATTAAATTATGTAATTTTATCATTTTATCTTTTCTCCTTAATAGCTATTAATTTAGGATTTATATAATTATCAATATAAATTCCAAATTTTCTGATTAACCTCTTATCAAAGCTAAACTCTATTCTTTCTGACAAATCATCTATTTGTCCCTTATATTCATTTAAAAAAGTTATTCCACTAACAGATGGTTTCCCCAATGAATTACATACTATTTCCCCTCCGTCAATCATTAAAATGCCCTCTATATTTATTTGATCATTAATAATTAAATTTCCCTGAACATATAATATCCCTTTGACCTTTTTGTCCTTATCAGAAAAATCATTTAAAATACTCACAAAAGGCTGTATTCCTTTCTCTCTTTTAACAACCAAAAATAATTCTTCCGAATTCAAAACAAACCTTTCATGGGGAAATCTTTCTTTTGGTCTGTACAACTCAACGGACACCTTTTGCCCATCCTCACTAAAAACAACATCTATTCTTTCATTTCCAATTGAATTAATCACTACTTTATTATCTACAATCAGATGATCAAATTCTCTTATTGTCTCTGATAAAAAAGCATTAAATTCTTCTTTTTCTTCTTCCTCAAAAAGATCTTCCCTAAGAATCGGAAATCCCATTTCATAAAAAGAATTTAAAATATTAAAATATCCTTCTATATTTTTTTTTGAGTTTATATATATGCTGTTTGTGTTGAGACAACCTCTTAATTTATCGTCTTTCTCAGATATTTTCATGGTTACGTAAGGATTGTCATTTTGAATCAGCAAATCCTCTTCAGCGATCTTTATCCTGTTTCCTTTAGGAAAATTACCCTCTCTTCCAAAAATCAAATAATGTTTAATCCTCGGAAGAATTTCTTCTTTATAATACCTTTCATCATTCAAACATAAATAAATCTTGCCTTCTCCTGAATAAAAACATTGATCCGCTTGAATTGCAGAATTAACAATCATTCTTTCCAAATAAGAAAGATATAAAAGAAAAATTCCCATAAACATTAGTATTGCCATTACAAATAACGAAATTATCGTTATATAACCTTTATTCTCAGACAATTTCACACCTCAAATCAATAATCCCTCAGGCATCTTATAAAGATATCAGTTTCTAACAATAAATCATCGTTAATCTCTCCGTCGAATATAAAGGAAAGCCGAATTATACTTCTTTCAAAGTCTACATAGGTATCAGTTGATTTTATATGCTGGCAAATTGAATTATGGCCTCCTTCTTTAAATCTCTTTCCATGAGGATATTCATTTCCTCCGCTAACCGACAGACGTATAATTTCTTTGGTTTCTTCCTTATGATAATATGTAATATATTTATATTCTTCCTTGTCATCAGCATCAATGATCCTTTGAATCACAAACCCCATATTATTCTTTATTATTCTGTTCAGGTCGGGAATTTTCTCTGATGATATAATTTTATCCCCATCTTTAATTTCTCCTTCAATATAATCCATGAGATACCTTCCGTTTAAATACATATCATCCAATTCTTCAACTTTCCTATTCATCTTTGCATAATGATTTAAAACATAACTTAAAGTTAAAATAATGACAGAACATATACATAAAGAAAACACAACCTCGATAAGAGTAAATCCTTTATTCCCTTTTCTTGATAATATATGATTTATATTCCACATCCTTAACTTTTCTCCCATTATGAGAAATCAGCACTCTAATCTTCCACAGGACTCCTTCTTCTTTATAAATACGGATTGTAAAGGGATATTTATTCTTCTCAGAACCAGAGGGAAGAAATATTTCGGCATTTCCCTCGGGTTTAAATTTATCCATTATATTATCAAGGCTTTCATCTAAAATAAAAAAATCGGAACCTAATTTATAATCATAACTTTTAATATTCTCTATGACTGTTTCCCCATAATATTTCATTTTCATTTTATGTTCCAATAAAGAAAAATTGTATAATGCATTATTTAATATGGGAAGAACAAAGACGGCTACAATTCCCAATATGAATAATCCCAAAAGAATTTCTATAAGGAAAAAACCTTTTCTTTTCATATTTACCTTTCTTTTCTTTCTATATTGATCTTTCCTGTTACAGGTTGAATTGTAATCTCAAAAATTTCTTCTCTCCGGTTTTTTAATCCGATTGTTCCTCCCTGAGAGGGTGAACCCGTAGGGTTAAATATTATCTGGTTGTCATGAAAATTTTGTCTGTATAACAATAAACCACTCTCAAAATAAACTCTTTTTATCAATTCCTTTTTCATTTCTTCTTTATATAAAGAATAGCAATTCTCCTTTGTGTCAAGCCTTACAATATACATCTTTCCTTCCGTTATTGATTTGTTCCTGCAATAAATTAAATCCCTTTTAAAAGTGTTTATTTCGGCTCTTTCTCTTATTCTTAAGGCGGTCTCCCATTTAGGCAGAGCAATGAACAAGATCAGAGAAAATATGGCAATAACTATTATCAGCTCAATAAAAGTAAATCCCTTCTTGAGAAATTTTCTTTTTATAGTATCTATTTCTACAAAAAACATAAATTTCCTTCTTCTTTTCAATATTTTTCTTCATTGATAATATTAAGCATATATACAACTTCTCCCCGTGATATATAGCTTTTCATACTATTGTAACTCTTAGAACGGGTATCTTTAATATAAAGAATTTTATCGGCGATATTTCTCCATTTAAAACCGTCGGTATTCATAAGTTTCTTCATTATATTATCAATTTCCTCATAAGTAATAAAATTATTTGGCCTGAAAGTATCGTCATTGTAGCCTCCTATATACCCTTTATCCAAGGCATAGCCGATAACTTTCTCATATCCCTTCATGGAATTTGCATCTTTAAACTTTTCTATATTTTCAACATCATCAGGAAGATGCCAATCATATACTCTGCTCAATATAATTAAAAACTCTCCCCTTCTTATGGGGTTGTCCGGTTTAAATGTATTGTCGGAATATCCGAAAACATATCTTCTTTTAATATATGTTGTAATTTCATCTCTTGCCCAGTGTCCCCTTATATCATATAAACCGGAAAAATTTTTATCTACCAGTACCCTGAATATTCCTCCTTCTCCCTTTATAGAAGATGGAGAAACCAGAGCGGAAATACTGTCTTCCTCAATATTGCTTGGAATATAAATCCAATTATTATCGATAAGTTTGTATATTCCTCCCTTTTCATCCCCGTAATATTCAAAGGATATTTTCACTTTACTATTATCATTAAAAACTCCAGATTCATTGTTTAATCCTATATTTACTATTTCAGACCCCTTAATCATATTATCGGGAAGTGAAAAATTTCCTCTCGGGTTTGTATTGATGTTTAATATACTGTCTTCATAAAAAGTTCCTTTTTCTATTTTAACATTTATCTTTCCGTTATCGCTTTTTACTTCTTCTCCCTTTGCAGAAATAAGCTTAGTCAAGGAACTCTGAGATAAATTCTGATTTTCCTCTGTCTGATAAGATTTTGCATATCCTTCATTAAAGCCGTCTCTGTACCCGTCTATAAACCCATCAATATATTTCTCATTTTCCATCTTCAAGTTAAAATTCTGTATAATGCTTAAATCAGAAACATAATGATCATTCGGATCATCGGCATATCCCATATAATAATCAAAAGTCCCTGCCTGTTCTCCGTTTCTCATTCCTATTTCTTTTCCGTAATCATATGAATTCTCATAAAATATTTTTACATTATTCAGATTAGCCTCTCTGTAGCTTTCCTCATATTTCTCTTTAAAAAATGTTCTGAAATCATTTATAAAAGCACTCCTGTAAGAACTACTGTCCAAAGATAAATTAAACATTGATATGATAACTGAATTTGATGGAAGAGATTGATAATAATTATTCTTCTTGCCTAAATAATAATCCCTTATACCATATATTTTCCCCAAAAGTTCTCCCATGTCTTTTCCATCTGTATTATCTGCATTTTGACTATCCGAGCTTTTGTCGGTTTTTTTGTCTGGTTTAAGTATTTCTTCATATCCAACCTGAAATCCTTCATAGTATCCCTGGGAAAAGTACAGAAAATACTCATCATTCTCATCTTCCAGAATATTTTTAAACTTTGTCTTTAAGCTTGCAGCAGAAGGCAAATATTTATAATATTCATCATCTATTTTCTTCAATTTATTTTCCAGAGCTTTTTCCCGTCCGTCGGCAATTCCCCTTTCATATCCTTTTGTCCTTGCCTCGGTATAATTTTCTTCGTCAGCAGAATCTCCATAAGAAATCCCGTTAAATAAGAATATAAATAAAATAAAAAATACTGCCACCAAAATGCTTTTCTTATTCTTCATCACTTTTCACCTTCCATCCTGTACCGGAAGTACCAATATTTTTCCCGGAATCAAATCCTGATCCCCGGATATTTCATTATATTTAAGTATATCATTCTTCCTGTTTCTGTTGCTATGTGTTTTATCACATATCTTATCTAAAGTATCTCCCTTTTCCACCACATAAAATATAAAGGTGTTTTTATCTTCGGATGCACTTTGCCCTTGGTTTAAAGGGTAATTCGCTTCCAATTCATCTATAAGTATTACTCCGTAATCATTCTTGTTTTCATTTAATTCCACGTATATCCTGTCAATCTTTAAAGGATAAACTTTTAAATCGGAAGGAGGCTTAGCTTCAACATATTTCCATCCTGTCCACCCTATGCCGTTGGAAATATTCGTATATATTTTTTCTCCGTCCTGAGTTGAAAATCTGATTCCCACCGTGACGGGAGAATATCCGTAAGAATAAACCCACATCCCGACAGAATCGGGAGGATAATCAATCTTGATATTTTCATCGGTTAAATCCACAAAAGCTCTGTTTTCCTTTTCCAATCCCAAAATATTGTACTCCAGTCTTAAAGAGTATTTTCCTTCTTTGGAATTGCTGGATTTGGATATTCTTCCCCCGATATCAACGTGGGAAGGCATAAAATATATTTCTCCGTCATCAAAGCTTTCTAAAAGTTTTTTATTAGCTTTCTGTTCTCCGCTTTCTTCTTGGCTTCCGTATGTATAGCTGCTATTCCCGGAAATTCCGGAAGAATTTTCTGTGTTTTCTAAAGAGTCGGAAAGATCCTCAGAATTTTTGATTTTCTCATAATTAAAATCTGATTTAAAGGGATCTTCTTTATAACTGTTTTTAGGTTCTTCCATATAAACAAAATCTTTATTTTCATCATCATTTCCCTCTATACTGTAAGCCCTCAAAAAAATATCCCCCTTTACCGCATCATCATCTGCTCTGTCAATTGTAAGCCCTGTAATAACCAGCTTTTTAGAACTTGTCCCTATATTTTTCAAAATCTCCATAAGTCCGTCATAATATCCTTCATAGGGAAGGGATATGTCAACATAATCAAAGGTAATACCTTCAATTTTTTCTTTAGAATAAGGGCTAAAGGAAATATCATTTATTCTAACCTCAGAATTTTCGATCATATTGTTAAGCATATATAAAATCTGTGCTTGATCTAAAGACGGAAAATATTTTCTGTATATATCATCTTTATTTTCTTTCAGCGTTATCAATTCCTTTTCCGTTTTATCTTCTCTTCTGAATATTCCATTTCTCCTATCCAATATATCAGTATATTCGTCCTTTGTTGAATTCAACATAAAAATTTTATCTCTTTGGGGAAAAACAAAAAATTTTAACATTCCCCAAAATACTATTAAAAAAACCAATATAGATAAAAGTATTCTTTCATTCTCCGTCAGGCTTATTTTGAAGTTCATCTTGGGAATTTTCCTCGCCGGAACTGTCCTTATGAGATTCCCTCTTTGTTCCTTCCGTACTTTTTTCCCCATCACTATTTTTCACACCTTCAAATTGAATATTTAATGTAAAATTATAATAACTTTCCCGTGAAGATATATCTGATATAAATATACTTTTAAAATCCTTTATTTCATTTAAGCCACGTTCAAAATCCGCAATCAGATATCTGTTCTTTGAATTTCCCGATATCTCAATGGAAGAAGGATTAATATTTATTGAAGTGAGAAAAAGATTGTCCGGCATCTTGTCCGTAATTTTTTCTAATATAGCATTATCTATTTTATCCATTGAAGTAATCTTTTCATCGGCTTTATTTAATCCCGTAACAATTTCTTCTTGACTTTTAAGCTCTTTTTCCTTATTTTCCGTGTACTTAACCTCTTCTTTAGCTCCTTCATCTTCCACTTTTTCTTTCAGAAGAAGTGTTTCCCTATTTAGTTTTCTAACCCTAATGGCATTTGAAACGGAATATATTGCAGTAACAATTATAACTAATGTTATGGAAAAATAAAAAATTATTTCCTTATTGATTGTATTAGTTCTTTCATTTTTCTTTTCAATATAAGGCTCAAAAAAATTTAAATCTCTCATATCACTTCTCTCCCGACAACCGTATTATTAACCCGATACAATTAATGTACTTATTCAATTCTTCATTTATAAACACCTTATTCAAACTATTTATTCTTGCCGAAGGAATACTGTAATAATTAGAAAAGATATTTTCTATCCCAGATATTTGAGAGTATCCTCCATATATAAATATCATATCGATTTTGTTTCCCGTCTCCCTCGAAGTATAATATTTAAATACTTCTTCAATCTTCTCAAGTATGCTTTCAATTGAAGTTTTCATTATATTTTTCAGCCTGTTATCATCGGAATATTCATTATCAATATCCCTTATTTCTCCCATAGTCTCTTTTTTTTCATTCAATTCTTCTCTTCCTATTCCAAGGAAATTCATCATATTATTATCTACATATCTGCCGCCTTTTTCTACTATTCTGCTTACCTGAATAATTCCATTCTTAACTATAGTTACATTTGTGGAGTCAAATCCTGTATCAATAAGGGCAATAGTACCTGCCCTCGTGTTATAAACGTTATTTGCTCTGTCTGAAAAATTAATTGCCTTGACAGCAGAATTCGACTGATAATCCAATACAGCCGGCCTTAAATTCAACTCCTTTATGAGATTTAAATGCTGTTCGACAATTTCCTTGGGAATTGCAATCATAAGTATATTCTTCTTTTTACCTTCTTCATCTTCAACAACTTTAATATCCTTATGCTGTATAATATAATCTTCACAATCCCTGGGAAGGTACTCGTCAGCCTGATATTTCAAAATACCGTCTATTTCCTCTCCCGATACGTTAGGAAGAATTACTTCTCTTGATATGATATCAGAACTCTTAATCGTAATATATGTTTGTCTATCCTTAATCTTATTATGTTCCATTCCTTCTTTCAAGAGATAGCATATAAGCTCCTTATCCTTTATATATCCGTTTTCATAAGCTCCCTCGGGAGTAGAAACTGAAAAACATTTTGATATATATATTCCCTTCGGTGTTTCTCTTCCTTCTACAATTTTCATTTCATAAGCACCTATATCCATAGAAATAATATTTTTATTGATCAAAGATAAAAATTTCAAAAAAATTCCTCCTAATTATTTCCCCAAAAAATATTTATATACCACAAAAGCAGTTTATCTCCCCAAAGAGATGTTATGAGAAACCCCATACATATAAAAGGTCCGAAGGGGATTGAATCCTTTCTTCCCTTCTTTTTTAAAGCTATAAGCATCAATGATATAATTGCACCTATAATAAAAGATAAAAATATATTCAAAAATACCATTTTAAGACCTAAAACAAATCCCAATGCTCCGATTAATTTAATATCCCCTCCGCCCATTCCTCCTTTGGACAGAACGGATATAGTCAGGAAAAATAACCCTCCTACCAATAGGCCTAAAATACTATTGAACCATTGAGGAGATACGCTGTAAAATATATAAAGAGATATTTTATATATTATAGAAAAAATAAGGATTAAAAAAATAAATCTGTCGGGTATAATGCCGCTATAACAGTCAATAGAGCTTAATACAATTAAGACACCGCAAAGAGCTCCATAATATATGAATTCCGCAGACAATCCGTATTTATGATAAAATATCAGATACATAACTCCGTTTAGAAATTCTATAAGGGGATACTGCAAAGAAATTTTTCCCCTACAGTATCCGCATCTGCCCTTTTGAAATATAAAACTAAGTATGGGTATATTATTATACCATTTAAGAGGATGCCCGCATGTGGGACAATGAGAACCCGGAAAAACCACGGATTCTCCCTTTGGTATACGATAAACGCATACATTTAAAAATGAACCTATTATTGTGCCGAAAATAAATATAATTAAAGGCATGTTTTTTTCTCCTTTAAAAACTTTGATTAACAGATATTATTCAGCAGGAGCTTCTTCATCAAGTACAATTTCTCCGTCATCATTTAATTTAGCATAGCCGGGCTCGACTTTGATTTTATCTTCCTCTACAGTAACTGTGTAAGTATCCGGATCGATTTCTTTTTTTACCGATTCCGGAACTTCCGGCCACTCCTGAAGATAATCTTTCCACCCTACAGCACCTTCTTCATCCGTTTCTTCAGTATCCTTTGTCCAACCGCCTTCGGGCAGAGCTTCATCATCGGTTATCGCCAAATTTGCCGCACCTTCCAAAGTCTTTACATTGGCATTGTGAGCAGCTACCGCTGCATTCCTCCTTGATTTTGTGTATCTGGGCACTGCTATTGCCGCCAAAATTCCAAGTATCGCTATAACTACCACCAGCTCGATTAATGTAAATCCTCTTTTTTGTCTCATCTTTTTGACAAAATAATTAAACATTCTTTCTTCCCCCTTATTAAAATTATTAAAATTTTATTTATATAAAAAGCTGTACTACTTTTTTATATCACCCCCTACAAATTACATCTTTATTGTATTAACCATGTCAAACATCGGCATTGCCATAGCTATAACTATGAATCCCACTATCAATGCCATAAAAACTATAAGCAAAGGCTCAAGCATTGTAGTCATCCTCTGGAGGGATGTTTCCACCTCTTCATCATAAAAATCCGCTGTTTTATCGAGTATCTCATCAATAGACCCGGATTCCTCTCCTACTTTAATCATTGAAACTACCATAGGAGAAAAAATATTTGTGTCATCTATGGTTTGAGACAAAGGTATACCTTTTTTTATGTTTTCCTTTACAATTTCAAATTTATCGGATATAACACTGTTTTCCAATACCTTTTCCACCACATCCAACGACTGAATAAGAGGTATGCCGCTGGACATAAGAGTCGACAAAGTCCTTGCGAATCTCGAAGTAATCACCTTAATATTGAAGTCCTTAATTATCGGAAGCCTGATTTTCAATCCGTCAAAAAATAATTTCCCAGAAACAGTCTTCTTATAGGCATTCAACGATCCTACAGCCAAACCGATTATCAATATATACAAATACCAAAAATTCTTTATGCTGTTACTTATGCTCAGTAAAATTCTTGTAGGCAAAGGAAGAAGAGCACCATTACTTTCAAACATTCCTATAAATGTAGGCATGACTACCACAATAAGAAATATTACAACTCCTATAGTTACTATACTTAAAACAGCGGGATATATAAAAGCATTTTTAATCTTATTCTCAATTTTATTTTCTTTTTCATAATGAGAAGCCATTCTTTCCATTATCGTATCTAAATTACCGCTTACTTCCCCGGCCTCTACCATATTTATCAAAAGAGACGGAAATATCTTCTCTTCTTTTTTCATAGCTTCAGATATGCTTAAACCTTCCTGCACATTTTCACAAACAGAATTTAGCCCTAACCTTAATTTTTTATTTTCGGTTTGAATGCTTAATATATCCAAACATTTCACAATACTTATTCCCGAATTGAACATTGTATAAAACTGCCTGCAAAATACTCCCATGTCCTTTTTGGAAATCTTCTTGGGAAAAGAAATATTTCTATTTTCGTTAACCTTTTTTTCTTCAACGGACACGGGATAATATTTTTTGTCTTTAAGCATTGCTACCACATCATTAGAACTTTCTGCTTCATATACTCCTTCTATAGGCTGCCCCGTCTTTGATACCGCTCTATATTTAAACCACATATTCACACCATCCTATTTTAAATACCTTTTAATAACATCAGGAAATACAGATTGGCTCAATACGGTTTCCTCGGATATCTTTCCCTTATTGAAAAGTTTCAACATGGAATTATCCATGGTTTGCATCCCATATTTGCTCCCTGTCTGTATCGCCGTATCTATTTGGTGAGTCTTTTCTTCTCTTATTAAATTCCTGATAGCGGGAGTGGCAACCATTATCTCAAAGGCTGCAATTCTCCCTTTCCCGTCAATCATCGGAAGAAGCTGCTGAGATATTATTCCCTGTATTACGGAAGAAAGCTGAATTCTCACTTGCTGCTGCTGATAAGAAGGAAATACGTCTATTATTCTGTCTATGGTACTGGCTGCTCCTATAGTATGAAGAGTAGAAAGAACCAAATGCCCTGTTTCTGCAGCCGTCAGCGCAATACTCATGGTTTCAAGATCTCTCATCTCACCTACAAGTATTACATCGGGGTCCTGCCTTAAAGCAGCTCTCAATGCATTGGCAAAGGATAAGGAGTCACTTCCTATTTCTCTTTGATTGACTATGCTTTTATCATGCTTATGAAGATACTCTATGGGATCCTCTAAAGTTAATATATGGTATTTTTTCTTATGGTTTATCAAATCCACCATGGAAGCAAGAGTTGTAGATTTACCACTTCCTGTAGGTCCCGTAACTAATATAAGGCCTCTGGGCAGCATGGATAAATCCTTTGCAATTGGAGGAATCCCCAATTCATCCATAGTGGGTATTGTCAAAGGAATTATTCTTAGAGCCATTCCAAAGCTTCCTCTCTGTTTAAAAACGTTAATCCTAAACCTTCCTACGCCTGAACTTGAAAAGGATATATCAAGTTCTCCTTTTTCCTCAAGAATTTTAAATTTATCTTCGGATAAAATTTCTTTGACCAAATATTCCGTATCCTTCGGAGTAAAAATATTTTCCCCATAATTTTGAAGAATACCGTTAATCCTAAATACAGGAGGAACTCCAACGGTTATATGAATATCCGATGCTTTTAATTTTATTCCCATTTTTATTAAATCCGAAATCTCCATATCTGCCTCCTAATTATAAAGTGTATCCTACCTTCAAAGCTTCCTCCATAGTTATAGTGCCACTTTCCACTAACCGTACTGCGTTTTGAAACAGAGTTTTCATACCCTTTTCAATCGCTAAATTCTTAATATAATCGGCACTCTCTCTTCTGTCAATACCTCTCCTTATATCCTCGTCTATGGGCATTACCTCATGGACAGCTGTTCTCCCTTTATATCCTTTATTACATAAATTGCACATATTAGGCTTGTAAAAGACCATGTCCTTTTCCGTATCCAATCCCAGAATCTTTTTTTCTCTATAACTTGTCTCGTAAGGTGTCTTACAAAAAGGACATAATTTTTTTATCAGTCTTTGAGAAATTATCCCGATAACTGCCGAAGAAACCAAATATGGTTCAATTCCCATATCAACAAGCCTTGTTATAGAAGATGCAGTATCATTGGTATGAAGGGTTGAAAAAACCAAATGCCCCGTTATAGCTGCTCTTACAGCCATTTTCGCCGTCTCGCCGTCTCGTATCTCTCCCAACATAATAATATCCGGATCCTGCCTTAATATGGATCTGAGTCCGTTGGCAAATGTAAGCCCTGCTTTATTATTGACCTGAACTTGATTTATTCCGCTAAACTTATATTCCACGGGATCCTCCACCGTTATAATGTTCTTTTCTATGGAATTAAGCTCACTAAGTATAGTATAAAGAGTAGTCGTTTTTCCGCTGCCTGTAGGACCGGTAACTAAAATCATTCCATAAGGCTGATTAAGAATATTTTCAAATGATATAAAATCTTCTTCAGTAAAGCCTAAATCCTTCTTAGTAAATAAAAAACTTCCTCTATCCAAAATCCTTAAAACTATTTTTTCTCCGTAAATTGTGGGAAGAGTAGAAATACGCAAATCAATATCTCTTCCGTCCACATTAATTTCAACTCTTCCGTCTTGAGGAATTCTTCTTTCCGCAATATTCATCTTCCCCATTATTTTTATTCTGGTAATTATAGCAGAAATGGTGTTTCTAGATAAATTCATTATTTCCTGTAAATCTCCGTCTATACGAAACCTCACTCTGACATTATCGTTAAAGGGTTCGATATGTACATCACTGGCTCTCATGTTAACAGCCTGTGCTATCATAGAGTTTAAAAGCTTTACAACGGGAGCACTATTTATCTCCTCTTGGTTTTCCTCGATTGTTTCATCATTTGGAATATAATTTTCTTTAAACTCTTCAAGTACTCTCTTTGTTCTTTCTTTTTCATAATATTTATCTATTGCCCTTTCAATATCCTTTTTTGTAGAGATTACAGGTTGTACATTAAATCCAGTGGTCAATCTAACATCATCAATTGCAAATATATTAAGAGGATCCGCCATCGCTACAATCAGATAATCATTTTTCTTATCTACTGCAATTAGATCATACCTTCTGGCTAAATTTTCCGGTATCAGCCTTGATACTTCCGAATTTATTAAATATCTGTCCAAGTCTACATGAGGTATACCCAGTTGAAATTCTAACACCTCTATAATGTCTTTCTCACTTACCCAACCTTTTTCCACTAAAATTTCTCCAATTTTTTTATCGCTGTTTTTCTGTTCTGAAATTGCTTCATTTAATTGCTCTTTTGTTATCTTCCCTACATACAAAAGCAAATCACCAAGTTTTGCATTATTTCCCTTCATAATTCTCCCTTCAATTTTTTCATTTATTATCTATGATTATACAAAAGATTTTATGTTTTTTCAATATTTCATAAATATTTTGGTATTATATAGCTAATCTACTTTTTATTTAATAATTTTAAATTAAACAGCGTTTTTTTGTAACTTAAAGTCAAATTTTCATTTATAAACCATAGGAAAGCTGCATTTACATCATTAGATATCTTTCATTAAATAGGATTTAAAAATCCTTTTTTATAGTATACAGAAGGATCATATTCCCATTAATTTATATTTTCCGTTAAATGGGTTTCAAAAAAGGCTTCATTATTATTAATTTTTAATTAAAGCCTTTTTTATATTTTGATTTTATGAAAAAATTTGTTGCCTAATTGTTTTTTATTTTATTGGATATTAATATTTATCAATTATGATAAAATTTTTTATGATATTATTTTTCTTTCCAAAGATATGTTTATTTTCATTTTCTGTTTTTCTCAATCCATTATTAAGTATATTGATTATAAACTGTCTTAATAAAAAAAATATAAAATGAGAAAATAATAAAAGGAGGTGATTAGTTGAAAAAAAATAATAAATTAATTCTTATTTTAACTGCTTCGATATTATCAGTCTCAATGGCCGGCTGTGGAACCAAAACTTCCCAAAGGCCAAACAGCAGAGTAGAAACAAGGATTGGTAATCAGGCTCAAAGAAGAACTCCAAATGTTATGCCGAGAAGTAATGTTCCAAGACTTGAATCAAACTTAAATAACAACTCTGGAATTGATAATAATGGGAATACGAATTTAAACACAAATAATAATGGAAATATGACTCAAGGTTCTTACCAAAGAGCACAAAATATTGCTCGTAGAGTTGCAGCATTAAATGACGTAAATAGTGCAACAGCAGTAATAACAGGAAATACTGCCTTAGTCGGAGTAGATTTGAAGGGAACAACTAATGATAATCTTACAACGAATATACGAAATAAAGTTGAAACCGCAGTTAAAGAAGCCGATAAAAATATAACAACGGTAAATGTAACAACTAATCCTGACTTATATTCAAGAATTAGTACTATAGCAAGAAACATAAGTAACGGAAGACCTATGAATGATTTTGCAAATGATATACAAGACATATTAAGGAAAATGAATTTGAACAGATAGTAAAAGACGGTGAAGGCAAAATATAATATATCTAAAAGCTCAAAAATCTAAATTATTAAATTTTTGAGCTTTCTTTATATTAATAAAGTAAATTTTGAAACCCATTTGATGTCAAGTTCTGTCAAGGTAAATTATGACTTTACTGTGGGTTATAAATAATTGTTCAAATTATAATATTAAGTTGGTATGCATATCACTTGACCTATTTGCAAATTATTCGGGTTAATCCCCGGATTGGCATTTATGATAGCCTGAACGCCTACATTAAATCTTTGGCCAAGAGCAAACAAGGTATCTCCTGATCTTATTGTGTATAGAAATCCGTTCGGACATGAAGGTGTAGGTCCTACCATAGTTGGTATGCATATCACCTGACCTATTTGTAAATTATTCGGGTTAATCCCTGGATTAGCGTTTATAATAGCCTGAACGCTTACATTAAATCTTTGGC